>DAIDIF010000163.1 GCA_027451805.1 Acidobacteriota bacterium
CGCGAGTCGCACGTGTCGCCCGAGTCCTCGTCCTCGTCCGCGTCCCCGTCTCGGCCGCCGCGCCCGCCGCGCCCCGCGTGCTCGCGCCGGCGCCACTCGGCGCCCCGATCTCGCTCGTGGCGTTGCTGCTGCTGCTGCTGCTGGCGCTGCTGCTGCTCAGCGGCGGCTGCTGCAAACTTCTTGCGCAGGCTGGCAAAAAAGTCGCTGCTCGGCCCTCGGGCCCGATCGGCCATCGGTGCGTTCGAAAAAAAGGCGGCGCGTGGGGCGGCCCGTGTCGGGGCGCGCACGAGCCGGGGGTTTTGTCGGCGCGACGGGCACACAAACACCGTTGCCGCGTGCGCACGCGCAATGGCCTCACGCGGGCTGTTTGACCACCCCTACGTGGTGCCCGTGGACGAGCCGCGTGAGGCAACCCCCCGAGATCTGCTCGGCGAGCTGGCCGAGGCGGCCGAACGGCTGCCCGCGGAGGGCCCGCCGACGGCGTCGCGCGGCGCGGAGCCCTTCGCGGCCTTCGTGGACACGCTGGGCTCGCTCTACCGCCTGTGCGAGCAGTGCATCGCGGAGTACACCGCGGCGGCGGAGGCGGCGCGCCGCGGCGCGCCGCACGCCGAGTGCGCACCGTTCGTGGACCACCGCGGCCGGCGCCTGCGTCCCTGGCGCACGCACAGCCACGCCACCTGGCTGCGGCTCCACGAGCAGCTTTGGCAGCTGGTGCTGCGCAACGGCGAGCAGCTGCGCCACGAGGTGCCCGCGGAGGGGCGCGCCTACCGGCTGGCCGACCTGTGCTTCGGGCTGCTGTGCCAGCTGCTGCAGTGCTGCCACCTGCGCGCCACGCCCGACATGATCCGGGCGTACCACGCGTACTTGCCGCCCGCCGCGATCGCGGAGCTGCTGCTGGACCGGCGCAGCACCAGCGCGCCGGTGGAGATCAACCGCTTCTCGATGACCACGCTGCTGGACCACCTCTACCACCTGCAGAGCAGCTGGAACGAGCTGGTCTACTCGGCCGAGCTGCGGCACTACCTGGGCCTGCTGGAGGTGCGCGCCTCCTTCCTCGTGACGTGCGCGCACTCGGAGCTGGCCCACGACGCCGACGCCTTCCGGCGCGACGGCTCGCCGCCCCGCGCCGGCGAGCTCGCGGCGGACGCCATGGTGCGCGAGCGCTACCACTGCAGCCTGGAGGCGCTGGCGCTGCTGCGCGCGCTCTTCGAGGGCTTCCGCGAGCGGCTGTACTGGGGCGCGGCGCTCGCGCCCGCGCCGGACGCCTACGCCGCGCTGCCCTTCCCCTACAACCTCTGCTACGGCGCGGGCGCCACGGACGACGAGCGGCGCGCGGCGCGCGAGCGGGAGGCGCGCTTCCGCGCCGCGGTGCGCTGGGTCCAGGGCGGCCTGCGGCCCGCGGGCGAGTGCATCCCGTCGGGCTTCCTCAAGCGCGCGCTGCCCGACGAGGCGCTCTGGCCGGGCGAGCGCGGCGTGTACGACATCACCAACCGACGCGACGCGGCCAACGCCAGCAGCGTCGCGCCGCTGTCCATCATACGCCGGTTCCGCGCCGCGAGCGGCGGCCTCGCGGTCAACCCGCTGCTGATGCTCAAGCGCGGCGCCGACTACGAGGCCATCGTGCGGCAGTCCGAGACGCCCACCGACGACGCGCTGCGCGAGGGCCTCGCGGCGCTGCCCGCGGACGCGCCCGCGGGGCGCGAGGACGCACTGCTGCGCCTCGCGCTCCACGAGCACATCAGCCACCGCATCGACCGGTTCTTCACCGCGCGCCGCCAGCGCCTGGCGTGGGACACGTACGCGGTGATGAGCGCTCACCTGCCGCTCCGCTTCCACGGCCTGGCCCAGCAGCCCGTGACGCAGGCGCAGATCGACGCGCTGCGCGCCAGCGGCGCCAGCAGCCACGCGGAGCTGGCCGACTACCGCGCGTACCCGTGCCTCGCGCAGCTCATGAACCACTGGTCCATCGCGTACCGGGGCCACGTGTACTGGCTGAACAGCTACCTCGAGTCGTTCTGCGTGTGGCTGCGCATCGTTGAGGCGCACCACGGCGGCCACGTCGAGTCGCTGGACGTACGGCCGCTGATCGACAGCGTCTTTGGCGGCTCGGACCGGCGCGCCGGGCAGGACGCGCCCGCGCCGCAGGGAGCCAGCCGGTTCGCTGCCTACTACATGGACTGAGCGCAAACCGACGTATGTATGTGTGTGTGTGTGTGTGCGTTGAATTGGGTGGGGGGGAGAACATTTACGGCGCGACCAACACGAGCTTTGTCTCGGGCTCCTCGCTGACCCAGTCCGCGACCAGCCACAGTACCAAATAGACGACGAGCGGGGCCGCGGTGGCGAGCAGAACGATCACCAGCTGGTAGGTGTCGTCCGCAAGGAAGGCGCGAAGCGTGGCGCCCGTGGCGGCGACGCACGCCGCAACGGCGAGGCGCGGCCATGTCAGCCACACAATCGGGTCCAGCGGCGGCGCCGGCGCGCCCAGCATGCGGGAGAGCATGCGCCGTGTGGAGAGCATCTCAACAAAGAACACGGCAAGCAGCTGCGCCCGGCCGGCGTAGCTGCCCAGCTGGGGCATGAGCACGCCCGCCACGAGCGTGGTGGGGTAACTGAGCACCAGGTCCCGCGCGGTATGCAGCGCGACGATCGTCATGCTCAGTGCCCAGCGCACCAGACGATCGCCGGCCAGCAGCGAGCGCTTGCACTGCCCGGCGTAGCGCACCGTGAAGGGCAGCGTCGACTGTGCACAGAGCAGGCACTTGGTCGTCCCGCTCACCAGCTGGCCCACGAGCAGGCCCGAGCTCCTGAATGGGGAGAGCTTGTCGCAGAGGTAGGCGGCGGCGCACTGCCGGTGCCACCGGGCGCCGCCTATCGCGCACGTGGGGCAACCGAGCGGCACAAGCTCATCGTTTGTGTCGCGGCATATCACGCAGATGCTGGGCTCGGCGCTCGCCACGAGCGGCGCGCCTGCGTGCTCTCCGTCGCCCGACATGGGGAAAAAGGAAATAAAGGCACGGACGTGGGCCCACCTCCGCTCGCCACGACTCCCTTTTTTTCCCGCTGCGGCCGCCTTTGAGCACAGCTCCCCGCTCCCACCCCCCCCCAACCCCGCAGCCTCGGGCCGGT
>DAIDIF010000164.1 GCA_027451805.1 Acidobacteriota bacterium
CCCACGCCGGGCCCGACGCCCCTCCCCCGGCCGGTCAACTCGACGCGCGCAACTCAGGAGGAGCGTACAGGGATGTACGTGACGACGGCCGGCCGACTGAGGACGACGCAGCGCGCCGCGCATCGCCCCGCCCGGCTCGTAGCCGGCGGCAGGGCGGTCATGGTGAGGTTCCGGGCTAGCTTCGGCGCGGGGTTCCGTGCTAGCGTTAGCCGGTAGCAACGCGCGGAGGAGACCTGGATGGAAGCATTGGGAATGATTGAAACCAAGGGCTTGGTGGGCTCGATCGAGGCCGCCGACGCGATGGTCAAGGCGGCAAACGTCGCGCTGCTGGGCAAGGAGTACATCGGCGCGGGCTACGTCACGGTGATGGTGCGCGGCGACGTGGGCGCGGTGAAGGCGGCGACCGACGCGGGTGCGGCGGCGGCGCGGCGGGTGGGCGAGCTGGTGAGCGTGCACGTGATTCCGCGGCCGCACAGCGAGGTGGAGAAGATCCTGCCCAACCGGGGCGTGATCGCGGCGGACAAGAAGTAGCGGGGCGGAGGCGTCGGAGTGGCAGAGGATGCCCAAGCAGCCGCGGCGGTCGCGCCGGGCGGCGCCGAGGCCGCATCCGTGGCCGAAGCCGGAGAGCTGATCGAGCGCGCCCACGCGGCGTGGCTGGCGTACCGCGAGTTTTCCCAGCAGCAGGTGGACGCGATCGTGGCCGCGATGGCGGCGGCGGCCACCGCGAACGCGGAACGGCTGGCGCGGCTGGCGGTGGACGAGACCACTTACGGCAGGGCGGCCGACAAAACCCAAAAGAACCTGTTCGCCTCGCAGCGCGTCTACGGCGCCATTCGCGGCATGCGGACGGTGGGCGTGCTGCGCGAGGACACGGCGGCGAGGCTCATCGAGCTGGGCGAGCCGATGGGGGTGGTGGCGGCGATTCTGCCCTGCACCAATCCGACCTCGACCGCGATCTACAAGATTCTGATCTCGCTCAAGGCGGGCAACGCGATCGTGCTCAGCCCGCACCCGGCGGCGATGCGCTGCATTTGCGAGACGGTGGGGCTGATGCACCGGGCGGCGGTGGAGCAGGGCGCGCCGGACGATTTGATCGGCTGCTTCTCCACCCCGACGCTGGCCGGGACGCAGGCGATGATGCGCCACGCCAAGACCCGGGTGATCCTGGCCACCGGCGGCATGGGCATCGTGCGCGCGGCCTACAGCTCGGGCAAACCGGCGTTCGGGGTGGGGCCGGGCAACGTGCCGGCGTACATCGATCGCTCGGCTGATTTGCCGAAGGCGGTGGGCGACGTGGTGGCGGGCAAGAGCTTCGACTGGGGCACGATCTGCTCGTCCGAGCAATCCATCGTGGCGGAGACGGCGCTGCGCGAGCCGCTGCTGGCGCAGCTGCGCCAGCAGAACGTTTACCTGATGAACGAGGACGAGGCGGCGAAGCTGGGGGCGCTGCTGATCCGGGGCGAGAGCTTCGCGGTGAACCCGAAGTGCGTGGGCCAGGCGCCGCAGAAGCTGGCGGCGATGGCGGGCTTCGGCGAGCGCGTGGGGGCGGAGGTGCGGGTGCTGGCGGCGGAGCTGGCGGGCATGGGGAAGCAATACCCGCTGTCGGCGGAAAAGCTGTCGCCGGTGCTGGCGCTGTTCTTCCTGCCCGACCGGGAACGCTGCTTCGAGCGCTGCCGCGACCTGCTGCGCTTCGGCGGGCTGGGGCACACGGTGGCGATCCACGCGCGCGACGAAGCGATCGTGCGGCAGTTCGGGGCGCGGATGCCGGCGTTCCGGGTGGTGGTGAACAGCCCGTCGCCGCTGGGCTCGATCGGGGCGACGACCAACCTGTTTCCGGCGATGACGCTGGGCTGCGGCGCGCTGGGCGGCAACAGCACCAGCGACAACATCGGGCCGCAGCATCTGATGAACATCAAGCGCATCGCCTGGGAAGCCGCGGGTGCGGCGCCGGCGGCGGTGCCGGCGCAAGCGCCGGCGGCGGGGGCGACCTGCGGCTGCCGGCATGCGGCGGCGAGTGGGGCGGACAACGCCGCAGCCAGTCCGGGCGAGGCGGCGCTGCGCGGCGCGGTGGAGCGGGTGCTGGCGGAGCATGGGATCCGGCCGCAGGCGGCGGCGACGGCGGTGGTTCCGGCCCCGGCGGCGGCGCCCGCGCCGGCGTTCACGCCGCCGCCGCTGCCGGCGAAGCCCAAGCCGGTGGCGTTTGTGTGCGAGGCGGACGTGCGCGAGGCGGCGGCGCAGGGGCGCAAGATCGCGATCGGGCCGAAGACGATCGTGACCCCGGCGGCGTGGGACCTGGGGCGGGAGCGGGGGGTGTTCGAGACCTCCGGCTGAGCCCGTGGTGCCTCCGTCGGCGGCGGCGATCGCCGACCGGTTGCGCGCGCTGAGCGCAGCGCAGCAGTTCATCGCGTCGCAGATGCGGGCGGCGGATCTGATGGCGATTCTGGACTACGCCGGCAACGGGGTGCGGGTGCGGCAGGACTTCACCGGCAACAAGGACAAACTGCAGCAGGCGATCGGCGATTTGATCCTGGGCACGGGCGTCGGATTCGACGGGGCGGCGGCGGACGCGGCTAGCGCCGACACCGGCACGGCCTTCGGACAGGACGACGGCGAGTTCAACATCCTCAACACCAACCGGCAACTGGCGGCGCTGGAAACGGCGATCGCGATGCTGGCGCCGATCAGCGAGAAAAAGTCGCTGGTGTACTTCGCCAGCGGACTGAACCTGCACGGGGTGGACAACCAGGCGCAGCTCGAAGCCACGACGAATGCGGCGATCAAGGCCAACGTGCAACTGTTTCCGTTGGACGCGCGCGGGCTGGCGGCCGGGGCGCCGCTGGGGGACGCGTCGCAAGGCTCGCCGGGCGGGGTGTCGATGTACAACGGGGCGGCGGCGAACGCGATGCAGTCGCGGCTGATCTCCTCGCAAGATACGCTCTATGCGCTGGGCAGCGACACCGGGGGCAAGGCGATCCTCGACACCAACAATCTGGCGGGCAGCATCGCCACGGCGCAGAACGCCATCGGCAGCTATTACCTGATCGGCTACTACACCACCAACACCGCCAAGGACGGCAAGTTCCGGCGGATCAAGATCGCGCTGCGGCCGCCGCGGCCGGGGGTGAAGCTGAGCACTACTTCGAACTCGACTCGGCCAACTACTTCGTGCCGCTGGGCGGCGAAGATTCCCGGCAGCGAGTTGGCGCTGGCGAAAAAGGGCGGGGCGCGGGAGACGCGCATCGACTTCATCGGCGAGGTCAAGGACCAGTACGGCACCACGATCACCAACCTGCGCGACCGGGTGCAGGTGAAGCTCAACCGGGCGACGGCCGCGCAACTGGCGCGCTCGCCGATCGAGTACACCCGCGGGTTCACGCTGCTGCCGGGCGAGTACACGGTGAAGCTGCTGGCGCGGGACAACGAGACCGGGCGGATCGGGACGTATATCAAGACATTGACCGTGCCGAACCTGATGCGCACCGGCGGGCTGCCGATCAGCTCGGTGGTGCTCTCGAGCCAGCAGGTGGCGCTGACGGCGGCGCTGTTCAACGCCAAGAAGAGCGCGGCGGCGAACGCGGTGAGCCCGCTGATCGAGAACAACGTGGAGCTGATGCCTAGTGTGACCAGGGTTTTCAGCCGACAGCAAACCCTCACCGTCTACCTGCAGGCGTACGAGCACGGGCCGGTGGCGGCGCCGCTGGAGCCGCTGGAAGCGTACGTGGCGTTCTACCGAAACGGGGCGCGGGTGTACCAGACGCCGCTGCTGGAAGTGCATCAGGGGCGCGGCGGGCGGGCGGGCGCGGTGCCGATCGCCTTCCAACTGCCGCTGGCGGCGCTGGCGCCGGGCGGCTACACCTGCCAGGTGAGCGTGCTGGAGCCGGGGCGGGACGCGGCTGCATTCTGGCGCGGCAAAATGCTGGTTGAGCCGTAGCGCCTCATGGCACAATTCGGGGGGAGCTTCGCCCCACATTGGCCACTTATTGCGATTCGAGCGTTTTCATTGCGCTCTACCTGCCGGAGCGGCACACGCAGGATCTGATGCGGCTGGTGTCGGATTTCCGCCCGCGCTTCCTGGTGACGCCGCTGCACAAGGCGGAGTGGAGTCACGCGGTGTTCGAGCGGGTCTCACGCGGCGGGCTCACTTCGTCGGACGCGCAGCAGGTGCTGGCGCGGTTTGAACGCGACAGCGTGCGCCGCTGGCGCGAGGCCGACATGCCGGAGGGGGCGATGGAGCGCAGCATGGCGCTGGTGCGCCGCCACAAGAAGATGCTGGACGTCACCACCGCCGACGCCATGCACGTGGCCTGTGCGCTGGAGCTGCGCGCCAGCCAATTCTGGACGATTGAGAAGCGCTGCGCCGACCTGGCGACGGCGGCGGGGCTGGCGGTGTGCCGTCCGGGGGTGGGCGCGCCGGGGCGGCGGCGGCCGGACGACGACGAGTAAGCCGGCGCGACTCGGGATCTGCCGCGTCGAGAGGCGGGGCCGCGGCGTGCGGATTTTCTATCCCGCGTGATACCAATCACGCGTTCCCGCCCGCCCCGCCGCGTAGGATGGTTCCAGGCTTGGGAGAAGGCGAGGGACGACCGTGGCGTATTATATCGTTCAAGTGATGCATACGCGGCCGGGATCACCGGTATGCACCGGCGAGCGGGTGGGAGAGTTCGAGACGGAGGAGGAGGCGCTGTCTTTCATCTCCGTCGCCGTTCGCACGCGCCGGTACGGCGAGTGCGAATTCCTGATCCGGAAGAAGGCCCCGCTGGCGATGGACGCACGGATGGCGGCAGCAGCTTAGGCCCGGAACCGGGGGCCAGGGGTCCGCCGCCGCAGCTTACAATGAGGGATGGGCTGGAACCGACCGATCCACCTGGCGACGATCGCGGGCATCGACGTTTCGCTGCACCCCACCTGGATTCTGGTGGCGGTGTATGAAATCTACATGCGGGCGGGCGCCTACTCCTCGCTCGTCTGGAACGTGCTCGAGCTGCTGGCGCTGTTTCTGATCGTCACCCTGCACGAGTTCGGCCACGCCACGGCCTGCCGCCAGGTGGGCGGGCGGGCGAATCGCATTCTGCTGTGGCCGTTCGGCGGCATCGCCTTCGTGGACACGCCCGAGCGGCCGGGGGCAACGCTGTGGACGCTGGCGGCGGGGCCGCTGGTGAACGTGGCGCTGGCGCCCATCCTGGCGGTCTGCGCATCGCTCGCCACCACGCCGGCCATGGTCGCGGCCAATCCGGATGCCGTGGTCTTTCTGCACAACCTGGTGTACATCAACCTGGGCCTGCTGATCTTCAACCTCATGCCGGTGTATCCGCTGGATGGCGGGCAGATCTTGCGGGCGCTGTTGTGGTATCCGCTGGGCCGGATCCGGAGCCTGATGGCGGCCACGGTGATCGGCTTGGCCGGGGTGGCAGGGTTGTTCGTGCTGGCGGCGCTGTGGCACGACCTCTGGCTGGCGCTGATCTCGGTGTTCATCGTCACCTATTGCTGGAGCGGGCTGAAGCGGGCGCGCGAGCAGTGGAAGCTGGCGCGGCTGCCGCAGCATGGCGAGGTGCACTGCCCGTGGTGCCATTCGGCACCGCCGGCGGCGGAGTTGTGGCGGTGCGCCGGCTGCCAGCAGACGATGGACCCGTTCTCGAACGCGGCCTGCCCGCAGTGCGGAGTGCGAGGCCAGCGGGTGTCGTGCCCGTATTGCTATCACGCGTCGCCTTTGAGCGGCTGGGCGGGGACGGGGGCGGCCCAGTCGGAAGCGCCGGTCGCAGCGGGCTCGCGCTAGGAGTTGGTGGGGCCACCTGGATTCGAACCAGGAACCAACGGATTATGAGTCCGCTGCTCTGACCGTTGAGCTATGGCCCCGCGAAGCGGCCGGCTTGCAGCAGTCGGCGGCCGGCTTTCGGCCACCCGCCTTCGGAGGGCGGCGCCGGCTGCCGTCCTCATTGAAGCATAGCGGAGGTGGGGCTCTCCGCCTGCCGGGGGCGGCGCCCTGCCGTCGCCGGTTGGCCGGGCGGGCGGAGTGAGATGACTGGGGCGGCAGGGGCTGGACGGCGGCGGCCTGCGGGCGTAGCATCGCGGCATGTCTACGCGGATTGACCGAATTCTCGCGTTGGGCGTTGCCTTCGCGCTGTGTGGCTTTCCCCGGTTGAGCGCGGCCCAGCGGGGCGGGCGCGGCGGGCTGACGTCGGCGTCCATCGCCGGATTGCGCCTCCGCGCCATCGGGCCGGGCATTGTCAGCGGGCGCATCGTCAGCCTGGCGGTCGTGCCCGGGCACGCCAGCACGTACTACGTGGGCGCGGCCTCGGGCGGGGTGTGGAAGACGACCGACGACGGCGCCACGTTCGCGCCGATCTTCGATCACGAAGGGTCCTACTCGATCGGCACCGTGGTGCTCGACCCCCGCCATCCCTCGACGGTGTGGGTAGGCACGGGCGAAGACAATGCACAGCGGACGGTGAGCTACGGCGACGGCGTCTACCGCTCCGACAACGGCGGGCGGACGTGGCGCAACCTGGGGCTGCGCGACTCGCAGCACATCGGCAGCATCGTGATCGACCCGCGCCACTCCAACGTGGTCTACGTGGCGGCGGAAGGGCCGCTGTGGAATGCGGGCGGCGACCGCGGCGTGTTCAAGACCAGCGACGGGGGCAAGACCTGGACCAAGGTGCTCGGCGGGAACCCATACACCGGCGCCGCCGACCTGGTGATGGATCCGCGCAACCCGGACGTGCTGTACGCCGCGCTGTACCAGCGCGCCCGGCGCGTCTATACGCTGATTGACGGGGGGCCGGGGAGCGGGCTCTATAAGACCACCGACGGCGGCGCGAGCTGGACGCGGCTGAACAACGGGCTGCCGCGCGTGGACCTGGGGCGGATCGGGCTGGCGATCTCGCCGGCCGATCCGCGCGTGATTTACGCGACGGTGGAAGCGGCCGAGCGCCAGGGCGGCGTGTTCCGCTCGACCGACGGGGGCGCGCACTGGCAGAAGCGCAACTCGATCCAGCCGGGGGCGATGTACTACGCCCAAATCGTGGCCGACGCGAAGCGTCCGCGGCGGGTCTACGAGCTGAGCACGACGATCGCGGTCTCGAACGACGGCGGGCGGACGTTCGCGGCCCTGGGGGAGCCGAACAAGCACGTGGACAACCACGTGATCTGGATCGACCCGAACGACGACGACCACTATCTGGTGGGATGCGACGGCGGATTGTATGAAAGCTGGGACCACGCCGCCACCTGGGAGTGGAAGACCAACCTGCCGCTGGGGCAGTTCGTGGACGTGACGGTGGACAACGCCGCGCCGTTCTACGACATCTACGGCGGTACGCAGGACAACAGCGACGAGGGCGGACCGTCGCGGACCTACTCCTCCAACGGCCTCACGCGCGCGGCCTGGCGGTTCACCCACGGCGGCGACGGCTTTCACAACGCGGTGGATCCGGTGGATCCCAACATCGTCTACTCCGAATCCCAAGGCGGCGTGCTCGACCGGGTGAACCTGCGCACGCACGAGGCGGTCGGCATCCAGCCGCAACCGGGCGAGCACGAAGCCGGCTTCCGCTGGGGCTGGGACGTGCCGTTTTTCATCTCGCCGTTCGATCCCAACCGGCTGTACATGGCGGCCAACAAGGTGTTCCGCAGCGACGACCGGGGCAACACCTGGCGCGAGATCAGCCCCGATCTCACGCGCCATCTCGACCGCAACGCGCTGCCGATCATGGGCCGCATCTGGGGGCCGGACGCGGTGGCGAAGAACGCCTCGACCGAGCCCTACGGCAAGATCATCGACATCGCCGAATCGCCCAAGCAGGAGGGCCTGCTCTACGCCGGCACCGACGACGGCCTGCTGCAGGTGACGCTCGACGGCGGCAAACATTGGACGCGGCACGAAAAGTTCCCGGGCGTGCCCGATGGCACGCTGATCAGCCGGATTCTGCCCTCGCAAACCGCCGCCCACACCGTCTACGTGGCGTTCGAGAACCACAAGAACGGCGACTTCAAGCCCTACCTGCTGAAGAGCGCCGATGCGGGGGCGACCTGGACGTCCGTCGCCTCCAACTTGCCGGCGAACGGGCCGGTGCTGGCGCTGGCGCAGGACGACGCCGATCCCAACCTGCTGTTCGTGGGCACCGAGTTCGGGCTGTTCTTCTCGAACAACGGCGGCGGGCGCTGGATCCAGATGCGCGATTTGCCCACGATTGCGGTGCGCGACCTCGCGATCCAGCGGCGCGAGCACGACCTGGTGGTGGGCACGTTCGGGCGCGGGATCTACGTGCTGGACGATTACACGCCGCTGCGCCATCTCGACGCCGCGACGCTGGCCGGGCCGGGCGGCGTGCTGCCGCCGCGGCCGGCGCTGGAGTTTCAGGAGAGCGCGCAGTACGGCGCGCCGGGCAAGGCCGACAATGGCGCGGCGTTTTTCACCGCGCCCAACCTGGGGCCGGTGGCGCTGCTGAGCACCTGGATCCCGTCGGTGCCGCGGACCGACCTCGAGCAGATGCGGCGGCGGGAGCACGCCGCCGAGCGCGCGGGCACGGATTTCACGCCCTATCCGACGCGGGCGGAGCGGGCGGCGATGCAGGCGCAGGCGCCACCGGCGTACGCGCTGGTGATTCGCGACGCCCGCGGGAAGGCGATCCGCGTGCTCGGGGTGCGGGCGCGCGCCGGGCTGGAACGCGTGAGCTGGGACTTGCGCACGCTGGCGTCGCCGGCGCGCGGGCGCGGGCGCGGAGGCGCGGCGATGCCGCCGCCGGGCGGATTCGGGGGCTTCGGCGGGCGCGGCCGAGGCGGGGCCACGCCGCCGCCGCCCGAGGGCGGCGGCACGCCGGGGGCGCTGGTGCTG
>DAIDIF010000165.1 GCA_027451805.1 Acidobacteriota bacterium
GTCATGGTCATGCTCTTCATACTGATGCAGCATGTAAATGGGTAGGCAAAGGAAGACGGACGTGAGCCAGGGTGTCCAATGCTGTGCGAAGAACGGAGTGAGCAGAAGCAGAAGGATTCCCGCGAGGAAGCCGCCGTAAACCCAGTTTGCAACGAGCCGCTGCAGCATGGTCTGGGGCGAAGGGGCAGCCTCCATCGCGGGCTTTGCGCTGTTGGCCATCAGTAGCGCCAGGAGGTCACGTCGGCGCCGTGTGGGGCGGTGGCGAGCATGTGATCGACCATCTGGGGGATGACGCGCTGTGCCCAGTCGGCGCTGTTCTGCTGCATGGTGTACTCGGACGGGCCTCCGGTGTAGCAGTGGGGCATGCCGGGGCCGTACTGGAAGGTCGCGTCCGAGTGGGGATTGCGTGTTGCGTCCAACTGCTTTTGCAGCAGGTGGACGGCGTTGTTGAGGAAGTAGGTGTCTCCGTCGCCGACGGCGAAGTGGAGCTTGCCTTCGAGTTTTGGGCCGAGCGTGGGCCAGTCGCGCTTGAGGATGGCGGAGAGGTCGTAGTGCTGATGCCAGTAGGCGACGACGGACTTGTTGATGTCGCCGGTGAGCGGATCGATGACCTCGGCTGGATAGCCGTCGGGGCCGACAGGCGAGAAGACGCCCTGCCAGATGTCCCACTGGTCGGCGCTGCGGCCCTTGGTGCCGAGCACCAGCTCGCGGTGGTTGGCGCGCGCCATGGTCTGCACAATCGAGCCGTCAGGGTTGCGCTGGTCCGGGCGCGGCACGTTCGACCACGGCCCCGACAGCCAGTAGGCGTTGGCGTCGTGGTAGATGTCCACGATCTGGAAGTAATGGAAATCCACCGGATCGGGGGACGACGCCCAAGTGCCGTTGAAGTAGCCGGGATAGAACACCTGGTCCGCCAGCGCCTCCCAGCCGCCGGTGGAGCAGCCGTAATCCACCCGCGCCCAGCCCTGGCCGATGCCGCGGAAGCGCTTCTCCACCGCCGGAATCAGCTCGTGCATGATGGCGTCGCCGTAGGGGCCGAGGTTGGCGGAGTTCACCGCGTAGCTGTCGTCGTAGTAGGGGTTGGCGTGGTTGATGTCCACCCAGAGGAATTTGGGCAGCTTGCCCGCCACCCACTCAGGCTTGATGCGGTCAAAGGCGCGCACCAGGTCGGGGGTGAAGTGGTTCTCCTCGAGCATGAGCGGGTAGCGCGCGTTGGGGTGGGAGTTGAATCCAGGCGGGAGCACCACGGTGGCGCGGAGGAAGATGGGCTGGCCCCAGAACTTGGTCAGCAGCGCGCTCTGGATGCGCACGTGCTTGATCCACCGGGTGTCGGGCGGCGGCGGAATGGGCGGGATCTTCTGGGTCAGCGCGATGCGCAGCACGCCCGGCGCGCGGGGATCGAAGTGAATCCGCTGCGGCAGGCTGTAGAGGTTGCCGGGTTTGCGCTGCATGTTCTGGCCGTCGCCGCGCTCGGGCGGCAGCCAAAGGGTGTGGCCGTCGGCGCGGTGGAAGGCGATATAGCGGTTGAACAGCGCCTGCACGGTGTAATCGCCCGGCGGCAGCCGGCTCAAGCTGGTGAGCGGGTAGCCGTAGACCGAAGCGTCGAACACCACCGGCTGGCCGGGCTTCCAGTCGCGCACGCCCTTGCCGAAGAACTGCTGCGAACCGATCTGGTCGCCGATCTCGAAGCGCGGCTGGTCGGGGCGGAAGCGGAAGTAGCGCGGCGGCGCCGGCGCGCCCGGCGGCTGCGGGCGGGCGACGTAGAAGAAGACGCGGCCGTGCAGCGGCGCGCGCGCCAGTCCGGCGGGGTAGGTGATCTCGACCTTGGTTTGCGCGGCGGCGGCGGCGGCGAGAGCGGCGAACAGCAGGCAAAGGCGGAGCGGCTGGGGCATCGGGACCTCGAAAGGCCCAGCATACGCGAATCCCGCTGGCCGTCGCGACCCCGCGAGTGGCATCCTTAGCAGTTGCAGGCAGGCACACCCATGAACCGTGACGAGCTCATCCTGGCCCACAAGACATTCCTGTTTCCCGCCATCTTTCACTACTTCGAGCAGCCGCTGGTGCTGGAGCGGGCGCAGGGGCAGTTCTGCTACGACACCGAGGGCAACGAGTATCTCGACTTCTTCGGCGGCATCGTCACCGTCTCGGTCGGCCACGGCAACCCGAAGGTGAAGGCGGCGATTGCGACGCAGCTCGACAAGCTGACGCACGTCTCCACCTGCTTCGCCACCGAGCCGATGGTGGCGCTGGCGCAGCGGTTGGCCTCCATCAGCCCGCTGGCGGCGGGCGACGGCCGCCCGGCCAAGTCGTACTTCACCAACAGCGGCACCGAGGCGGACGAGACCGCGATCCTGGCGGCGCGCCTGTACACCGGCGCGAGCGAGATCGTGGCGCTGCGTCACGGCTACCACGGGCGTTCGGCGCTGGCGATGGCGCTCACCGGCCACGCCGCCTGGCGGCTGGGGCCGGCGACGCAGCCGGGCATTGTGCACGCGCACGCGGCTTACTGCTACCGCTGCCCGTTCGGGCTGAGCTATCCCGACTGCGGGGTGAAGTGCGCCACCGACGTGGAGGAGCTGATTCGGACCTCGACCTCGGGCAAGATCGCGGCGCTGATCGCCGAGCCGATTCAGGGCGTAGGCGGCTTCATCACGCCGCCGCAGGAGTACTTCCCGATCGTGGCCGAGATCGTGCGCCGCCACGGCGGGCTGCTGATCAGCGACGAGGTGCAGACCGCCTGGGGGCGCACCGGCGGCAAGTGGTTCGGCATCGAGCAGTGGGGCGTGAAGCCCGACATCGTCACCTCGGCCAAGGGACTGGCCAACGGGTTGCCGATCGGCGTGACCCTGGCGCGCGCGGATGTGGCGGATGCGATGAAGGGGCTGGCGATCTCCACCTTCGGCGGCAACCCGGTGGCGACCGCGGCGGGCAAGGCGGTACTCGACTACATCGCCGAGGAGAACCTGCTCGACAACACCGCCGCCGTGGGCGCCTACCTCAAGGAGGGGCTGCACGCGCTCGCGGCCAGGCACGCGCGGATCGGCGAGGTGCGCGGCATGGGGCTGCTGCTGGGGGTGGAGCTGGTGCGCGACCGCCGCACCAAGGAGCCGGCGGCGGCGGAGACCAATGCGCTCTTGGCGCGCTGCCGCGAGCAGCGGGTGCTGGTGGGCAAGGGCGGGCTCTACGGCAACGTGATCCGCATTTCGCCGCCGATGAACATCGGCAAGGGCGACGTGGACGAGTTCCTGCGGCGGTTCGACGCCGCGCTGGCCGCGGTCGCCTAGGCGCGGCGCGCCGCCATGGCAGCGCGCAACGGCACCGCGCGCCCAGTCCTTTAAGATAAGGAACATGCAGACGCTGCTGCAGCCGGCCACGCCGCGCTATCCGCGGCTGCGCCAGACCGCGTCCTACCTGGCGGCGACGGAGACCCACACCTACGCCAGTTCGGTGGCGGCGCACGCGCTGCTGTCGTTTTTCCCGTTCATCGTCTTCCTGCTCAGCCTGACGCGCAATGTGCTGCACTCCGGCCGGCTCTATGACAGCCTGCTGCAACTGCTGCGCGCCTATCTGCCGGTCAGCGACTTCGGCCCGGACCGCACCCAGACCTTCATCATCCGCAACCTGCAGGCGATCGTGGAGCACCAGCGCGCGCTGCAGTACGCCTCGTTGGGCATCCTGCTGATCACCTGCACGGGCGTGTTTCTGCCGCTGGAAGTGGCGCTGAACCGCATCTGGCAGGCGCCGCGCAACCGCAGCTACCTGCGCAACTGGGGGGTGAGCATCGCGCTCGCCTTCGGCTGCGGCGTGCTGGGCATGCTCTCGGCCTCCTTCACCGCCCTCACCGAAACCTACTCCACCCGCCTCTACCGCTTCCTCAGCCGGCTGGGGCCGCTGCGCGCCCATCCGGTGCCGCTGGATGCGGTATCCATCGCCATCGTGCGAGCCGGCGCCGTGCCCTTCACGATTGCGGTGTTCTTCCTCATTTATTGGAAGCTGCCGAATTTGGGGGTTTCCGCGCGGCGCGTGCTGCCGGCGGCGGTCACGGCCGGGCTGCTGTGGGAAGTCTCCAAGTACATCTACATCCTGCTGCTGCCGTGGCTGAATTTTCAGCACATCTACGGCCCCTTCGCGATTTCCGTATCGCTGATCATCTGGGCCTATGTCTCGGCGCTGATCCTGCTGACCTGCGCGGAGATGGTGGCGCCGATGGCGGCCGGCGGAGGGCAGACGGCCTTCGCGTTTACCGGCGGCGGGGAATCCGCGCCGCCACCCCAAGCTGGAGACGCCGCCTCCGGCTAAGTTGTTGATGCGTCTCCGACTGGACAAGGCCGTCCGCCCGCCCGCCGGGGCAGGTCCCCGGGCGGCATCAAAAAATTCGACGGGAACCCTTGACACCCCCGAAGGCTGGCGAGATTATCCACTTCAGCTTGTGGGGTAGAATGAAAACCCCACAACCCATACGGTCACTCGGGGAGAATCCAGACAATGCCAGAGCAGGTCAGCCGCGCCACTGAAACCGAATCCGCCGCGCAGCCCAAGGCGGCGCGTCACCGTGGCCTGAGCCTGCAGCGGCATTTCACCAACCCCCGGGTTTCACCCTACGACGAGGTGCAGTGGGAACAGCGCTCGGCGCTGATCCAGAACGAAAAAGGGGAGATGATCTTCGAGCAGAAGGAGATCGAGGTGCCGCGCGACTGGTCGCAGACGGCGACCAACATCGTGGCCTCGAAGTACTTCCACGGCAAGATCAACTCGCCCGAGCGGGAGCGCAGCGTGCGTGCGCTGGTGGCGCGCGTGGCCGAGACGCTGCGCGACTGGGGCCTGGCCGACGGCTACTTCAAAAGCGACGAGGACGCCCGCATCTTCCACGACGAACTGGTGCACCTGCTGATCACGCAGCGGGCGTCGTTCAATTCGCCGGTATGGTTCAACTGCGGGGTGGAGCGGCTGGAGCCGGCGGCCGCAGGCAGCAACTGGTACTGGGATGCCGCGGCGCGACAGCCGGCATACGCCCCGGTGGGCTATCGCAAGCCGCAGTGCTCGGCCTGCTTCATCAACTCGGTCAACGACTCGCTCGACAGCATCCTCACCCTGGCCAAGACGGAAGGCATGCTGTTCAAATGGGGCTCGGGCACCGGCACCAACCTCTCGCCCATCCGCAGCTCGGTGGAGCAGCTCTCCGGCGGGGGCACCGCCAGCGGCCCGCTGAGCTTCATGAAGGGCTTTGACGCCTTCGCCGGCGTGATTAAGTCCGGCGGCAAGACGCGGCGCGCCGCCAAGATGGTGGTGCTGAACGTGGACCACCCGGATATCGAGGAGTTCATCGAGTGCAAGGCGAAAGAGGAGCGCAAGGCCTGGACGCTGGTGGAAGCCGGCTATGACCCGGCGCTCGACGGCGACGCCTACTCGTCCATCTTCTTCCAGAACGCCAACAACAGCGTGCGCGTGACCGATGAGTTCATGCAGGCGGCGGAAAAGGACGGGCCGTTCCAGTTGCGCCGCGTCGCCGGCGAGCGCAAGGGCGAGCCGATCCAGACGGTGGACGCCAAGGGGCTGCTGCACAAGATGGCGGAAGCCGCCTGGCAGTGCGGCGATCCGGGCATCCAGTACGACACCACGGTCAACCGCTGGCACACCTCCAAGAAGACCGGCCGCATCAACGCCAGCAATCCGTGCTCGGAGTACATGTTCCTGGACGACTCGGCCTGCAATCTGGCCTCGATCAACCTGATGAAGTTCGGCGCCGGGAGCAAGGCGGGCTTTGACGTGGCGGCGTACCGTCACGCGGTGGACATCCTGATCACGGCGCAGGAGATCATGGTGGACAACGCCAGCTACCCGACCGAGCGCATCGCCCAAAACTCGCACGATTTCCGCCCGCTGGGGCTGGGCTACGCCAACCTGGGGGCGCTGCTGATGTCCAACGGGCTACCGTATGACAGCGACGCCGGACGCGATTTCGCCGGCGCGCTCACCGCCATCCTCTGCGGCGAGGCGTATCTGCAGTCGGCGCGCATCGCCGAGGCGCTGGCGACGCCGGAGAGCAGCGGCGCGTTCCCCGGCTTCGGCCTCAATCGCGAGCCCATGCTGGACGTCATCCGCATGCACCGCGCCGCGGTGAACAACCTGAATCCCAAGCACCTGAGCGAACCGGTGGCCGGCGCCGCGCGCCAGTGCTGGGACGAGGCGCTGGAGCTGGGCACGCGCCACGGCTACCGCAACGCGCAGGTCACCGTGCTGGCGCCGACCGGCACCATCGGCTTCATGATGGACTGCGACACCACCGGGATCGAGCCCGACCTGGCGCTGGTGAAGCACAAGAAACTGGTGGGCGGCGGCTTGATCAAGATCGTCAACCAGAGCGTGGACAAGGCGCTGCTGCGCCTGGGCTACTCGACCCAGCAGACGCACGATATCCTCGCGTTCGTGGACGCCACCGGCACGGTCGAGGGCGCGCCCCATCTCAAATCCGAGCATCTGCCCGTGTTCGACTGCTCGTTCAAGCCGGCCAACGGCACGCGCAGCATTCATTACAGCGGGCATTTGCGCATGATGGCCGCGGCGCAGCCGTTCCTTTCGGGCGCCATCTCCAAGACGGTGAACCTGCCGGAAACTACCACCGCCGACGAGATCGCCAAGGTGTACTTCGACGGCTGGAAGCTGGGGCTGAAGGCGGTGGCGGTCTACCGCGACGGCAGCAAGAAGGCACAGCCGCTGTCGGCCGCGGGCAAGACCCCGGAGAAAGCCGCGGCGAGCGCGCCTCTGCTGGAGGTGCCGGCTTCCGTGCCCATGAACCGGCCGTATCGGCGCCGGCTGCCGGAGGAGCGGCAGTCGCTCACGCACAAGTTCAAAGTGGGCGGGCATGAAGGCTACATCACCGTGGGGATGTATGAGGATGGCCAGCCGGGCGAAATCTTCGTCACCATGGCGAAGGAAGGCTCGACCATCAGCGGCCTGATGGACAGCTTCGCCACCGCGATCTCGCTGGCGCTGCAGCATGGCGTGCCCCTGCGCCTGCTGGTGGACAAGTTCTCGCACACCCGCTTCGAACCCAGCGGGTGGAGCGGCAACGCCGAGATCGGCTACGCCAAAAGCATCATGGATTACCTCTTCCGCTGGATGGGGCTGAAGTTCCTCGACCATACCCCGCCGGCGCCCAAAGGCGTGGAGGATGTGCACGGCGAACGCGGCGAACTCCAGGAAGGACTGGAGACCGCGGGCCAGATTCCGCTCATCACCTCCACCAACGTCAGCGGCGCGATTGACGCGCCCGCCTGCCACAATTGCGGCAGCATCATGGTGCCCAACGGATCCTGCTACAAGTGCGTGAACTGCGGCGAAACCAGCGGCTGCAGTTAAG
>DAIDIF010000166.1 GCA_027451805.1 Acidobacteriota bacterium
TTGCATCGCCTGCCTGCATCGCCGTCACTGTGCAGGTTCCCGTGGCAACCGCCCCGCCTTCGCCGCGCAGGCCTACTGGGGCCATCCCGTCTCCGGCTTCGGCGATCCCGCCGCCCGCGTCCTCCTGGTCGGTCTCGCTCCCGCCGCCCACGGCGCCTTGCGCACCGGACGCCTGTTCACCGGCGATCGCAGCGGCGATTTCCTCTTCGCCGCCCTCCATCGCGCCGGCTTCGCCAATCAGCCCGTCAGCCGCGACCGCTCCGACGGCCTCCGTCTGCGCGGCGCCTGGCTCACCGCCGCCCTCCGCTGCGCTCCGCCCGCCAACCACCCCCTGCCGCTCGAGCTGGCGAACTGCCTGCCCTACCTGGAGTGCGAGTTGGAACGCCTGCCGCGGGTGCGCGTCATCGTCGCGCTCGGCGCCATCGCCCACCGCCAGACGCTGCGCGCCCTCGCCCTGCCGGCTGCCCACTGCCGCTTCGCCCACGCCGCCGAATGCGCCGCCGGCCGCTACCGCCTGCTCGCCAGCTACCACCCCAGCCAGCAAAACACCTTCACCCGCCGCCTCACCCCCGCCATGCTCGACGCCGTGCTCGCCCGCGCCCGGGCTGTGGCGCGCGTGCCAGCGCCCCCACGGGCGCGGCGCACCCTTCCCTCGACGCCTTGCGCTTAGTTAACGCCCGAAATGCTCGGCGTTCTTGGCCGCGTACTCCGCCCACTGCGTCGGCAGGTCGTCGAGCGCGAAGATCGCCGACACCGGACACACCGGCACGCAGGCGCCGCAGTCAATGCATTCCTGCGGGTCAATGTATAGCTGCACCGACCCGTCGAAGTCCGCTTCGTCCTTCTTCGGGTGAATGCAATCCACCGGGCAGGCGTCCACGCAGGCGCTGTCTTTGGTGCCAATGCAGGGCTCGGCGATCACGTAGGCCATAGAGACGCTAGTATAGCCACCCCTTAGCGCGCGGGCAAGACGCCGGCAGTGTGCGGCCGCCCGTCGCTGATGAACCGCCGTTGCGGGTGCCGGGCGAAGTAGTTCATCCAGTAGGAGAACTCCGGATGGAACACCTGGATTCGCGGCAGCCGCGCCCGGTTCAACCCCGCCACCAGCGGCGACGCCGCCGGCCCCGACCCCACCAGCACCACCGCCGAGTAATGCCATGTCACCGTCACCGGCGCCCGCCCCGGCGCCACCCTCCCCGTCCAGGCCCCCGCCGCCGCCAGCCCGCCGGGCCGCGGCGCCACCCCGTAGGGCAGGGAAAAGGACGTGATCGCGTAATCCGGCAGCCAGCGGGTGAGGAAATATTGCCCCAGCCCGATCTCCCGCTCCACGCCTGCCGGCGTCAGCTTGCGCAGGTTGTCATGGTCGTAGGTGTGGTTGCCGATCTCCGAGCCCAGCCGCAGCAGCAGCTGCAGCTTCGGCTCGATGAACGCCCGCTGCGCGAACACATCCGTGCCCGGATTCACGAAAAACGTCCCGTGCACCGGAAACTCCGGATGCGTCTTGGCGAACGCCATCCAGTGCGCCAGCGCGCAGTCCGGCGCCACTTGCCCCGCCGGCGTGAACCGCACCTGGTACTTCGAGCCGTCGTCGAAGGTCAGCACCACCGGCGTCGTCCCCGCCGGCAGCGTGAAGTCGCCGCTGACGTACTGCCGCAGCGTGATCGGCCGGTACCCGGCCGCGTCCAGCCGCGCCAGGTCGCGGTCGAAGTTGGCGAAGGAGCGCCCCCAGCGCGCCTCCTTGCCGAAGTTGTGGTAAACGAGGATCATCACCTCGCCCCGCAGGTTCGGCCGCAGCGCCGCCGGCCGCGCCGCCATCGCCGGCAACCCCAGGGCCAGCATCACCCCGCCTACCATCGTTGACCACCGCATGCCCATGTCTCGAATATAGCCTGCCGCCGCGGCATGCTACCCTCAGGATTTCGCAGGAGGTAGCATGCCTGATTCGCTGCGCGGCAAAACTATCCTGGTGCTGGGCGTCGCCAACCGCTGGAGCCTCGCCACCGCCATCGCCCACGCCCTCGCCCGCGAGGGCGCCGCGCTCTGGCTCACCTACCAGGCCGAGCGCGTCCAGCAGCCGGTCGAGGACCTCGCCCGCGAGCTCCACGCCCGCACCGCCGCCTGCGACGTCGCCCAGGACGCCTCCATCGCCGCCCTCTTTGCGCGCATCGGCGCGGAGGCAGGCCGCCTCGACGGCGTCGTCCACTCGCTCGCCTTCGCGCAAAAAGACGAGCTCGACCGCCCCTTCCTCGACACCAGCCGCGCCGGCTTCGCCCAGGCGTTCGACATCAGCGCCTACTCCCTCATCCCCCTCGCCCGCGCCGCCGCCCCGCTCATGTCCGCCGGCGGCGCCCTCGTCACCTTGAGCTACCTCGGCGCCACCCGCTACGTCCCCAACTACAACGTCATGGGCGTGGCCAAGGCCGCGCTCGAATCCGCCGTCCGCTACCTCGCCGGCGAGCTCGGCCCGCGCGCCATCCGCGTCAACGCCATCTCCGCCGGCCCGGTCAAGACCGCCTCCGCCCGCGCCATCAAGGATTTTTCCTCCATCCTCGACCACGTCGCCCAGCGCGCCCCCCTGCGCCGCGTCCCCGAGCCCGCCGAGATTGCCGACCTCGCCGCCTTCCTGCTCAGCGACGCCGCCCGCGGCGTCACCGGCGACGTCCTCTTCGCCGACAGCGGCTACCATATCCTGGGAGTGTGAGCCCCGCGCCTGTCGTCGTCATCGGTGGTGGCCTGGCCGGACCGGAAGCCGCCTGGCAGCTCGCCCGCCGCGGCCTCGAGGTCGAGCTCTGGGAGATGCGCCCCCACGTCTCCACCCCGGCCCACCGCACCGCCGGCATGGCCGAGCTGGTCTGCTCCAACTCGCTCAAGTCCGAATCCCTCCACACCGCCCCCTGGCTGCTCAAGCAGGAGCTGCGCCAGGCCGGCTCGCTGCTGCTCGCCTGCGCCGACGAGGCCGCCGTGCCCGGCGGCCAGGCGCTGGCGGTGGACCGCGACCGCTTTTCCGCCGCCGTCGAGCGCTCCCTTGCCGCCGAACCCCGCATCCGCATCCTCCGCCGCGAGGCCCTGGAGCCGCCCGACGTCCCCGTCGCCATTCTCGCCACCGGCCCGCTCACCGCGCCGCCCTTGGCCGCCGCCCTCGCCCGCCTCACCGGCCGCGAGCACCTCTACTTCTACGACGCCATCAGCCCCATCGTCGAAGCCGACTCGGTCAACCGCGACCTCGCCTATCCCGCCTCGCGCTATGGGAAGGAGCGCGCGAGCCAGGCGCCGGGGATCGGGGGGAGGCCGACCAACGGGAGGCCCGGGGCGGAGCCCCGGGAAAAAGCGGCGCGAGCCGCCGGGGAGGGCGATTACTGGAACTGCCCGCTCGACCGCGAGCAGTACCACCGCTTCCGCGACGCGCTCCTCGCCGCCCCGTCGTACCCGCTGCGCGCCTTCGAGGAGGCGCGCTACTTCGAAGCCTGCCTGCCGCTCGAGGAACTCGCCCGCCGCGGCCCCGAGACGCTGCGCTTCGGCCCGATGAAGCCCGTCGGCCTGCCCGATCCCCGCACCGGCCGCCTGCCCCACGCCGTCGTGCAACTCCGCCGCGAGAACCTCCGCGCTGATTCCTTCAATCTGGTCGGCTTCCAGAACCACCTCCGCTTTGCCGATCAGGCCGCCGTCCTGCGGCTGATTCCCGGCCTCGAACACGCCCGCTTCCTGCGCTTCGGCCAGGTGCATCGCAATAGCTATCTCCAGGCCCCCGCCGCGCTTGACCGGACGCTGCAACTCCGCGCCCGCCCCGGTCTCTTCATCGCCGGCCAGTTGTGCGGCACCGAGGGGTACGTCGAGGCCATCGCCACCGGCTTCCTCGCCGGCGTCTTCGCCGCCGCCGCCGCCCGCGGGTCGGAGGCCACGCCGCCGCCCCGCGCCACCGCCCTCGGCGCCCTGCTGCACTACATCGCCCACGGCCCCCTGCCCGACTACGTTCCCGCCAACATCAGCTTCGATCTGCTGCCGCCGCTCGCCGTTCCCGAGCGCGATCGCGCCCGCCGCCACCAGCGCCAGTGCGAATCCGCCCTTGCCGCCTTCGCCGCCTGGCTCCCGCACGCGGCAGGTCCCGAGTCGCACCAGCTTGACCGGGGCGAGATCGCAGTGACAGGGCCGCGAGACTCCGAAGGGGACGAACGTCCCAGTGAGCCCGCTGTCCCGGGGCCCCCAGAACGCTCGCGTTCTGGGGTGGCTGTCGGGGTACAACGCTCTGGAAGGGGCGAGGCGCAAGCGATGCTAGGACGCAGGGAGGCCGGCCGACTGAGTTGCGCGCCCGGCGTTCAGCCCGCCACCGTCCGACATCGGGCCCGGCCCCACGCCGGGCCCGACGCCCCTCC
>DAIDIF010000167.1 GCA_027451805.1 Acidobacteriota bacterium
CCGCGGTTTCCCGGTGCTGCGGTCGGAGGCGAAGACCGGGAAGGAGTTCAGTCCTAGGGCGTTCTCGGTGTTCGGCCCGAAGCTCGTCGCCACCCGGGGCTTCTTCGAGGACCGCGCGCTCGAGACCCGATGCCTCACGGAGGGAACCGGTGGGCGGGCGCTCCGAACCGACATCCCGCTGAACCTGACCGAGACGTACCGAGAAGAGTCGCTTGCGATCCGAAACCAGCTTTTGATGTACCGCCTGCGGAACGTGGGCAGCCTCGCCGTCCGTCCGGAGTTCCTGGACCGGGAGATCGAACCCCGGCTCGCCCAGGTCTTCCTGCCGCTTCTGTCAGTGATCGAGGACGAGGGCGCCCGGGGTCGCCTCCAAAAGGCCGCCAGAGCCTTCCATCGTGAGTTGGTCGCAGAACGCGGCACCGACCGGGAGGCGACCGTCCTTGAGGTCATCCATGGCCTTAGGGAGGCCGTTCCGGGTACGCCGGTGGCGGTGAAGGCGATCACGGAGGCGCTGACCGACCGCGTGGGGGAGGACTGGGACCGAAAGATCACGCCCCACTGGGTCGGTTACTTGCTACGCCGGAAGCTCGGACTGCGGACCGAGCGTCACGAATCGGGGTACGTGGTAGCCCCTGGGGAGTCGGGCAAGCTGGACCGGTTAATCGAACGATACGGCGTGACCGTGGGCCATGTTGAGCGGCGAGAGGAGCCTGAAGTGCCTGCACTCCATGAACTCTGAATACTTGCTCAATCTCATAAAACGAACAATTCGCCCGATGTCAAAGAGCCCGTTGCGGGTCGATACTGCCGCCGGACTAGCGGCATCGCAGAGTTCAGCAAGTACATGAAGTCCAACTCGGCAAGGACAAAGGCATGTCACTGCATCACGTCCCGATACACATGTACATGAACTCGTTGCCGTTTGCCATGGTTCCTCGGTTGCTTATGACGTAGAACCCGGCCGTGGAAAGGGACACGACTTCATAGGGCGCACCGACAAGCGGATTGCTGGAGGTGCCGCCGTCAGTCACCGTGCAGACAGGGGTGGACGCAAAGTTCGAGGAAAAAATGATGTGCACCTCGGAGCAAGTGCCGGAAATCGTCACGCGCCCTGCCGTATCGGTACCAGAAATGGCGTCGTTGCCCGTCGAGCAATACTGATTGCCAAGGGACGGCGTAACGCCGTTTGTACTCACATGTCCATCAACCGTGAGCGCCTCGTCGGGGCTTGCCGTGTCGATACCGACATCCTTTGTGGTACCGTCAAAATAGGCAATGGCGCTCTGCTCGCCATTTCCAACAAACAGGCTTCGCGGCTGGGTGAATCCCTGGTTGTAGCCACGGTAGTTGATGTAGAGCGTGGCGGCGGCGTTCGTGGCCGGCTGGGTCCACGTCTCGTTCGTATAGCCGGCCCAGAGCGCATTACCGCCGATGTCGGTGGTACCATCCGCCGTCATATTGCCGTCCACCGTCAGTGTGCTGGGGAATTCGTACGCCCCTCCGCCTGTGCTATTTCCGAACGTACCCGCCGATATATTCGCGGCATTCACGGTGCCGTTGAACGTACCAGTGAGGGTGCCGGTCACCGTTTCATTCCCATTTACATAGACCGGCCCATCAAAATATCCCGCGTAGGTCTCGGTGCTTCCATCCGCATTTATGCCACCTTGGGCGTATATGCCGGCACCGCCCTGGGCGGTGCTGCCCGAATAGGTATAGGCGTTGCCGCCGATCGCGACGATGCCTGCGCCGCCTCCTGCCAATGGATACCCCTCGCCGCCATGGAAATATCCGCCCGCCATGCCGCCCATGTAGACAGAGCTCGTGGCATTCTGATTCCCGTAGGTGTACGGTGAGCCGTCCCCGTACTGATCGCCAAAGACCCCTGTGTGCTGCGCGCCGCCGCCATAATAGTTCGTGGTGTTGCCCGACAATGTCGCCCTGTCGTATGCGCCTTCGGAGTCTAGGGTCGTGCCGGGGGCGGTGGTGCCGATGCCGACGTCGCCGTTCGCGGCAAACGTGGTTGAATAATTCGCAACGTTGTAATCTTGCGTCTGGATTGACACGCTGACGTTGCCATTGGTCGCATTGTTCATCACCAACCCAGCACCGCCGCCAGGTGTTGCACCGTTTGCATCAGCTTCGCCAACAAACGTAGTCCAGGTTTGCCCCAGCGAACTGCCATAAGGGATGCGTCCCAGTGCGAAAGTGCCTCCTTCGTTGTTGGACGAGTTCGAAATGACGTCAAGCTTTGCGTCCGGCGATGCCGTCCCAATGCCGACGCTATTCGGCACATAGACATTGCCATTCGCCAGGAACTGCATTGAAAGCGTGCCGTTCGAATCCGCGTTATAGCCGTTTGTGTTGTTGACGTAGATGCTACCCAAACCGCCGGCCGCACTGTTGCCGAAGCGAATCTCGTTCTCGCCGTTGTTGCCGAGAATGAGCGAGCCAATCGCATTCGACTGCGCACCGAGCTCCGTGCGATAGTTGCCGCCATATCCGCTCGGGCTCAGCCAGATGTCTGGAGCACTTGCGGAAACCTCAAGTGAGGCGCCGGGGCCGGCTGTTCCGATCCCGATGTCGCCTTGGGTGTAGAGATTCCCCGTGCGCGTGTCGATCACCAAGCTGTAGTTGTTGCCAGTGATCCCGCAGCAGTTCGAATTGAACCCGATGCCGTTCCAGCTCTGGATTGTGTCGTCGACTGTCGAGAAGCTCGCGCCGTCGTTACCCGTCGAATTGAGCACAAGCCCAAGGTTCGATGCCGCACCAATTCTTGCCCCGCCGTTCACATCGAGCACTGCTCCTGGATTCGAAGTGCCGATGCCGACGAGGTTTCCATTCGTCACAAACAAACCGGTCTGCCCGCCGCCGACCTGGTAGCCATTGTTCGAGAGCCGAATCATCGGCGACCCAAGCAAGGAAAGGTCCGCACGGTACCCGTCGTTGTCGTTGATGAAGCCGCCGTCGCCGCCGTACCAGCCGATGTTGTCGTACGGGCTTGCGAAGGTGAGGGTCCAGCCGAGCGGGTTCGTGCCGCCAAGCTCGACGCTGGCGGGAAATTCATAACTGCCGTTCCCCACATTCGATCCAAAAGTACCCGCCGAGACGTTGCCAGCGTTGATCGTGCCGGTGAAGGTGTTGGCGGACAGCGCGCCATTGACGTTGACCGTGTTCGCGTCGAGGTAGATTTCGGAAAGGTTCGTGCCCGTGCTTCCGCTCGACGCCAATCCGCGTATATCGAGCGATCCCGAATTGCTGCCGTTCACGTCGCTCACGTCAATATAGGCAGTGCTCGCCGTCCCGGAGGCAGAGACGAACGACAGCTCGCCGGCGTTCCCGCTCTCTGCGATGGTGAGCGGGCGGATGGGGTTCGTCGTCCCGATACCGACGTCGCCGCCGTCGAACCACGTCGCCTGGTTGCTCCCGATATTCACGGTCTGCGTGCCGCCGTTGAAGAGTTCGAGCAGGCCGGCATCATTGCCGCTCGAATAGCCGAGGAGGGCGGAAATGTTGTTATTCGTGGTGGAAAACCACCCGGTAGTGCCGCCGAAATCTTGAGAGTGGCCGCTTTGCGTGGTGCCGGCCTGCAGGACGCCCGGGGTATAGATCACGCCGTTGCCCATGATGTGAAGCACCGCATTGCTGTTCTGCGTCTCTTGAAGCGTCAGGTCCGCGGTGCCGCTGTCGTTTTGGGAACCGATCTGGGCAACCCCCGGGAATCCCGGATTCTCCCAGACGACGCCCTCCGGGGAACTTGGCATGTTGATGCACAATGCGCCGCCGCCGCAGATCGTGCTGGTGGCTTCGATCTCGACGGAACTCGGGAATATATACATGCCGCCTCCCACATTAGAGCCAAAGGTACCCGCGGAGACGTTCGCCGCATTAAGGGTGCCAGTGAGTGCCTGACCGCCGAAGGTGCCGCCAACCGTGAGGTTGCCGGTGATGTTGGCGCTGCCGTTGACTTGGAGCGTCGAGGTGGGCGTGACGGTACCGATGCCCACGTTGCCGTTCGAAGCGACCGTGAACAACTCTTTGTCGGTCGAGCCGTTGTACCAGCTCGTTGCCAGGAATTCACTCCCCGGATTGCCCTCTGTCGTGAAAACGAACTCGTCCGTGCCATTCCATGTGGTACGGCGGAGTCCCAACGCGTTGTCATTTGAAGAATACAAGTCAAGCAATCGGCTGGGCGCGGTCGTCCCGATACCGACATTGCCGCCGTTCGGCGCGAGCCAGGTGTCGCCGTTCGAACTCACCGCGAACCGGTCCTTGCCCGCCGCCATGTCATAGAGGGAGACCCTGCCGAACTGGTTTAGATAGAAGGCGTAGTCGTTCGTTCCCGCTCCCGTGCTCGTCAAACTGAGTTGGGTATTCCCGGCCGATCCGATAGTGAGTTGGGAACCGCCCACGGGCGTTGTGTTGATGCCGATATCACCCGACGCGTTCCACGAGAGCACGTTGTTTTGGCTACCGTTCAATACGTTGGACCACCCGAGCGACCAAGTGTTGCTGCCGCTGTTCTGGAGGTAGCCGTACTCGGAATAGCTGTTCAGCCAATAGCCGCCGCTGTTCGCCGCGGCGCTATCGTAGAGATAGGTTGGGAATGTGACGGCGGCGGGAAATGCATACGCGCCGCCGCCGAAATTGTTGCCGAACGTGCCTGCAGTTACATTCGCAGCGTTGATGCTGCCCGTGAATCCGTTGGCCGATGAAACCAGACCGTTCACATTCAGCAGTCCGCCCGAAAGATCGCTCGTGCCCATGCCGATGCTCCCGTCGTTCCTGATGATGAAGAGCGGATTCTGCGTCGAGTCGAGCACCTTGAAGACGAAGCTCGACGTGTCGTTCGTGGAAGAAGCCTGGACGAGCAGCTTCGTGCCGGTGCTCGCCGTCGAGGTGCCGATGCTGATGTCCTGATTGGAGCCAACGCCGATCGCCCCGCTGCCGCTTCCGGCCGACTGGCCGGCTGCGGGACCGTTGAAGGCGAGTGCGGTCGTGGAGTATGCGAACGTCGCCGCCAGGAGCAGGGGAATGGCCGCACTTGTGAAAAGCGGGAAGCGGCGCGTGCGCATTGAATCGGTGCTTTCATTTTACCAAATGCCATCTCCATCACATGGGGATAGAACGCGGCAACGCCGCGCTATCCACCGCCGTGCAACTTCCGATTCGTTATAGTTAGAACGACGCCCCGCCCGCCGTCCGCGTCCCGCCGTCCACTGCCTGCCCGTCGAGCCTCACCGCCCGCCGCTTTTTTGTTTCAGGTATGACAACTGGTCACATCCGTAGCGCTGTTGACTGATCTCCGCGACGGGTACGATTCCAAAGTGCACGAAGTCGCGTGCACCCTTTTTAAAAACTTTTTTCATGCGACGCAGCAGAAGACTTGAGAACTACATCGCCTCCCACCGCAAGCGGTCCGGCCTCTCGCAGAAGGAGGTCGCCTGGCTGCTCGGCCACCGGAGCGGGTCGGAGGTCGCGCTGTTCGAACTGAACCGGCGCCAGCCGAAGCTCGACACCGCGCTGAAGCTCGAGATTCTCTTCGGCATCCCCGCAGCGGAGCTCTTTGCCGGAAAGCGGCAGCGGTACGAGCGCGAGATCGAGGAGCGCCTCAGAAAATTCCACTCGCAGGTGGTCGCAACACCCGTGGTTGCCAAAGGTCGCCGCAAGCGCGAACGCGAGATGAAGCTCGAGTGGCTCGCGAACCGCCTTGACCGCCCGCCGATCGAACTCGCCTGATGCACTCGTCCCATCGCCGGATACTGGCGTTCGACGTGCGCTCCCGCCGGGCAGGCTTCGTCCTGCTCGAAAGCCCCCACCATCTCATCGACTGGGGCTGCCTGTACTGCTCAAATCGGGACGTCTCGCCGGCGCGTCAGTTGGCCAAGCTCCTCGCCCGGACCCGGCCGGACCGGGTCGTCGTCGTGACTCCGGCGAACCAGGCGCTCGCCCGGCGGCGGCTCCGCCGCATGGTGGACATGGTGACGAAGGAAGCGGAGACATCGCGCGTCCGGGTGATCGTATTTTCCCGCCGGAGCGTGCTGCGTGCGCTCGACGTGAAACGCCGCCATGCGGCCGCGGTACTCGTCACGGAACGGTTCCCCGTGCTCAAGCCGCGCCTGCCCCGTCCCCGGAGAATCCAGGACAGCGAGCATCCGTCCATGTGCCTCTTCGACGCGGCCGCCGCCGGCCTCGCGTATTTCGAGAAGTACGCGCGGCGGCGGACCGCGGCGGCCACTCCGCCACGCGCTGCCTGAGCCCAGGCGCGCTTCCGGCAGCCGGGGTGTCCCCCCGCACTCCCGCTGCCGGAAGGGCACCGCCCTTCCCACGTCCTTTGACAACCGAGGAGGAATCTCGTGATCAGGCCGGTCGAACACGTCCGCCCCATGCGGGGTGGCGCGCAATCGCATCTCATCCGTGGCGACGATGGACATTACTACGTCGTCAAATTTCTCAACAACCCCCAGCACTCCCGCATCCTCGCCAACGAATGGCTTGGGACGAACCTTGCCCGATTCGTCGGCCTTTCGGCGCCCCACGCTGTCGTGATGGACGTCGATCAGGCCTTCATCGCGACGCACAAGCTGTCGCTTCGGATCGCCGGGAAATCCGTCGCGTGCAGCCCGGGACCGGCGTTTGCATCCCGGTTGCCGGTCCAGCACGTCGAGTCTCCGATCTACGATCATCTGCCCGAGGCCAGGCTGGCGCTCGTCGAAAATCTCGACGAGTTTGCCGGCATCCTGGCCGTGGACAAGTGGCTCTGCAACTGCGACGGCCGGCAGGTGGTGTTCTGCCGCCCCCAGCGCTTCAGCAGACTCCGGGCGTACTTCGTGGATTTCGGGTTCTGTTTCAACGCGGGGGAGTGGTCGTTCCCCGACAGCCCCCTTCGCGGCGCCCATTCCCACAACGCCGTCTACCGGACCGTCACCGGCTGGGACAGCTTCGAGCCGTGGCTTTCGCGGATCGAAACGCTCAGGTACCGGGAGATCAAGGCCATTGCCTACGACATGCCACCGCCCTGGCGGACGGACACCGACGCGCTCAACCGCCTGGTCGCCGATCTCCTGCTCCGCCGCGGAACCGTCAGACGCCTCATTGAATCAGTTCGATTCAGCAACCGCGCACCGTTCACGAATTGGACGGATGCAAACGCGGCGGCTGCCACCACCTTACCGCCCGAACAGAAGCACGCCTGAAAGGAGAATCCCTATGAACGTCGTCGCAATGCCCCTCGGGAACGGTACGCACGCCGCTCCCACGGTTGGAACCCTCATCGCCCGGCGCCGCATCTCGCGCGCCGAACTGGCCCTCGTACCCACGCCCCCGGGCACGTCCACTCATCGTCCCGTGCCGCACGTCGAAGTCGTCGAGGCCCTGGTCGAGACGCTCGGCTTCCGGCACATCGGGATCCATCGCGAGGAGTACGCCGTCTCTCCGGACGGCATGAAGCTCTTCGGCCTCATGGAACTCGAGACCACGTTCCAGGGGTGCCGCTTCGCCGTGGGAATCCGCAATTCGCACGACAAGAGCATGCGGCTCGCCCTCACCGTCGGCTACCGCGTGCTCGTCTGCGAGAACATGGCCTTCCATGGCGACTTCCAGCCGTTGCTCGCGAAACACAGCAAGCACTTCTCGCTCAAGTCCGCAATGTCGGTGGGCGCGGACGAGATGCAGCGGAACTTCGCGCCGATGGTCGAGGCCGTCTCACGCTGGCGGGAAAGCCAGCTCACCGACGTGAAAGCCCGACTCACCATCTACCGGGCATTCATCGAAGGGGAGCTGGAGGCCCCGCGCCATCTTGACCGGCACGTCCATGAGCTCTACTTCAACCCGCCGCACGAGGAGTTCCGCCCGCGCACGATGTGGTCGCTCTCGAATGCGTTCACGGCCGCGTTCAAGGAGCTTGATCCGATCCCCCAGTTCAAGGCCACCGCGCGGCTCGGGGCATTCCTCAATCCCTGACGGTAACCCCGTCGCATCACGAAGCCAACGAAACCCGTTGGCTTCGCTATTTTATGGACAATTTCTCCGGGGTGGCTCTCGAAGAGCGAGTATTCTCTGGACAAGGGGATCAGCTGGCAATGTGGACCAAAGCAATGATCGAAGCGCAGCTTATCGGACGCATCGAAGACACATTAGCCCTTGAACCGGAGCGCGTCGTCGAGGCATATCGTCGAACAGAGCGCGTTCTCGGGGTTCGTTGGATTCAAAAAACAGTGGGGCATGATCGCGGCATCCATCCGGTGATATCTGTGCTGGCCATAGGTCTTTCATTGCGTGCTGTCGAGGACCTTCAAAATTGCGAGCTTCTGATTAAAAAACTGAAACGACAGCGAGATGACGATGCGATATCCGTCTTGCAGGCAGTTTACATTTTGCGTTTTCCTGATTTCCAGCCCTGTGAATTTGAATGGGAGCCGCCCGTAGGCACGAAAAAGGCGGACTTCCGGATTCGCCGGCCCGGCGAGGATTGGACAACGGTCGAAGTGTGTCGTCCGGACAGTTCTCAGGCTTTGAAGGCTCTCGACAAAATGGCGGCGAATATCGGGGAGTCTCTGGCTGATGTCATCGGGCCCGGCACAGTGCATCTGTTCTTTCAGCGGGAGCCCGATGCCTCAGCAATTCAGGCCGTGATCGAATGGGCCCAATTGCGTCGTTCTCAAAGCTCGGGAGATGAAATACTGCCCGGTGACATCGGGGTTGCAAGCTTCCCAAAAACGCCTGCGGCCAATCTTACTTCGAGTCGACCAATAGGTTTCGACGCCGTGCCGATGGTGGGCGTAATTACGCTCAAGCCAGGAGCGAGCGGCGTTCCTGATCGCCAAGTGGGCATTTGGATTCCCTTTTCTGATCGAAGAGTGGATCGATTCATTAACGATAAGGCAAAGCAACTGCGCCCATCTGAGGCCGGTTTATTGATGCTTCACACTGGTGGAATTGCCGGCGGCATTCCTTCGTGGTCGTTGACTATCAAGCGAAGGCTTCAATATTCGCCAACGGGGCCCGTGAGCGCTGTCTGTCTTTTTGGTCCGATGTCAGCTTCGGTCTTTGGGCGCTATCGGCCCGCGTTTGAGACTTCGCTCGTGATGAACGACGCCGCAAAATTCCCGTTGCCCGGTTCTCTTTGCCAATCAGTCGTTGCGGTTCGCGAGGATTTTGCGAAAACACTACATGTCGAACCCCCGGTGCCATCTTGAGGAGATAGTGGTCGGTCGGGGGAGGAAACGGTGTTACGCCCACGTCTGCCGAACCGCTGCCTCAAGGTTCCGCTGTAATGAGGGCACCCACGGTGCGTAGGACTTCTGCGTCGTCCTGACGTTCGTGTGTCCAAGGAGGATCGAGACGGTCTCCAGCGGGACGTTCTTTTCCAGGAGGCGGACGGCGAAGCTGTCCCGCCACCGGTGCGGGTGTGCGTGCGCCACGTTTGCCTTCTTCGCAGCCTTGAGGAGCTTCACGCGGTAATATTCGGCGATGCTCGCGGGCCTTTCGCTTGCCACCCTGAAGTACATGCCGGCAAACGGCGCCAGCTTCTTCAAATCCCGCAACAGGTCTGGCGGCAGGGGAACGCGCACCGGAACGCCGGTCTTCTGCTGATAAAGGAACAGTGCCCCGTTTTCGATGCGATCAGGGCCGAGCCTCGCCGCGTCGATGATGCGGAGGCCCGAGTGCAGGAGCACCCGAAAGAAGACACCGGATCGAAAGTCGGCGGCCTTGATGATCGCCGCGGTTTCTTTTTCGGTGAAGGGAAGCGTCGGGCTCGGCTTGACCACCGGGGGCTTGAGGTGTGCGACGGGGCTGCGGTCGATCCATCCGTTTGCAAGGAAGAAGGAGAATACGGTCTTCATCCGCTCCAATTCCTTCGCCGAGCTGATCGCCGCGAGCTTCCAGCGGGAGCGGAACTCGACTGCGTGCGCGTGGGTGAAGTCGTTGAGTGGCCGCTTGCCCCAATAGGCCTCGATGCGGGAGCGGAGCCGCTCGTACTTGACCATTGAAGCGGGGGAGAGATTGCGCGCCTGGCAATCCGCGATAAATCGACCGAAGGCGTCGGGAAGCGTGATGTTCTCCCGCATTTCACGTGGCGCCGCCCCCTCCTCAAGTTCGCGTTTCATGGATTCGGCCCGTTCCCACGAGGAGGTTTTTAGGGCGTGGCGTCGCTTACGACCGCCGATGGTTCCCTGACACCACATCTGGCACCGGCATTTGCGGTAGTACCGGTTCGCGTGGTGCGGACAGCTCGCTGCGTGGCGGCGGTAGAGGGTGAGCACGGCTGTACGATGGTACAAAAAGCGGTACAGCCAGCGCAACTCGCTGTTAAACGATTGAAAATAAGCAGGATAATATGGTGCTGGAGGGGGGAATCGAACCCCCAAGGGGACAAGCCCCGGCAGATTTTGAGTCTGCTGCGTCTGCCAGTTCCGCCACTCCAGCGTGCCGCGCCCACGGCTTGCGCGCGGCCCATTCATTTTGGCATGGTCCGCCAGCCGGCGCCAGCGCCCGGGCCGGCCGGCGGGGACCCGGTCACAGACAATTGAACTTGCGCTGTGCATCGTAGGAGATGGATCCCATGCGGTTTGCGGATCGGAGCGACGCCGGGCGGCGGCTGGCGGAGGCGCTGGCGGGGTATGCGGGCGAAGCGTGCGTGGTCTACGGGCTGCCGCGCGGGGGCGTGGTGACGGCCGTGGAAGTGGCGCGGCGGCTGCGGGCGCCGCTGGATCTTTTGATCACGCGCAAGATCGGGCATCCCTTGGTGCCGGAGTACGCGGTGGCGGCGGTGGCGGGCTCGGGCGACGTGGTGCGGAACGAGGCGGAAGTGGCCAAGCTTGACCCGGAGTGGTTCCGGCAGGAGGTGAAGCGGCAGCGAGCGGAGGCGGAGCGGCGGCGGGAGCGGTACCTGGGCGGGCGGCCGGTGCCGGACGCCGAAGGCAAGACGGCGATACTGGTGGACGACGGGTTGGCCACCGGGCTGACCATGAAGGCGGCGATCCTCGAGGCCAAACGGCGGCGGCCGCGGTGGACCGTGGTGGCGGTGCCGGTGGCGCCGCGGGACACGGTGGCGGCACTCGCCACGCTGGTGGACGAGGTGGTGTGCCTGCACGCGCCGGAAGACTTCGAGGCGATCGGGCAGTTCTACGACCGCTTCGAGCAGGTCAGCGACGGGGAAGTGCTGGCGCTGCTGCGCGCGGCGGCGCCGGACGGGCCATGAGGCTGTTGAGCGCCCCAGGGTTCGAGCCGCTGGCGGCGGAGCTGTTGCAGGGGAAGGGCCTGCGCGCGGGCGCGTACACGCTGGGGCGGCATCCCAATCGGGAGATGCACGTGAAGCTGGCGGGCGGCGTCGCCGGCGAGCGGTGCGTGGTGCTGGGCACGATCGCGCCGCCGGAGGCGAACTTGGCGCTGGTCACGCTGCTGGCGCACACGCTGCGGCGGGCGGGGGCGCGGCAGGTGACGGCGCTGCTGCCCTATTTGGGCTACGCCCGGCAGGACAAGGCGCCGGCGGAGGAGAGCCTGGGGATGGCCTGGGTGGGCGGGCTGCTGCGGGCGGCGGGCGTGGACGACGTGGTGACGGTGGATGTGCACAGCCCGCGCGATGGCGAGTTGCTGGGGTTGCCGCTGGTCTCGCTCTCGCCCGCGGACCTATTCGCCGCGGCGATCCGGGCGCGCGGGCTGGAGACGGCGACGCTGGTGGCGCCCGACCAGGGAGCGGTGGCGCGGTGCGCGGCGGTGCGCGATCGGCTGGGGACGCAGGCGGCGGTGATCAGCTTCGTGAAGGAGCGCAGCGCGGGCGGCGTGCGGCTGGGGGAGCCGTCGGGCGCGGTGGGCGAGCGCGCGCTGCTGGTGGACGACATCCTGGACACGGGGGCGACCTTGGTGCTGGCGGCGCGGGCGCTGGTGCGGCAGGGCGTGCGCGAGATCCACGTGATGGTGACCCACGGCGGCTTCAGCGGGCGCCGCTGGCGGGCGCTGCTGCGGCCGCCGGTGCGGTCGCTGACCACGGCCGACACCCTGCCGGCGCGGGCGGGACTGGAGGGCGCCCTGACGCGGCTGCCGGCGGCGCCCTTGCTGCGGTCTTACTTGGAGGCGGAGCATGCGGGCGGACGCGGTTGAGGAGGTGCGCATTGGCGCCGGGCGGGTGGAGTTGGCGGGGCGGCTGCGGCTGGCGGAGGGGGCGCGGGGCGTGGTGCTGTTCGCGCACGGCAGCGGCAGCAGCCGGCTCAGCGCGCGCAACAACGCCGTGGCGCAAGTGCTGCAGGCGGCGGGGCTGGCCTCGCTGCTGATGGACCTGCTGACCGCGGCGGAGGACCGGGAGGTCGAGCAGCGGTTCGCCATCGGGCTGCTGACCGCGCGGCTGGGGTTGGGGGCGGATTGGCTGGGCCGGGACGCGCGCACGCGCGCGCTGGGGTTGGGGCTGTTCGGGGCCAGCACCGGAGCGGCGGCGGCGCTGGACCTGGCGGTGCGGCTCGGGGCGCGGGTGCGGGCGGTGGTCGCGCGCGGCGGGCGCCCGGACTTGGCCGGCGAAGATGTGGCGCTGGTGCAGGCGCCGACGCTGCTGCTGGTGGGCGGGGAGGATACCGAGGTGCTGGCGCTGAACCGGCGCGTCTACCGCCAGCTGCGGGCGGAAAAGGAGCTGGCGGTGATTGCCGGCGCGACTCACTTGTTCGAGGAGCCGGGGGCGCTGGAGGAGGTGGCGCGCCGGGCGGCGGCGTGGTTTGCGCGCCACCTGCCCGAGGCGGGCTGAACTGCGATGCCCTACCGGCGGCTGGAACACACCTCCGATCTCCGCCTGCGGGTGACCGGCGCCACCCGCGAGGCGCTGTTCCGCGACGCGCTGCGCGGCCTGGCGGCGGCGATGCGCCCGCGGCAGGCGCGGGCTGCGGTGACGCGGGAGCTGGCGCTGGAGGCCGCCGACGCCACCGCGCTGCTGGTGGATTTCTTGAGCGAGGCGCTGGCGTTGATGCAGGCGCGGCGCGAGAGCTACCGCGACGTGCGTTTCACGGCCTTGACGGAGCGGCGGCTGGTGGCGACGCTGCGCGGCGCCGCGGTGGAGGGCTTCGACGCGGACGTCAAGGCGGTGACCTACCACGAGGCCGAGGTCGCCGCCGGCGCGGGCGGCGGATGGCAAACCCATCTGGTGTTGGACCTATGAACGAGCCGCCGCGCTGGCCGTTGCACGCGATCACGCCGCTGCTGTGGGAGATCCCTCCCAGCGCGCGCGCCGACATGCGCGCGCCGGCGCGGGTCTACGCCACGGCGGCGCTACTGGAGGAGATCCGCAGGGACCGCTCGCTGGAGCAGTTGGTGAACGTGGCCACGCTGCCCGGCATCGTGGGCTGGGCGCTGGCGATGCCCGACGCGCACGAAGGGTACGGGTTTCCGGTGGGCGGCGTCGCCGCCTTCGACCTGGAGGCGGGGGTGATCTCGCCCGGCGGCATCGGCTACGACATCAATTGCGGGGTGCGGCTGCTGCGCTCCACCCTGACGCGGGCGGGGGTGGCCGCGGCGGCGCCCAACCTGGGGCGGACGCTGTTCGCGGCGGTGCCGTCGGGCGTGGGGCGATCGGGGATGCTCCAGCTCACCGGGCGGGAGTTGGATGCGGTGCTCGAGGGCGGGGCGCAGCGCATGCGGGAGCTGGGCTACGCCAGCGAGCGCGATTTGGCGCACACCGAATCGGCGGGCCGCCTGGAGGGCGCCGATCCGGCGCGGGTGTCGGCCCACGCGCGGGCGCGGGGCGAGGACCAGTTGGGCACCATGGGAGCGGGCAATCACTTCGTCGAGGTGGGGTACGTGGAGCAGGTGTTCGATGCCGCGGCGGCGGAGCGGATGGGGCTCGCGGCGGAGCAGGCGACGGTGTTGATCCATACCGGCTCGCGCGGGCTGGGGCATCAGGTGGCGACCGATTTCATCCGGCGGATGAACCAGGCCATGGCGGGTTATGGGATCACGCTGCCCGACCGCGAGCTCGCCTGCGCGCCGTTCGCGAGCGCCGACGGCCAGGCCTACGTCGCAGCGATGGCGGCGGCGGCGAACTTTGCCTGGGCCAACCGCCAGATGATCACCTTCGAGGTGCGGCAGGCGTTTGCGCGCGTCTTTGGGCCGCGGGAGGCGGAGTTGGAGCTGGTGTACGACGTGGCGCACAACATCGCCAAGGTGGAGGAGTACACCGTGGGCGGCGAGCGGCGGCGGGTGGTGGTGCACCGCAAGGGGGCGACGCGGGCGTTTCCCGGCGACCCGGTGCTGATCCCGGGGAGTATGGGCACGGCGTCGTACGTGCTCGAGGGCGCGCCCGGCGCGCTGGCGGCGAGTTTCGGCTCCAGCTGCCACGGCGCGGGACGGCGGATGTCGCGCACCCGGGCGCGGCGCGAGGCGTCGGCGGCGGCGCTGCGGACCGAACTGGCGGCGCTGGGCATCACGGTCAATGCCGGCTCGCGGCGCGGGCTGACCGAGGAGGCGCCGCTGGCCTATAAGGACGTGGACGAGGTGGTGAACGTCATCCACGCGGCCGGGCTGGCGCGCAAGGTGGCGCGGCTGCGGCCGCTGGTGGTGGTCAAAGGCTGAGCGCCCGCGGGCGGCGTCGGCCATGGGCGGGCAGGATAGCCCAGAGTTGAACGCCCGAGAGCGTGGGCGCGGCCAGACATACATTCCGGCGGCGCGGTTCGTGCATCGGAGCGGGGATGGACCTGTATGTGCTCGGGGGCATACAAAGGGCGGAGCGCGCCGACGCGGAGCAGGACTGGCGGTTGTTTGAGCGGGCCGTGGTGGGGCGGGTGCGGCCGGAGGCGGGGGCGATCAGTGCCCGATATCGGGGCGGAAGACCGGCTTGGCCGTGGTGCCGGTGACGCGCAGGGGGATGGTGAGGCCGCCTTTGGCGCCGCTCGTCTGGCCGCTGCCGCCGCTGAGAGCGCCGAGCGCGCCGCTCAGGATACCGCCGATCTTGCTCTTGCCGGCCAGGTTGCCCACCGCGTTGGTGACCGCGTTGGCGGCGAGCGTCGCCACCAGGTGGCAGTCGAGCTGGCCCGCCGTGCTGATCGTGCCGTTGCCGCGCAGCGTGCCGACGGTGGGCACGATCAGGTTCACGTTTTGCAAATTCGTTCCGCCGGCGTCGAGCCGGAGGTTGGCGCTGAGGGTTTGAATCAGCGTGTCCGATCCGGCGCGGCCCAGGCCGGCGAAGGCCTGCAGCGCGCCCAGTTCGCCGCCCAGGTTGAAGCCGGTCATTTTGGCGTTGGCGAGGTTGACCGGGCCGGCGATGATCAGCTTGTCGAGCGGGCCGGTGAAGGCCAGCGCGGTACTCAGCGTCCCGGACTGCAGGGCGGCGCCGTCGGGCAGGGTCATGCCGAGCGCGGGGAACATGCCCTGCAGTTCGGTGGCGGGCATGGATGTGCCGTTCAACTTCATATCCAGCCTCGGCGTGGCGCCCGCCAGGTTGTAGGTGCCGGTGAGCGTGGCCAGCGCCTGGCCGACGTGCACCGCGCCCTGCGTCAGCGCGCCCGTGCTGCGGCGCAGGTCGTAGGCGGTGGCGTAGGCGACGTTCACGGGTACGGCCGCGGGCGTGGCGTCGGGCGCGAAGCGGACACGCTCGGCCTGGAGCGTCCCCCGCGAGGTCGCCTGGCGGCCATTCGAGGTGAGCGATCCGTCGAAGGAGACCGTGCCTCCGATGCCGGCGGAGGGCGGGATGAAGCCGGTGGCGGCGAGATCGAAATTCTTGACGCTGAGCGTCAGCCGGAACGGCGTCAGCGCCGCGTTGGCCGCATCGACCGGGCCGGCCGTGCCGTCGAGCTTGACGGTGCCGCCGCCGGGCGTGTCGGCCGTGAAATGCAACGGAAACGCGGAACGGTAGGATACGTTCGAGGCTTCCAGATTCACGCTGGTATAGCGCGTCACCTTCGCGCTGCCGGCGTCGCCCACGGTCATCGTGCCGTTGGCGAGCTTCAGCTCTCCCACCGAAAAGTTGTTTGCCGCCGACGCACTGGAGGCAGGGGCGGCGGCGGCATGCGGCGCGGCCGCGGGTCCGAGGCTCGAGTAGTTCCACCGGCCGGAGGGCGAGCGCAGCAACGTGATCCGCGGATCGGTGATGGTGAGGGACGTCACGTCGAGCCGCTTGGAAAAAATCAGCGGCATCAGCGACACGCCGGCGCTGAGGCGTTTCGCGCTGAGAAACGGCGTGGCGCTGAAGGCGGCGTCGTCGGCCACGGAAAAGCCGTCCACCGAAACGCTGCCGGTCAGGACCGAGAGCTGGATGCTTCCGATCTCGACCTTGCGCCCCAGCGCGCCCGTCAGATAGCGCTCCAGCATGGGCTTGAAGGTGTTGGCGTTGATGAACAGCGGCAGGACCAGCGCGATGAGCAGGAGCAGAACTACGATCGAGCCTGCGGCGATCCAAAGCTTCTTGCGCACATGCACCTCCCGCGGCCTTGGGCCGGGCGGTAACCCGGCAAGGCGTCGTTCGCGACCATCATACCGCCGGCGGTGTCATGGCGCCGGCGGCGGGGAGGCGAGGGCAGCCGCTTTGCGCTCGAGCAGGAGCAGGCCGTGCCGGTGGGCGTCGGCGGCGAGAGCGGCGAGGCGGACGCGGGCGGCGGGCGCATCGGTGCGCAGTTCGAGCTGGGCCAGCGCGAGGCGGGCGTTGGCGGCGATCTGGAAGTAGCCGAGGCGGCGGGCGGAGGCAAGCACGCCCTCGAGTTGGCGGCGCAGGACGGCGAGGTCGGGCGGTCCCGGGGCGCGCGCCAGACGGGCGGCCGCGATGCGGGCCGCGACGGTCGTGGCGGGGAGCGTGAGATAGGGGTAGGGGTTGGAAGGGGCCAAGCGGAGAGCGGAGGCGACCGCCTGGCGCGCTTCGTCAAGCCGGCCTTGGTGGAGCAGCGCGCGGGCCAGGTCGGTTGCGGCCTGCATCTGGTCGAGCGCGAGATGGAGCGCGCGAAACTGGGCAAGCGAGGAGCGGAGTTGTTGCTCGGCGTCGGAGGGATTGCCTTGCTCGAGCGAAACCTCGGCGAGAGCCGCGCCGGCCTCGTAGATGCCAACTGGAGCGCCGCGCTGGCGGTAGATGCCGAGAGCATGCAGCGCGGCCGAGCGCGCGGCGGCGAGATCGCCCGCCGCCAGCTCGACCGCCGCGATTACCTCATCCGCACCGGCGAGGTCGTTGGTGTTGTTGCGGCGGCGAGCCATGGCGAGCGATTCCAGCGCCAGCCGACGGGCGCCGGCGACGTCGCCTTCATCCAGATGGATGCCGGCGATGCTGTAGAGCAGGTAGGCGGCGCCGTGGGGATCGCCGGCTTCGATCTGCGCGCGCGCGCGCCGGTACTGGGCTTCGGCCGCATGCAGTTGGCCGCGGAGCATGAGAATGTCGCCCAGATTGCCCTGCGCCGCGGCGGCGTCCTCCCGGTCGCCGCATTCGGTCCAGGTCGCGGCCGCCTGGCGAAACAGCGCCTGCGCGCGCGCCACCTGGCCCTGGTTCTCGTAGCCGACGGCCATATTGTTGAGCACCACGCCGGTCTTTTCGTGCTCGTGCAGCGGGGCCAGCAGCGCCAGCGCGCGCCGGTAGTAAGAGCGCGCGCCGGAGATGTCGCCCGCGCCGCCGCGGCGATCGCCCATGGTGCGCAACGCATCCGCGGCATAGAGATGGTTGCCGGCCGCGAGGAAAATCCCGTAGGCCTGCCGGCAGTGCGCGTTCGCTCCTTGCGGATGGCCGCTGTACACCTGGTTGACGCACTGGCTCAGGCGAATATGGGCGTAGAGCAGCGCCTGGCCGCGGGATTGCGCCTCGGCGGCGGCCCGTTCATATAGCGGCTGCACGGCCGCGCTGCGCGCTTCCGTCGTGCTCAGTGCCTGCCAATAATCGAGGCGCGGGTCTTGCCCGGCCGGCGGCGGCAGCGCGCGCAATTGCTGGACCACCGCCAAGGCTTGTGCGTGCTGGCCGGCGGCGTTGAGCGCGGCGATCAACTGCCCGGCATGGTCCAGGCTGCCGGGATCGAGCGCAAACAGGGCGCGGTAAGCGCCGATGGCCTGGTCCGGCTGTTGCCGGCTGGCGAAGTAGGCGCCCTCGATGCGCAGCCGATCGGTTTCGGGCAGGCCCGAGGAGAGCTGGTAAGCACGCTGGATTTCAGCGTTGGATTTTTGGTCATAGCCCAATCCCTGCCATGCGCGCGCGAGCATGAGATGCACCAGCGGGAAGCGGGGGTCGAGCTGTTCGGCCTGGAGCAAGAGGTCCTTCGCGGCGTCCACGTCGGCGGCGCGAAGCTTGGCGAGGCCGAGCGTATAAAGACGGTTGGCGTCGGGGTTGGCGGGGAAGGTGAATACGATGCTGGCCGCAGCGGAGCCGGATGGCGACGGCAGGTGCAGACGCGCGCCGAGATCCGCGCCGATTTTGGTCACCAAGGCGAAAAACTGACGTTCGTTGCCGCTCTCGGCGCCCTCATAGAGGAGCTCGCCGGTGGCGGCGTCCTGGAGACGGAAATCCACCCGCAGCAGGTCATCGCGCGCTGTGCCGATGGTGGCAAACGAACCCAGCACGAGGAGCTGGCTGTCCAGTGCCTTGCCGATGCGGAAGGCGGTGGGCGGGCTGAGAGAATCGGTGGGCGACCAGGGCGAGGCGAGGCGGAGTTGGGCCACCGCCCCGCCGGGCACAACCTGGAGTTTTCCGGCGGCGCCGAGTTCGGTGCGCAGCATATCGGCGAGCGCGGGCGCGAGCCAGGCGTCGCGGGCGCGTCCGGAGACGTTTTGAAAATCAAGGACGGCGACCGAACGGCGCGGCGCAATCAGGCTGGCCGCCGCCGCGGCGGCGGCGCCGCGAGGCGATGCCGCGGGCTTGCGCAGGGCGATCGCCGCCAGGACGGCGAGCAGGGCCAGGGGCGCGGTGGCGAGCCAGAGCCAGCGGCGCGATGGCCGCGCCGGCGCGGGCGACGGCGGGCGGGAATCGGCCGAAGCGTCGGGCGCGGCCGTTTTGACGCTAAGCGGAGCGATAAATCGGTAGCCATGCCGGGGGATGGTTTCAATGAAGCGGGGGTTGTCGGCGTCATCGTCGAGCGCGGCGCGCAGGCGTTTCAGGGCGGCGTTGAGATTGCCCTCGAAATCCACATGGGTTTCCGCCGGCCACAGAGCGCGGCGAAGCTCCTCGCGGGTGACGACCTGGCCGGCGCGCTGCAACAAGGTGGCGAGCACGCGAAAGGGCTGGTCCTGGAGGCGAATCGCCACGCCCTTGCGCGTGAGCCGGGCATTCTGCAAATCCGCCTCGAAAAGGCCAAAGCAGAACACGCGAGATGGGGTAGGGCCGCTCACCGGACCTCACCCCGCCATTTTGTCACATGTGCGGCCATGTGAATTGTTTTCAGCCGCTTAGCAGGTCATACGCACGCCACGTGCTCGCCCTTTGACACCGGCGCCGCGCGGCTGCAATTCTCGCACCTGCGGACGATGCCCGGCGCGAATTTTAAGGAGGACAGCCAATGACAAACCGCATCTTGGCGTTGATGATCGGTGCGGCTCTGGGAGCCGGAACCGCTTATGGGCAAATGGGGCAGGTGAACGGAGGCTCGGGGCAGAGCCACGTGCCCTGCCAGGTCACGCGGCTTCGACTGCGCATCGGGACCGGCAGCGATGATCTGCGCGGCGGTCAGGACAACTTAAACATCATCATTTTCTTTTCCGCGGGCCCAGCGCAGGTCGCCGCCAACGTCAACCAGGGCCACAACTGGCCCAACAACAGCGTCAACAGCATCAACATTCTGCTGTCCAGGACGGTGCGGCCGGATGAGATCAAGGCGCTGCGCCTGGTCCACATCGCCGACGCCAGCTTCAGCCTCAACTTGGGGGAACTGCTGACGCCCGGTGCGCCGATCGCCCTTGCGCAGGCGTTTCAATCGCCGGACAACTGGAATATGAACGCGCTGGCGGTTGCTGCCATCGGCAGCGGCGGTGGCGTCCGCATCGCCAATTATGGGTTCCATAGGTTCACCGGCAGCGATCCCACCTTGACCGTCGCGACCACACGGCCGGCCACCCACTGCCCTGCCGGCGAGCTGAATACTGCTACGGGCGGCAGTGGACCGCGGCTGAGCATGGCGGGCGGCCGATCCGTGATGCCGGGGTTGAACAACGCCGACATGCTGCGGATGGTGAGGTCGGGCGCGCCGGATTCAGCGACCGTGGCCAAGGTCCGGTCGACGCCGGCAAATTTCGATGTCTCGCCGGCGACGCTGGAGGCCCTGCAACGGCAGGGCGTGAGCCCGGAGGTTTTGAACACCATGGTGATCCGCGAACTTTTGGCGCGGAAGGGCGCGGAAAGGGGGCGGGGCGGCGCAGTGGCGCTGAACCCGCAGCCGTATCCTCCGCGGGGCGCGCTGTTGGGTGCGGGCGCGCCGCGCACCCTGCTGGGGGCACCGGCCAATCCGGGAATGAGCCCCGGCAGCACCTCCGCGCTCATCCCTGCGGTGCAGCGGCCGGCGATCACCGATGGCACTCGGCCGGGGGCGCCCATGATCGGAGCCAGCCGGATCATGAGCGCCCCCGGCTTTGCCCGCGGCGGGCGGATGGCGGCGATGCAGCGCGGCCCCTCGCTCGACGCGGCGGCGCAGTGTGCGCGGAATGCCACACGCCGGATTGTGAGCGTCAGCAACAGCGCCGGCAGCCCGGTGCGCGTGTTGGCGCCGGGGCAGCAGTACACCATTCGGGGGTGCTCGTTCGGGGCCATCAGCCGCAAGGGCGATGCGGCGATGCTGTTGCCGCGTTCGGCGGGCGACTTGTTCCGGATCGAGTTGAATGTCATCTCGTGGACCGACCAGGCGATTGTGGTTTCCTTTCCCTCCGACCCCGCCTATCTCGCCGATCTGCGCCAGTACGGGGGCGCCACCAGCGGGCTCCGGCTGACGCTGCAAATCCTTCCCGGAGCGGATGTCTCACTGGGCGACATCGGATACAGCACGGTTCCGCAGTAACGCGGGAGGGTCAACAATGATCGGGCGCAAGGTTTTACGGCGAGCGGCGCTTGCGGTGGTAACCGCGGCGATGGCGGCGCTTCCCTGCGTGTTGGCGGCGCAGCGGGCACAGAAGCCGCTTACCAACGCGGACGTCACCGCGATGGTGCAGCTGGGGCTGCCGGCGCAGCCGATCCTCGATCTGATCCGCTGCCGCACGCCCGGCTTTGACGTTTCGCCCCAGGCCAAGGCCGCGCTATTCGCGGCCGGTGGCGCCGCGCGCGCCGGTGACATGCAGCGCATCTGGGAGGCGATGACGAACGCCGCGCGGGGCTCCGCGCCCGGCCAACGGATCGCGCAAGCGACCCATGGCCGGGGCGGCGAGGACGCCGGCTCGTGTTCGCAGCCCGGGACGCCAGCGGGCGCCGCCGCGGCGGCGCTTTCGCCGGCGCCTGCCGCGGCCAAGCCGCGTGGGCCGTATTGGGCCATGCCGACGGTGGCGCTGCTTGCCGGCGGCGGCACGCAGGCGCTGGCGATGGAAAAGACGCAATTGGCGCAGACCAAGACCAAGCCGCAATCGCTGGCGGGCCTGGCCGAGGATACGGCGGTGACGCAGGGCCTGCAGGCCGGCATCAACACCGCGACCCAGAGCGCGGCCGAACACATGAGTTCGCAGCTGGGGAGTTCGGCGGTGATGCAGGCGGGGGCCGTCTTCGGTGGCCTGATGGGCCACCGAACGCCGGACGTGACCTATGTGTGGGGCGTGCCGGGACCGGCATCGTCGAACGTGCTGCAAACCACCATGCCGGCGTTTCAGGTGGACTTTGCCCGGGCGCCGGGGGTGAACCCCGACGATTTCGTGCCGGAGATCGTGAAGCTGACGCCGGCGCAGAACACCTGCCGGCTGGTGGGGGCGACGCGCGGCAAGCAGGATGCGGCCTCGCAGGATGCGGCGGACTGGCAGGTGTACTCGGGTTTTGTCGAGGACCGGGTGGGGGTCGAGCTGCGGAAGCAAGCCCGGGGAGAATACGCCCTCTCGCCCGCTTCGCCGCTGGTGCCGGGCGAGTATGCGGTGGTGCTGCGCCCGGTGCGGCGCAACCAGAAGTTTTCCGGCGGGGACGTGTCGCGCGGGCAGGGCGCGGGGCTGATGTTCGACGCGCTCTGGACGTTCTCGGTGGCCGACACGGCCCAGTGATTGCTCGCGATGGAAAGCGGATCAGGATGAAGGCATCGCATGCGGCAATCGCACGGCTGGGGTTGGCGGTGGCGCTGTGCGCCGCCGCGGCCTATGGCGCCACACCCGACCCTTGTGCCTTGCCCACCTCAGCCCAAGCCGGCGCCGCGCTCGGAGTCGCCACGGTGGGGCCGGGCAAGCATCTCAATGCGTACCTTTGCGCGTGGGGCGAAGCGGGCAAGCCGATGGCGAGCGGCAAGGCGGTGCGGCTGCATGTGCTCGGGCCGGTCGGGAGCATGACGCCGGCACAGATGTTCCACAACATCAAGACGCCGGTGCCCGGGTTCTTCCTGCCCGCGCACGCCATCGTGAAAACGCCCGTCCGCGGGGTCGGGGACGATGCGGTGTACGAGAGGGTGGGGTACGGGACGCCGGAGCTATCCGTCAAAAAAGGCGGGAACGGGTTCCAGATTTCGATCCACGGGCTGGCGGGAAACCAGACCAGCCTCATCGAAGCAAGGGAAAAGGAGCTGGCGCTGGCGGTCATGGCCAAGCTGCCTTGAGGGGAAGACCGAGGGAAGGAGAACTACGGTGAAGAAAATCATGAGGCTGGCGATCATGGGTTTGGGAGGGGCGCTGGTGCTCTTCCCGCAATCGGCAACGCTGAACGTGAAGCCGGGGGAGTGGCACATGAACATGACCTCGGTGATGATGGGCAAGCCGATGCAATACGATTCGTGCATCAAGGCGAGCGACCTGAACCTTTCCACCTGGACCTCGGGCACGCGGTCCAGATGCACGTGGAAGGTTCTCACCGCCACCAGCACCGACTTGGAATTGCAGGGGTCGGGCTGCAGGATGGGCAAGGGCCCCGGCGCCGGCACCGCGCAAATTCACGCAAAAATTCACGCGACTGATTCCGAGCACACGCAGGGCTCATTCGACGTCACGATCAGCGTCTACGGCCAGACCATGTCCAACCACGCCAACTTGACCGGAAGCTGGATCAGCCCCACCTGCACGAACAATTAGCCGGCCGTCAGGCGCGGCTCTAGGGCGCGGCGGCGCCGACGGCGGAGAGGGCGAGCGGCTTGAGCAGCGGCGCGTCGAGCTGGAGCGCCGACTGCGCGGCCAGGGGGAAGTCGTAGCGGGCGAGGATGGAGTAGTCCTGATGCAGGCCGGCGCCGGGGAGCCAGGGCTGGGCCAGGCGCGCGGGGTGGGCGGCAAGACGTTCGGCGCGCGCTTCGGAGGCAATCGCGTCGTGCTGCAGGCGGGTGGCGAGTGTGGTGAGCAGGGATTGTTCCCGGCCAATGAGGCCGAGACGCTGGAGGTCGCCTAGCGTCTGGTCCGCTCCCTGGCCGGCGAGCGAGTTGACGTCCGCGGCCATGGCCGTCACCGCCTGCGATGCCACCTGCGGATTTTTGCCGACGGCGGCGTCGAAGACCAGTTGCAGGTAGAAGAGCCGCCCCGAGCCGGGTTTCTCGGCGTACGCCAGCGCCGCCGGCAAGCCGCTTTGCAACGCCTGCTGCCAGCGCGACGGCGCCGCCGGTGCGGCGTTGAATCCCGCGTTCGGGCGGGGCAACGGCGGCACGCGGCCGAAGCCGGCGGCGGCGCCGGGCGAGACCTGCCACAGCTCGCGCAGCAGATTCTGCAGCACCATCGGCGGCACGGAGGGCCGCTGCCGCAGCAGGGCGGTCGTTGAGTCCACCCAAGCGTCTTTGTAGGCGGCGGGAGGGACCTGGAATTCGGTGACTATATTGGCGCTGGCCGCGAATAAGACGCCCGGCGGCGTGTAGATTTGGTCCGCGGTGGCGTGGCGTTGGCCGGCGATGGGCGCGGTGTTTGCGAGAAAGCCGAGCGCCTCAAGAACGTCCATCGGGTCGCTTGCCTGGCGGGTGGCGGCGTCGGCGGCGCGCATGAGCTGGATTTGCGCGGGGAGCGAGACGATCCCGCCGCGCGCCCCGGCGTTGACGAGGATCGCGAATGCCCCCTGATAGGGGAACGAGCCGTCGGCGGCCTGACACTCTTGCGCGAGCGCGAGGGGGTCGTCGCGCGTGTCTTGCTGGTAGACGAAGGCGGACTCAAAGTAGGCGCTGTAGAGCGGCCCTTTGCGTGCGGTTGCGGCGCGAATCAGGTCCAAGGTCTGCCCGAGGCGGGCAGGCAGGGGCGTAGGGAAGTTCGTGAGCAACTCGACGATCAAGTTGGCCTCGGCCCAGTCCTTGGCGTCGTACCAGCCTTCGGGCGGCATGGGGCGGGGCGGCGGCGGGAAGGCGGTTGCGTCCAACTGCTGAAAGGCGGCGACGCCGTCGGCGAGGGCGCGCCGCTGCCAGGCGGCGTCGCCCGGCATGGCGCGCGCCTCGTCCTCGGCGACGGTGATTTCCTCGCGCGCAGCCAGCATCGGCGGTAGGCCGACCAGCCCCGCGCGGGCGGCGCGAAACAGGGCACGGGCGGTGACGGGCCCGGTCGGGGCAGCGCCGGCCTGCGGGGGGCGGCGCGCGAGGGAAGGCGCGCCACCGGCGCTGAACCCCAGGCCCCCCAGGGCCGCCAGCGCGCATGCCGCGTTACGTACCGCCGCGGACATATGCAGGCAGGATAGCCCAAAGTTGAACGCCGCGGGAAGAACAGCGCGGGCGAGATATGGCCCGGCGGCGGGGTTCTTGCATCGGAGCGGGGATGGACCTGTATGTGCTCGGGGGCATACAAAGGGCGGAGCGCGCCGACGCGGAGCAGGACTGGCGGCTGTTTGAGCGGGCCGTGGTGGGACGGGTGCGGCCGGAGGCGGGCGTGTGCGAGCTGTGCCACCGCTACGATAGCCCGCTGGAGGCGCGCGCGGCGGCCGACAGCTCGGTGCTGTTCAAGTCGGGCGCGGTGGCGGGCGATCGTCTCTATGCCTGCACCTCGACGGAAGTGCTGGTGTATCAACTTCCCGACTTTCGTCCGGCGGCGTACATCTCGCTGCCCTTCTTCAATGACCTGCATCATGTGACGCCGACGCCGCAGGGGACGCTGCTGGTCGCGGTGACCGGCTTGGACCTGGTGGCAGAGATTACGCTGCAAGGGGAGTTGGTCCAAAGCTGGAGCGCCACCGGCGGCGATCCGTGGTCGCGGTTCTCGCCGGCGACGGACTATCGCAAGGTGGCGACGCTCAAGCCCTACCGGACGCACGTCAACTATGTGTTTTCGGCCCAGGGCGTGTGGTGGGCGACGCGGGGCGATTTGGGCGATGCGATCTGCCTGGACGATCCGCGGCGCCGGATCGAGCTGGGCGTGCAGGAGTGCGTGCACGACGGCTGGGCGCGGGGCGGCTATCTGTACTTTACGGCGGTGGACGGCAGGCTGATGATCGTCAACGAAGCCACGCTGCGGGTGGAGGAGACGCTGGTGTTGGCGGAGATGGAAGCGGGCGGGCCGCGCGGCTCTAGCTGGTGCCGCGGCGTCCTGCCGATGGATGAGACCCGCGTCTGGGTCGGTTTCACCCGCCTGCGCAACACGCGCTGGAAGGAGAAGCTGCGCTGGGTGAAGAGCAAGATCGCCCCAGTGACGCTGCCGACGCGGCTCAGCCTGTACGACCTGGCGCGACGCGAGCTGCTGCAGGAGATCGACCTGGAGGCGGCGGGCATCCACGCCGTCTTCAACGCCTTGCCGGCGGAAGGCCGCGCGGCGGAGATGAGCGGCGGGCCCGCGGCGGTGACCGGCGCGGGTGCCGGGGCGCGGACGCAACGTGATTGATTTGCACTGCCATAGCAGCGCCTCGGACGGCGTGCTGGCGCCGGAGGCGGTCATGGAGCGCGCCGCCGGGCTGGGCTTGGCCGGCATCGCGCTCACCGACCACGACACGCTCGGCGGGTTGGCGCAAGCGCGGGCGCGGGCGCGCCAGCTCGGTCTGCGCTTTCTGGGCGGCATCGAGTTGAGCACGTGTTGGGAGGGAGCGGACCACGCCGCAGGCGACGTGCACCTGCTGGGCTACGGCGTGCATGAGAACGCCGGCGGAGCGCTGGCGGCCGCCTGCCGGCGGCTGCGCCGCGCCCGCGCCGAACGTGCACGGCTCATGGTGCGGCAGTTGCAGGCGGCGGGCGTGGGGCTGGTGCTGGAGGCGGTGCGAGCCGAAGCCGGCGCCGCCGCGCCCGGCCGGCCGCATGTGGCGCGGGCGCTGGTCGCGGGCGGCTGGGCAAGTGGCGTGGCGGAGGCGTTTCAGCGCTGGCTGGTGCCGGGCGCGGCCGGATATGTGCCGCTCGCGAAGCTGGAGACGCGGGCCGCGGTGCGGCTGCTGCGCGCGGCGGGGGCGGCGCCGGTGCTGGCGCATCCCGGGCGGCTGCGGCTGGGCGAAAGCGGCGTCGCGGCGCTGACGACGGCACTGGCGGAGGAGGGCTTAGCCGGGATCGAGGCCCATTGGGGGCAGCATTCGCCGGCGGAGGCGGCGCTATGCCTGCGCTTGGCGACGCGGCACAGGCTTTTGGCCACCGGCGGCTCCGACTTTCACGGCGCGGGCCATGCGGGCCTGGAGCTGGGCGAATGCGCGGGCGGCCGGGCGCTGCCGCTGACGCTGATGGACCAGCTCGAACACGCGGCGGGGGCGCGGGCGCGCGCGGCTTGACGCTGCCTGCGCTGCGGCGGCGCAACCCGGGTGCCTGGCCGAGGCTTCCAAGCGGGTACTGTGGCGACCGCGGCACCAACGCTGCCCCTGCTGCTGCGCGAGCTGGAGGCGGAGGCGATCTATATCATGCGCGAGGCGGCGGGGCAGTTCGAGCGGCCGGTGGTGCTGTTTTCCGGCGGCAAGGACTCGATCACGCTGGCCTGGCTGGCGCGCAAGGCGTTTCTGCCGGCGGCGCCGCCGATGCCGCTGCTGCACATCGACACCGGGCACAACTTCGAGGAGACGCTGGCGTTTCGCGACTGGTTCGCCGCGCGCTACGGCTGGCGGCTGGAGGTGCGCGGCGTGGCCGAGGCGATCGCGCGCGGGCGGGCGGCCGAGGAGCCGGGGCCGCACCCCAGCCGCAACGCGCAGCAGGCGGTAACGCTGCTCGATGCACTGCAGGAGTTAGGCAGCGACTGCGCCCTCGGCGGGGGGCGAAGGGATGAGGAGAAGGCGCGGGCCAAAGAGCGGATCTTTTCGCATCGCGACGCTTTCGGCCAGTGGGACCCGAAGGCGCAGCGGCCGGAGCTGTGGCGGCTGTTCAACGGGCGGCACCACCCGGGCGAGCACTTTCGGGTGTTTCCGCTGTCGAACTGGACCGAGCTCGACGTCTGGCAGTACATCGCCGCCGAAGCGATTCCGCTGCCCAGCCTGTACTTCGCCCACCGGCGGCGGGTATTCGAGCGCGGCGGATTGCTGCTGGCGGACACGCCGCCGGCGCGGCGGGGCGAGGACGAGCCCGCGCGGGAGGCGCGGGTGCGGTTCCGCACGGTGGGGGATGCGACCTGCACCGGAGCGATCGAGTCGGAGGCGGAGACGGTGGAGGCGGTGGTGGCCGAGATCGCGGCGGCGCGGGTGAGCGAGCGCGGCGGGCGGCTGGACGACCAGCGCAGCGAGGCGGCGATGGAAGACCGGAAGCGGCAGGGGTACTTCTGATGGGCCTGATGGTGGAGCCGGCGCGGCGCGCGGCGGCCGGTGCGGCGGTGCGGGTGGGGACCGAGCGGCGGGCGCTGCGCTTCTGCACGGCCGGCAGCGTGGACGACGGCAAGAGCACGCTCATCGGGCGACTGCTGTACGACAGCCGGGCGATCGCCGAGGACGCGCTGCAGGCGCTCGCGGGCGCCAGTCAACGCCGGGGCGAGGCGCTGAACCTGGCGCTGCTGACCGACGGGCTGCGGGCGGAGCGGGAGCAGAACATCACGATTGACGTGGCCTACCGCTACTTCGCCACGCCGCGGCGGCGGTTCGTGATCGCCGACACGCCCGGGCACACGCAGTACACGCGCAACCTGGTGACCGGGGCGAGCCAGGCGGAGCTGGCGCTGATCCTGCTCGATGCGCGCAAAGGCGTGCTGCCGCAGTCGCGGCGGCATGCGGCGATCGCGGCGTGGCTCGGCATCCGGCACTTCGTGATCGCGGTGAACAAGTTGGACCTGATGGGCTGGAGCCGGGAGGCATTCGAACGCGCGGCGGGGGAGATGCGGGCCTACCTCGGGCGGCTGGGGGCGCACGACGTGGCTGTGATCCCGGTGTCGGCGCTACTCGGCGACAACGTGGTCAACCGCAGCGCGAACATGCCCTGGTACGACGGTCCGGCGCTGCTCGAGCACCTGGAGACGGTGGCGGTCGCGCCGCGGGGTGGGGCGTGCGGGTTTCGGTTGCCGGTGCAGTGCGTGCTGCGGCCCAACCTGGACTATCGCGGTTTTGCCGGGACAGTGGCGGCGGGGCGGGTGCGGGCGGGCGAGGAGGTGCTGCTGCTGCCGTCGCGACGGCGGACGCGGGTGCGCAGCGTCGCGCAGGCAGGCGAAGCGGTGGCCGAGGCGCGGGCAGGCGAGGCGGCGGTGGTGACGCTGGAGGAGGAGTGCGACCTGAGCCGGGGCGAGATGATCGTATCCGCGGCGGCGCCGCCGGTGGCGGCGTCGCGCTTGCGGGCGGCGCTGTGCTGGATGGCGGAAGCGGCGCTGGAGCGCGAGCGCGCCTACATCCTGATGCACACCACGCGCGCGACGCGGGCGTATGTGGAGCGGGTGGAGCACCGGCTGGAGATCGAGACGCTGGCCGAGACGCCGGCGGAGAAGCTGGAGGGGAACGAGATCGGGCGGGTGACGATTACGACGGCGCAGCCGGTGTTCTGCGACCGCTTCGCCGACAACCCGGAGACGGGCAGCTTCATTCTGGTGGACCCGCACACCAACGCGACCGTGGCGGCGGGGATGATCGAGGCGGCGGAAGGCGAGGGTGGCCGCGCCGGGGTACCGGGCGAACGCGCGGCGCGCGCCGGCGCGAACATCGGGCGCGCGCGCCGGGAGGCGCGGCAGGGGCACCGGGCGGGGGTGGTGTGGTTCACCGGGCTTTCGGGCAGCGGCAAGTCAACGCTGGCGCGGGGGCTGGAGCGGCGGCTGTTCGCGCTGGGGTGCCGCACGGTGCTGCTCGACGGGGACGCGCTGCGGCGGGGGCTGTCGAACGACCTGGGGTTCAGCCCGGCGGACCGGATGGAGAACATTCGCCGGGCCAGCGAAGTCGCGCGCCTGTTTTATGAGAACGGCTGCCTGGTGCTGTGCGCCTTCGTCTCGCCGTTCCGCCGCGACCGCGCGTTCGCGCGGCAGGGGATCGGGCGCGGGCGGTTCTTCGAGATCCACGTCGACTGCCCGATCGAGGAGTGCCGGCGGCGCGACACCAAGGGGCTGTACGCGGCGGCGCGCGCGGGCGCGCTCGGCGACCTCACCGGCGTGGGGCAGGCGTACGAGCCGCCGCAGGCGCCCGAGTGGGTGGCCCGGACGGCGGAGCGGACGCCGGAGGCGGTCGTCGAAGAGCTGGTGGCGCTGCTGCGCGCGCGGGGGCTGCTGCCCGACGCGCGCACGCCGAGAGCGCGTTGACCGTCACCAGACGCGACAGGACTTCGGGCCGGCGGACATGGGCGCGTTGGGGCCGCAGTGGAAAGCCTGGGCGAACTCGGGCATGTTGGTGACCACGCCCAGGACGCGGAACTTGCCCGGCGAGTGGGGATCGGTCTTGACCGAGGCGCGGGCGGCCTGCGGGCGGGTGTTCTCGCAGAAGACGCGGGCGAAGGCGAGGAAGAAGCGCTGCTCGGGGGTGTAGCCGTCGATGGTTTTGCGGTCGGCGGGGGTGAGGGCGGCTTCCATCGCCATGTAGGCGATGCGGGCGCCGCCGTTGTCGGCGGTGTTTTCGCCCAGCGTCAGGCGGCCGTTGAGGTGGACGCCGGCGACCGGGCTGTAGCGCGAGTACTGGTCGATCAGGCAGCGGGCGCGGAAGTCGAACGCCTTGCTGTCGGCCGAGGTCCACCAGTCGTGCAGATTGCCCTGGCCGTCGAAGTGGCGGCCTTCGTCGTCGAAGCCGTGCGTCATTTCATGCCCGATCACGACGCCGATGCCGCCGAAGTTGCTGGCGAGGTCGCGGTGAGGGTCGTAGAAGGGCGGCTGCAGGATGCCGGCGGGGAAGGTGATGGTGTTGCGGTCGGGCGTGTAGTTGGCGTTGACCGTGGGCGGGGTCATGTTGAAGCGGGTGCGGTTGAAGGGGCGGCCCAGGTCGTGCATGGCGCGGGTCCAATTGAACGCCGCCACGCTGCGTTCGTCGCCGAAGTAGTCGCCGCGCCGGATCACCAGCGCGCTGTAGTCGCGCCAGTGGCTGGGGTAGGCGATCATATTGGAGATCTTGGCGAGCTTGGCCAGCGCCTGTTGCTTGGTCGGCGCGGACATCCAGGTAAGGCTTTGAATGTCGCGCCCGAGCGCGGCCTCGAGCTGGTGCACCATGAGCAGCGCCTTCTGCTTGGCGTTGCCGCCGAAGGCGGCTTTGACGTAGAGCTGGCCGACGTCCTCGCCCAGGCCGCGATCGGCGGCGGCGGAGCAGCGGAACCAGCGCGGCTGGTTGACGCGGGTGCCGCGCAGGGTGTGGCTGAAGAAGTCGAAGTTGGCCTGGACAAAGGCGTGCGAGAGCGCGGGCGCGCCGGCGTGGGCGACCTGCCAGCGCAGGTAGGTCTTCCAATCGTCAAGCGACACCGTGGTGAGCTCGGTGTTGAGGGCGCGGAAGAAGGCGGGCTCGCCCACGTTGAGGGTGGCGAAGGCGGGGGCGTGGACGGCGGCGAGGTAGGCGGTCCAGTCGAACGCCGGGGTGAGCGAGCGCAACTGCGCCAGGCTCATGAGGTGATAGCGCGCATTGGGATTGCGCAACTGCACGTTCGAGAGCGAGGCGCGGGCGAAGGCGGTTTCGATGCGCAGCACGGTGGCGGCTTCAGCCGCGGCGCGGGGCGCGGGGTCGCCCAGCAGTTCGAAGACGCGCGCGATATGGGTGCGGTAGGCGCTGAGGATGGCGCGGTTGTGGGGTGTGTCCTTGACGTAATAGTCGCGCGGCAGGTCGGCGCCGCCCTGGCCCGCCTGGGCGATGACGTGGTTGGAATCCTTGGCGTCGGGCCCGGAGCCGAAGCGGAACAGCGCGGCTTCGCCGGCGACGTGCATGCGGCCGATCTCGGCGGCGAATGACGTTTGGGAGTCGATGGCGGCGATGCGGCGCAGCTCGGGCTGCAGGGGCGCGGCGCCCAGCCGGTTGAGCGCGGCGGTGTTCATGCAGGCGGCGTAGAAGTTGCCGACTTTGGTGGTGACCGGATCGGGATCCTTGGCGTTCTCGGCGGAGGTGAGGATCTTGCGCAGCTCGACGTGGTCGCGCTGCGCCACCTCGCCGAAGGTGCCCCAACTCGCCTGATCACCCGGGATCGGATGGTGGGCCATCCAGTTGCCGCAGGCGTACTGGTAGAAGTTGTCGCAGGGGTTGACGTGAGTATCGATGGCGGCGAGGTCGACGCCATGGTTGGCCTGCTGCGCGGCGGCGGCGGCGGCCAGGGCGAGCGCGAGAAACGAGATGCCTGCAAGGCGCATGGGAATGCCTCCCGGATCGGGGCCAGTGTACTCTCCGCCGTGCAGCGGGGCAAGGCAGCCGCCGGGAGTAAGATAGCGGCTATGCTTCACTTGGCGTTGAGTCTGTGGCTGCTGGCGGCGCCGGCGGCGCCGGCGGCGCAGGCGCGTTCCTTCCTGGGCGAACTGGCAGCGGGGCAGTATCGCCAGGCTGAGGCGGCGTGCGACGCGCCGGTGCGGGCGCGGGCGCCGGCGGCGGCGCTGCAGCGGTTGTGGGAGTCGCTGGAGCGGGCGCACGGCGCGTACCGGTCGCTGGGGGCGACCGAGGTAGTGGCGACGGTGCGCGGAGTGACTGTGACGCGCACCAACGTGGCGTTCGCCCAGGGCACGATCGGCTTGCAGGTGGCGATCAATGGCGGCGGACAGGTGGCGGGGATCTTCATCGTGGCGGCGAGCGCGGTGCCCGGCGTGCCGCGGCCGGCGGCGGAGCCGCTGCCGGATTGGAAGCCGCCGCCGTATGCGCGGCGGGCGAGCTTTCATGAAGTCAAGGTCACGGTCGGCAGCGCCCCCTGGGCCCTACCCGGCTTCCTCACCTTGCCCGACGGCCAAGGGCCGTTTCCGGCGGTAGTGCTGGTGGCGGGTTCGGGGCCGGAGGACGCGGATGAGACCATCGGGCCGAACAAGCCGCTCAAGGACTTGGCCTGGGGGCTGGCATCGCGCGGGATCGCAGTGCTGCGCTACGCCAAACGCACCTATGAGTATCCGCGGGAATGCGCCGCGCTGCCCGACTTCACCGTGACGCAGGAGTACGTGGACGATGCCCAGGCGGCGCTGGCGCTGCTGGCGGCGCGGCCCGACATCGAGCGCGATCGGATCTTCGTGCTGGGGCACAGCGAGGGCGGGATGGTGGCGCCGCGGATCGCCGCCAGCCCGCTGGCGGCGGGGATGATCGCGCTGGCCGGCAGCGCGCAGCCGTTGGAGCGGAGCGTGGTGATGCAGGTGAAGTACCTGGCGTCGCTGCGGCCGCCGCGGGCGACGGCGGCGATGGTGCGCGAGGCGGAGGCGGACGCCGAGGCGATCGAGAGCCCGGCGCTCAAGCCGGGCATGCGGGTGAGTCTGCTGGGCGTCCCGCTACCTGCGGCGTACGTGCTCAACCTGCGCGGCTACAATCCGCCCCGCGCGGCGGCGGCGCTGCGCAAACCGGTGTTGGTGCTACAAGGCGGCAAAGACTATCAAGTGACGCGGGTGGATTATCGGCTCTGGCAGAGGGGCCTGGCCGGCGACCGGCTGGCCGCGTTCCACTTTTATCCGACGCTCTCGCACGAGTTTATGCCGGTGCGCGGGGCGCCGTCGCCGGCCGACTACGCGGTGGCGGGGCACGTGGCGGCGGAGGTGATCGCCGATATCGCGGCCTGGGTGCGCACGGCGCGTTAGGGCCACTACTGGCCGTCGGCGCGGTGCAGAAAGAGGCTGCCGAGGCTCATGTCCACGTGGATCAGCGCCGCCCCGCCGCCGAACTGCAGCACGGAATCGCCGTTGCTGTCCTTGCTGAATTTGGCGGTGGAGACATCGTTGTGCAGGAAGCCGAGATCCTTGTGGGTGACGATGCGGCAGTTGGGGTGCTGCGGCAGGTCGAGGTAGGTGCTGCCGACGTTGTCGGTTTTGAGCGCGATGGCGCGGCTGGCACCCAGCCCGTCAGTGAACTCGATCTTGCCGTAGTCGGTCTCGAGCTTGACCGAATCCCATTCCGGGCGGTACACGCTGAAGTCGCCGACGCCGGTGAAGGCGTCCAGGATTCCGGCGGCCGGCTGCGCCCCCGGCTGGGCGGCGCCGCGCAGGGTGACGTCGCCATAGATATTGCGGATCACCAAGCCGAGCGAAGCCGGCAGTTGCAGCCGCACCTCGGCCCAGAGCTCGACTGCCTGGCTGCTGCCGGCGGCGCGGATGAAGACCTTCTTGCCGTCGTAGACGTTGGTGTCGGTGCCGTGGATGCCGAGGATGCTCTTCATCATCGGGTAGCCGTAGTCGCGGAAATGATCCAGCGGGTAGACACCGGTGATGCGGAGTTGGCCGGCGATCCGGGTCACGGGGAAGCTGACTTGTTGCGCCAGGGTGCGGGCGAAGGCCTTGTCGGGTCCGCCCGAGTGCACGATGACGGTGAGCTTGACGGTGTCGCCCGAGGTGGTGGCGATGCTGATCGGGCCGACCAGGTTCTGCACCACCACCTGGGTCAAGCCGGCGGCGGGAACGGTCTGGACGATGGGGTTGAGGTAGGTGACGTGGCTGGCCCAGGCCGGCAACGCGCCGAACCCAAGCAATAACAACATGATTTGAATGTTTGCGCGCACGGGCGGGGCTCCTGCTGTTCACAATTATAACCGTCCGGTCTGCTCGCGCCGGCCGGCCTGAAACCTCCCGCGGCGTTCCGGTATCCTTATAGAAACGCAGCAGGAGGATCCCATGCGGGCAAAAGGGGCGGGCTGGGCACGGCGGCTGGCGGGGTGGGGAGCGATGGCGGCGCTGGCGGCGGCGCTGGGAACGGCGGCCGCGGCGCAGCGCGCGAAATCCGCGGCGCCGTTGCCGAAGGACGCGATGGTGATCGGCGGACAGCCGCCGGCGGCGCCGGCGCCCAAAGCCGCGGCCGCGCCGAAGCCGGCGGTCAAGCTGTTGCCCAACCCGAGCCCGGCGCGCATCCAGCAGATCATCCACACCTTCACCAGCAACGAAAAGCTGTTCCGGCAACTGCTGCGGCACAACTACATCTACACCGAATCCATTGACATGCAGGAGCTGGATTCCAGCGGGAATCCGGTGGGCAGCTACCGCCAGGTCAACGACATCACTTACGATCCGTACTCCGGGCAGCGGGAAATCGTCTGCACGTTCTGCCCGCAGCCGTCGCTGCGGGACATCATGGTGACGGAAGACGACATCACCGACATGTTCGACATGAACATGTACACACTCTCGATTGACCAATTGCCCGAGTACAACATCACCTACGTGGATCACCAGCCGCTGGATGAGATCACCGCCTACGTGTTCGACGTGGCGCCCAAGAAGATCGTCAAGGGGCAGCGGTATTTCGACGGCAGGGTGTACGTGGACGACCACGACCTGATGATCGTAAAGAGCGCGGGGCGGGTGGTGCCGAACCAATACGATAAACACGGCAACCCGACCAATACCTTCCTGCCGTTCACGGTGTGGCGGCAGAAGATCGACCACAAGTACTGGTTCCCGGTGTATACGCTGATGCAGGGCAGCATTCCGGGCGGTCCGGGGGCGCCGGGGATTCCGATGAAGATGGTGATTCAGTTCACAAAATACAAGGAGTTCCGCGCCACGTCGCGTATCCTGTCGGTGCAGGCGCTGCCTCCGGGCGGCGCCCCGGCGACCGGGAAGAAGAAGACCGCGGCGCCAACGATACCGCATTAGTCCGAAGATCCCACGATGACCCAATGGGTGCGCTTTCTGCAGGAGGGCCAACGCTGCTGGGGCCAACTCCACGACGGCATGATCCAGGTGTACGCGGGCTCGCCGCTGTCGCCGCTGGCGTGCGGTCCGCAGCCGGGGATGGAGCGGCTGCCGCTGGACGACACCCCGCTGCTGCCGCCGTGTGAGCCGACCAAAATTGTCTGCGTGGGGCGCAACTACCGCGCCCACGCGGCCGAGCTGGGGCACGACGTACCGAAGACGCCGCTGTTTTTCCTCAAGCCGCCTTCGGCGTTGCTCCCGCCCGGGGGCACGATCCTGCTGCCCAGGCTGTCGCAGCAGGTGGAGTACGAGGGCGAGATCGGGGTGGTGATGCGGCGGCGCTGCTCGCATCTGCAGCCGGGGGCGGATCTGCGCCGTTACGTGCTGGGCTTCACCTGCGTCAACGACGTCACCGCGCGCGATCTGCAGAACCGCGACCCGCAGTGGACGCGAGCCAAGGGGTTTGACACCTTCTGCCCGGTGGGGCCATGCGTGGCCGAGCCGGGAACGGGAGAAGGCGCGGCAACCTTCGGCGCAGGCATCCGGGTGGAGACGCGGGTGAACGGGGAAGTGCGGCAGCAGGGTTCGAGCGACGACTTTCTGTTCACGCTGGAGCAGTTGCTGTGCGCCATCACCGAAGTGATGACGCTGGAGGCGGGCGACCTGGTGGCCACCGGCACGCCGGCAGGGGTGGGCGCGCTGCATCCGGGCGACCGCGTGAGTGTGGAGATCGCGGGCGTGGGCCGGCTGGAGAACGGGGTGGCCGGCGCCGCCGAGGCGTGAGCGCGATGCCGCCGCCGCGGTTGTTGCGGGATATCGCCTGGGGGGTGGCGCCGCTGGCGGCAGCGGGCGTGGGCTACCTGCTGTGGCGGCGCTGGCACCGGCCTACGGCCGAGCAACTGGAGCGGGCGCGGCGACTGCGGGTGCACGCGGTGGGGCGACTGGCGGCGGGCGAGATCCTGGAGATGCTGCCGGCGCCGGGCCCGGCGGCGGGCGAGGACGCGCTGCCGCCGACGCTGGTGTACCAGTACGAAGTCGGCGGCGTGACCTACCAGGTGTCGCAGGCGTTGCACCTGGTGCCGGTGGCATTCGATCCGCAGAGCTGGATCCCGGGCTGGCCGGTGGAGGTGAAGTTCGACCCGGCCAATCCCGGCAACTCCATCATCGCCTGCGAACACTGGCAGGGGCTGGCGGCCAGACGGCGCGCCGCGGGCGCGGCCGGGGGCAGCCCGCCGCCGGAGTAGAGCGGGGGCAGGCGGCATGGTAAGCTCACAGAAACCTCCCGAGGGCGCGCCCCTGGCGTCCCGGACATACTCTATGCCTTCTCCTTATCTCTCTCTTGATGAGTTACTTTCCGCAGTGACCGGCCGCTCGGCGCGGGTGGGCGTGGTGGGGCTGGGGTACGTGGGCCTGCCGCTGTGCCTTACGTTCGAGCGCGCCGGGTTTCCGGTGACCGGCTTTGACGTCGACCCGGCCAAGGTCGCAAGCCTCAATCAGGGCAGGAGCTACATCAAGCACTTCAGCGACGCGCAGATCCAGCAGGGGCTGGCGGGCGGGCGCTTCCAGGCGACCACGGACTTCGACCGGCTGGCGGCGATGGACGCGATCCTGATCTGCGTGCCGACGCCGCTGACGGAGCGGCGGGAGCCCGACCTGAGCTACGTGGAGCAGACCGGACGGGACATCGCGCAGCGGCTGCGGCCGGGGCAACTGGTGGTGCTGGAGAGCAGCACCTACCCCGGCACCACGGACGAGGTGCTGCTGCCGATTCTGGAGGCGAGCGGCGTCCCCTGCCGCGCGCCGGCGGCGCGGGCGGCGGCGGCGGGCGCGGGCGGAGGGGGCGGCACGGCGAGCGGCCGGCGGGGGCGGGCCTACGTCGCCTATTCGCCCGAACGTGAGGATCCGGGCAATGCCCAGTACACCACGGTGCGCATCCCCAAGCTGGTGGGCGGGGTGGACGCGGAAGCGGCGGAGCTGGCGCTGGGGCTGTACGCGGCGGCGTTCGAGCGCGCGGTGCCGGTAGCCTCGGCCAAAGTGGCGGAGATGGCGAAGATTCTGGAGAACACCTATCGCTGCGTCAACATCGCGCTGGTGAACGAGCTCAAGCAGCTCTGCCTGCGGATGGGCATCGACATGTGGGATGTCATCGAGGCGGCGGCGACCAAGCCGTTCGGGTTCCAGGCGTTCTACCCCGGGCCCGGGCTGGGCGGGCACTGCATCCCGATCGATCCGTTCTATCTCTCCTGGAAGGCGAAGGAGTTCGACTTCACCGCGCGCTTCATCGAGCTGGCGGGCGAGATCAACACCGAGATGCCTTACAAGGCGGTGGAGGCGCTGGCGAACGCGCTGAACCGGCAGGGCAAGCCGGTGCGGGGGGCGCGCATCCTGCTGCTGGGGGTGGCCTACAAGCACGACATCGACGACCTGCGGGAGTCGCCGGCGTTGAAGATTTACCAACTGCTGCGCGAACGCGGCGCGGAGGTGAGCTACCACGATCCGCACTGCCCGCACGTGCACCGCGGCCGGCACTTTCCCTACGAGCTGGACTCGGTGGCGTTCACGCCGGCGGATGCGGGCAACTACGACTGCGTCATGGTGACCACCGACCACAGCGGGTTGGACTATGCCGCGATCGCGCGCGCGGCCCAGTTGCTGGTGGATACCCGGAACGTGACCCGCGGGATGGCGGGGGCGAACCTCTGCCGCTGTTAGTCCGGCGGCGGGGCGGCAGTCTACAATAAAACTCAGCATGCCGCCCACTCCCGCCGCGACCGCCCTGGCCGCCGTCCTCGAGCGCTTCGAGCCGGTGATCGGGCTGGAAGTGCACGTTCAGCTCAACACCGCCTCCAAGATCTTCTGCGCCTGCTCCACCCGGTTCGGCGCGCCGCCGAACTCGCTCACCTGCCCGGTGTGCCTGGGGCTGCCGGGGGCGCTGCCGGTGCTGAACCGGGCGGCGGTGGACAAAGCGGTGCGGGCGGCGCTGGGACTGAACGCAACCGTCCAGCCGGTGTCGGTGTTCGCGCGCAAGAACTACTTCTATCCCGACCTGCCCAAGGGCTACCAGA
>DAIDIF010000168.1 GCA_027451805.1 Acidobacteriota bacterium
GCCCGGCAACCCCGAATCCCTCACGGTCTTTCCCCTCGACCCCACCAGTTATCTCGGCAACCCGGCGCAGTTCACCGCTGACCTCACCTGCGCCCCCAATGCCACCCCCGGCGCCACCTGCACCAGCACGCCTGCCTCCAACGGCAGCTTTTCCCAAAACGTCCAACGCCTCGGTCTCTGGTTCAACGACGACTGGCATGTCAGCTCGCGCTTTGTGGTGGACTACGGCCTGCGCTACGACACCACGTTTGGCCTTTTCATCGCTTCCGGCCGCAGCCAACTCGACAACCCGGCGCTGCTGACACTCCAGGCGCTGCAGGTGCCGCTTTTCCAGCATCCCGGTGCGCCGCACGATGACCGCGACAACTTCGCTCCCCGCCTCGGCCTCACCTACGCCCTCGGCAAGAACCACAACACCGTACTCCGCGCCGGCGCGGCGATGATGTACAACGACCTCGCCCAGAACGGCTGGGTGCCCGCGCTCCAAGCGGTCAACCAAGCCCCGCTGGCGTGTGCCGTGCCCGGCGATCCGGGCTGCCTCCCGGGGGCGGCCCAGGGCGGCATGGGTTACCTCATTGACCCCGCCTACCACACCCCCTACGCGCTGCAGGTCACCGCCGGCGTGGAGCACGCCTTCTCGCCCAACTGGACGCTCGATGTCGATTTCGCCCACGAGGAAGGCAATCACGCCTTCCGTCGCTATCAGTACGACGCCGGCTACGATCTGTTCACGCCGCTGGCTGCTAACAACCTGGCCGCGCAGCAGGCCATCCTCCCCAATTTCGCCGTCTTCCGCACCGACAACCGCAGCCGCTATGACGCCCTCATGGTGCACCTGCAAGGCCACATCACCGACCGTCTCAGCCTGGTCACCAACTACACCTACTCCGGCGGCTACACCTGGGGATGCGTGCTGGGCGAGCTCTTCGATTACGTGAACGGCGTCTGCAACCCCAACAACGCCTTCGGTCCTGGCGACTTCGGCCCCTCGGGCGAGGACGTCCGCCATCGTTTGGTCGTCGCCGGCACCTACCGCACCCCCGGCGGCTTCTTGCTTTCCAGCCTGTCTCAGATCGAGAGCGCCAGGCCCTTCACCATGACCACCCCGGTGGATGTCAATGGGCTGGGCGACACCGCCAACAATCGCGCCGTCGTCAACGGCGTGCAAACCTCGCTCGACCAGTTCCGCGGCACGCCCTACATGCAGGTGGACCTGCGCGTCGCCCGCCCCTTCACGGTCGGCGACAAGTACACCGTCTCGCCCTTCGTGGAGATGTTCAACCTCTTCAACCGCAACAACCCCGGCGCCTTCTACGTCACCAACATCGCCGCCCTCCCCACCCCGGTCAACAACCCCGCCAACGCCACCGCCTTCTGTCTCAACGCCGCTTGCACCCAGACCCAGCCCATCACCAGCCTCAATCAGCTCAAGGTGCCCGCCGGCGCCTTCGGCGACTTCTTCGGCCCCGGCACCACGGTTGGCATCCCGTTTGCGGCGCAACTCGGCCTGCGAGTGACGTTTTAGGTCCCCGGCGGGCGGCCGCGGCCGATGAGCGCCTCTCCGCCCGCCCTCGGCTACCATAAACCGGTCGCCGTCCCGCTTGGCTGTAACCGCCGGCCGGCCGGGTACGTAGTTTCGTGTTGCGGGAGTGCGGCGGGGCGCCTGGCGGCGCCGCGTCGGATATATCTTCCGCGCACGCTGTGATATTGTTGCGAATGTTGCGCTTGCGAGGGCCCCGCTCTATGGCTTGGATCCGTTTCCGGGTGTGCGCTGGCTTCGGCCTGGCGTTGATGGCCGTCTTCAGCTTCGCCGTTCCCCGCCTCTCCGCCCAGCAGGGCATGCGCTTCCGCCAGCTCGGCCCCGCCGTGGGCGGCGGCCGCGTCTGCTGCGTGGTCGGCATCCCGGGCCAGCCCAGCGTCTACTACGTCGGCGCCGCCGGCGGCGGCGTCTGGAAGACCACCGACGCCGGCTTCAGTTGGACGCCCATCTTTCAGCATTACAGCACCGAGTCCATCGGCGCCCTCGCCCTGGCTCCCTCCGACCCCAACCTGCTCTGGGTCGGCACCGGCGAGAGCAACGTCCGCAATGACGTGATTGACGGCCATGGCCTGTACTTCTCGCCCGACGGCGGCCAGACCTTCACCGAAATCGGCGCCCAGTACTTCCATAACGCCGGCCAGATCGCCAAAATCGTCGTCAACCCCGACAATCCCAACGAAGTCTGGGTCGCCGTCCTCGGCCACGCCTTCGGCCCCAATCAGGAGCGCGGCGTCTTCCGCACCCTCGACGGCGGCAAGACCTGGGACAAGGTTCTCTACCTCAACCCCACCACCGGCGCCATCGACCTCAAGATGCAGCCCGGCAACCCGCGCGTGCTGGTCGCCGCCCTGTGGCAGACCGTGCGCCATCCCTGGGGCCTGGACGATGGCGGCGCGGCCAGCGGCATTTACAAATCCACCGACGGCGGCGCCACCTGGCATCAGCTCACCCGCGGCTTGCCGCCCAAGCCCTACGGCCGCATCGCCCTCGACTTCGCGCCCAGCGAGCCCAACCTGCTCTACGCCGAGATCCAGGCCAAGCGCGGCGTCTTCTGGCGCTCCGACGACGCCGGCGAACACTGGACGATGGTGAGCAACAACTACCAGCTCAACTCGCGCCCCTTTTACTTCAGCCGTTTCGAGGTCATGCCCAACAACCCGGACGACATCTTCTTCCTCTCCGTCCGCATGTCCTACTCCGCCGATGGCGGTAAAACCTTCCGTCCCGCCGGCGTCACCCTTCACGCCGACCACCACTCCCTCTGGATTGACCCGCGCAATCCGCGCCGCATGATCGAGGGCGACGACGGCGGCGTCAACTTCTCCAACGACGGCGGCCTGCATTGGATCCACACCGCCAACCTCACCCTGGAAGAGGGCTACTCCATCCACGTGGACGACGAAATGCCCTTCCACATCTGCGTCGGCCTGCAGGATAACGGCGGCTGGTGCGGCCCCTCGCAGGCCCAGGCGCGGCCCTCCAGCTGGCGCATGGTGGTCGGCGGCGACGGCCAGTACGTCGTCCCCGCGCCCAGCGATCCGAATATCATTTATGCCGACTCGCAGGAGGGCGACGCCGAGCGCCGCAACCTCCTTACCGGCGTTTCGGTCAGCGTCAAGCCGCTCAGCACCGGCACCTCGGGGGAGACCAACTACGTCTACAAGATGCCGGCACGCTTCAACTGGACTACCCCGATCGCGGTGGATCCGCACAACCCCAACGTCGTCTACCTCGGCGGCAACAAGCTGTTCAAGAGCGTCAACGGCGGGCACGACTGGACCGCCATCAGTCCCGACCTCACCTACAACGACAAGAAGTGGATGCAGCCCTCCGGCGGTCCCATCGATCTCGACATGACCGGCGCCGAGACCGCCGAGACCATCCTCTCCATCGGCCTCGCCCCCACCGATCCCAACACCATCTGGGTCGGCACCGACGATGGCCACGTGCAGGTCACCCACGACGGCGGCAAAACCTGGACCGACGTCAGCAAGAACATCGCTGGCCTCAAGCCCTGGGGCCGGCTGCAGCAGATCGGGGTCTCGCCCTTCGACCCCAACACCTGCTATATCGCCTACGACCGCCATGAGATGAACGACGACCACCCCTACGTCTTCAAGACGCATGACGGTGGCCAGACCTGGACCGAGATTGACGCCGGCTTGCCCGACAACTACCCCGCCCACGTCATCCGCGAGGATCCCAACCACAAGGGCTTCCTCGCCCTCGGCACCGATTTCGGGCTCTACCTCTCCACCGACGACGGCGCGAGCTGGCGGCACGTGCACGCCAACCTGCCCACCGTGGTCATCTACGACCTCAAGTTCGTCCCCCGCACCCACGGCCTCATCCTCGGCACCCACGGCCGCGGCATCTGGATCCTCGACAACCTCACCCCCTGGGAGCAGATGGCCAGCCCGGCGGTCGCCTCGGCGCCGTTCACGTTCTTCCCCATGCTGCCCGCCTACCGCTATCAGGGCGGCCGCGGCGGCGGCATCGGCCTGGGCGAGAACCCCTTCACCTTTCCGGTTGCCAACCCGCCCAGCGGGGCGGTGATCCAGTACAACCTGGCGCAGGCGGTGCCCCGCTCGGGCCCGCGCCGCCCCGCGCCGCCGATGTCGGCCGCCATGCGGCAGCGCATGCAAATGGCCGCCGCCTTCGGTTTCACCCTGCCGACCACGCAGCGCGGCCCGGTCACGATTGACGTCACCGACGCCCAGGGCCGGCACGTCGCCACCCTCCACGCCCCTGGTCGCAAGGGCGTCAACCAGGCCGTGTGGAGCGGCAGCTACGATCCCTCTCCGGTCAAGCCGCCCGCCGGCGGCGGCTTCGGCTTCGGCTTCTTCTTCGGCGGCGGTGGCGGCCTGCGCGCCCTGCCCGGCCGCTACAAAGTCACGGTCAGCGTCCCCGGCCAGTCGCCGCAGTCGCAGTGGGTCATGCTCAACGATGATCCGCGCGTCCCCGACAACATGGCCGCCCTGCGCGCCACGTTGGCCGCCGGCCGCGCCATGCAGCCCGACATCGACGCCATGAACCGCATGCTCGACGGCCTGCAGAGCCTCAACCAGCAGCTCACGGCCGTGCAGCGCAACCTGGCGCCCTTCCGCGCCGAAGCCGCCTACCGGCCGCAACTCGCTCAGGCGGGCGCGCTGCGCAAGCAGGTCGAAGCCCTTCAGGCCGAGTTCAATCCCGGTCCCCGCCACGAGGACTACGGCGGCATCACCATGTTCGCCGCCGAGTTCAACGGCATCTTCCGCCGCATCAGCGGCGGCGTCAACGAGATGCCCCACGCCCAGGACCTCAAGGACTGGGCGCGCGACCGCGTCAAGCTCCAGGGTTATCTCGCCCGTTACGACGCGCTTCTGAAAACCGGCGTGCCGGCCTACAATCAGGCCGCGCTCGCCCACAACGGCGTCACTTTGGTCGCCGGCGTTCCCATTTCCCTCGGCCATCCGCCCGCCATTCTGGCCGCGGCCGCCGCCTCTCCCCAAAACTGAGTTCACAGGAGAACCCGCTCGCATGAAGTCCGCACATCGTTCGCTGCAAATTGCCGCCCTGGCCGCGCTCGCGTTTGGCCTGAGCGCGTTGCCCGCCTCGGCCCAGTTCTTCCGCCGGCCCAACCTCAACGCCAAGCCGCTGCAGTTCACCGACATCGGCCCCGCTCTCGCCGGCGGCCGTATCAGCACCGTGGTCGGCATCCCCGGCAATCCCAACGTCTACTACGCCGGCGCCGCCGGCGGCGGCGTCTGGAAGACCACCGATGGCGGCAACACTTGGAAGCCCATCTTCCAGCACGAAGCCACCAGCTCCATCGGCGACATCGCTCTCGCCCCCTCCAACCCCAACCTGGTCTGGGTGGGCACCGGCGAGTCCAACCCGCGCAACGACGTCATGGTCGGCCATGGCCTCTACTTTTCGCCCGACGCCGGCCAGACCTGGCAGGAGATCGCCCCGCAAATCTTCCACGACTGCGGCCAGATCTCCCGCATCGTGATCAATCCGCAGGATGCCAACGAAGTCTGGGTCGCCGTCCTCGGCCACGTCTTCGGTCCCAACTCGGAGCGCGGCGTCTTCCGCACCACCGACGGCGGCAAGACCTGGCAAAAGACCCTGTTCGTCAACGACACCACCGGCGCCATTGACCTCGCGGTCCAGCCCGGCAACCCCAAGGTCCTGCTCGCCGGCATGTGGCAGTTCATCCGCCACCCCTGGACCTTCGACGATGGCGGCCCCGGCTCCGGCCTCTACCGCTCGATTGACGGCGGCGCCACCTGGACCCGCATCACCGCCGGCCTGCGCCCCGGCCCCTATGGCCGCATCGGCCTCGCCTTCGCCCCCAACGATCCCGAGCGCGCCTACGCCATCGTGCAGTCCAAGACCGGCCTCTTCTATGTCTCCAACGACGCCGGCCTGCACTGGTCCTTCGTCAGCGACAGCGACGCCCTCGACGCCCGGCCGTTCTACTTCAGCCGCTTCGCCGTCGCGCCCAACGATCCCAACAAGATCTACTTCCTCGAGCTCCAAATCGAGATTTCGGATAACGGCGGCAAGACCGTGCATCCCGCCGGCCGCGTCCACGCCGATAACCACACCATGTGGATTGACCCGGACAACCCGAATCGCCTGATCGCGGGCAACGACGGCGGCGTCTACCTGTCCTACGACGCCGGCGTTCACTTCCAATATCTCGACACGCTGCCGATCGAAGAGTTCTACATGGTTTCCGCCAGCAACCAGATTCCCTACAATCTCTGCGGCGGCCTGCAGGACAACAACGCCTGGTGCGGCCCCAGCTCGCCCAACAGCAGCATGAACTGGAGCGTCGTCGCCGGCGGCGACGGCCAGTACGCCGTCTTCGCGCCGAGCAATCCGCACATCGTCTATTCCGAATCCCAAAACGGCCACGCCGAACGCATGAACGTCTCCACCGGCGTCTCCAGCGGCGAGATCAAGCCGTGGGAACTGGGCGTTTCCAATCAAACCCAGTCTCAGCTCAAGTACCGCTTCAACTGGACCACGCCGATCGAGGTCAGCGCCACCGACGCCAACAGCGTCTACATGGGCGGCAACGTCCTGTTTCATTCCACCAATGGCGGCTACAGCTGGTCCCCGATCAGCCCCGACCTCACCCTCAACGACAAATCCAAACAGACCCAGTCGGGCGGCAGCATCGTCAACGACATTACCGGCGCCGAGACCTACGACACGATTCTCTCGATCGCGCTGTCGCGCGTCGATCCCAAGACCATCTGGGTCGGGACCGACGATGGCCTGGTGCAGGTTACCCACGACGGCGGCAAGACCTGGGACAAGGTCAGCGCCAACATCCAGGGCCTGCCGCCCTATGGCCGCGTGCAGCAGATCGAGGTTTCGCCCTTCGACCCCAATTCCGCCTACGTCGCTTTCGATCTGCACATGAGCGACAACAACCGGCCCTACGTCTACAAGACCAAGGACGGCGGCAAGACCTGGACGTCGATCGCCGCCGGCCTGCCGCAAACAGCTTCCGCCCGCGTGGTGCGCGAGGATCCGAACCAGCGCGGCCTGCTGGTCTGCGGCACCGACACCGGGCTGTTTATCTCCCACGACGACGGCGCCACCTGGGCGCCGCTCCAGCGCGGCTTCCCCACCGTGCCGGTGTTCGATGTTCAGTTCGTCAAACCGAACCATGATCTGCTGGTCGCTACCCACGGCCGCGGCATCTTCCAACTGAGCGACATCGTTCCGCTCGAGCGCACGCAATCGGCTGCCAACGCGCCGCTGACCGTCTACCCCATCCTCACCGATTACGAACTGCGCGGCGGCAAGGTCGGCGGCGGTGGCTTTTTCGGCTTTGGCGCGGGTGGGGCGAAGATCTATTACCACCTGAATAGCGCCCTGAAGGGCAAGAGCCCGGTGAAGGTCGCCATCACCGATGCGCAAGGCCACGCCATCACCACGCTCACCGGGACCGGACACAAGGGCCTCAATCTGGTGACCTGGCGCGGCAATTACGACGGACCCGTCTCCGCCATCCTGCCCCGGTCGCGCTCCGGGTTCGGCTTCCGCTTCGGCCCCGCCGGCAAACCCGGCCGGCCGACGCCCGATGCCGGCCCGCGCGCGCTCCCGGGGGTGTATACGGTGACTGTTACCGTCCCGGGCATGGCGCCGCAGACGCAAACGGTGAAGCTCGCCGAGGATCCGCGCTGGCCCGTGCCGGCCGGCGCCGCCGCCGCCAACGCCGCCTCGCTGCGCGATGCGTTACAGGCGCGCGATGAGGTCTCGGCCATGAACGAGATGCTGACCCGCCTGCAGAACCTGCAGAACCAGCTCAAGGCGCAGCAGGCCAGCATGCGCACGCTGCAGACCAGCGGCGACGGCAACTACCGCTCGCTGCTGGGGCAGGCTTCGGCTCTTGCCAAAAAGGCGAGCCAGCTCGAGGTCGCGCTTTACAACCCCGATCAGGGCAAGGGCGAGGGCACGGTGTATCTCACCGCCTTCCAGCAGGACTTCCAGGGCATCGCGCGCAGCCTCGACAGCCAGTGGAATCGGGCGCCGCGTCCGGTGGACCTGCAGGAATGGGCCGCGGAGCGGGCCCAGCTCGCTGGCTACCTCAACCAGTACAACAACCTGATGCGTGTCGACGTGGTCGCCTACAACAAGGCCGCCGCCGCCCAACACGCCATCACCCTCGCGGTCGCCGGCCCGGTGAACCTGCCCAAGGCCACCGCCGCCGAGGCTGCCGCCGCCAATCGCCCCTAACGGCGTTTGGCTCTAGCTGAGCACGCCCCAGTGACTGCCATCGACCTGTCTTCCGAGATCGGTCTTGCGGCGCTGGGGCTGCTCACCCTTAATCTGCTGCTCGGCCTGCTGCTTTCGGTCAATTACGACCCGCTACGCAGCTGGCCCCATCGCCGCATCAACGTCCTCCAGCTCCACAACTGGACCGGCTACATCGCCGCCGCCGTCGCGCTCGCGCACCCGCTCCCGTTGCTCGCCGCAGCGCGCATGCGCTTCGCCTGGACCCAGCTCGCCTGGCCCATCCACGCCCCCAGCCAGCCGATCGAGAACCTGCTCGGCGCCATCGCCCTCTACCTCGTTGTCCTGGTCGTCGTCACCTCCTACTATCGCGTCGAAATGGGCAAGCGCTCCTGGAAGGCGATCCATTACCTCTCCTACGCCGCCGCCGCGCTCTTCTTCGTCCACAGCCTGATGCTCGACCCCGAGCTGAGGAACCGCCCGGTGGATTGGCTCGACGCCGAAAAAGTTTTCGTCGAGGTCTGCTGCCTGCTCGTCCTCGCCGCCTCCCTGGCGCGCTGGTTTCACGGCCAGCGTAACGCCAAGCGCCTGCGCGTGACCCCTGCCCTCCGCCGCCCCGCTTCTGCGATCCGCTCCCGGGATTAGAGCGCGTCCGTGCCCCGCGCCATCGCGGCCAGCCAGGCGCCCCGGCTGGTTAATTCGCCCTGGCGGGCGCCACCGCCGGCGTCTGGATCACGTCCATGAACGAGCTCACCGAGAACACCGCCCGCCCCGAGCCCGGGTCGCCATAGCCCGGCGGCACCGGCAGCTTGTGTTTGGCATGGGTGTCGCGCCAGGTCTCGAGCAGCCGCAGGTGGTACTCCAGTGGCGCGCCGCCGGCGTTGTCCTTGCCCAGCCGCGTCAGCGGCTCCGCGCACCAGGTGGTGAAACGCGGACACACTCCCCGCGACATGAAAAACTCCAGCCCTTCGCCGGTGGAGCGGATGGCCTCCTCCACGTCGGTAAACCCGTTCGGCTTCGACATCTCGATCCCGGCGACGAAATTCGGAATCACGTGCGAGGGTCCGAAGATCTCGGCCGCGTCCAGAATGCGCCGGTGCCACTCCGTCCGCCCCACGTACCGGTCCTTGCCGGGGCACAGGATCGAGAACAGCCGTTCATCCCAGACTTCGTAATTCGGGTGATAAATCCGGATGCCGGCGTCCTTGAATTTCTTTGCCTCCTGCTTGGGCAGCGCCTGCGTCACCACCTTACCGATCCACCGCCCCGGGAACCGGCTCTCGATTGCCTGGGCATACTGGGCGTAGAAGTCCGCCTCGCTCTGTCCCTTGAGCTGGCTGGTGATGCTGCCGCCGGTGATGGTGTAGGCGCGGCTCGCGCTGTCGGTGGAGGCGATGATTTCCAGCGCCTCCAAAATTTCCTCCACCGACTTCACCCCGGTGTACGGCCGCCCTTCCTGAATCTGCTGGCGGTAGTTGTTGTTGATGTCGCAGAACTGGCACTCTTCCTGATCGCCGAAGTACTGGCAGATGCGGAACACCGTCAGGTAGACCAGGTAGCCCCATTCGATGGTCGGCGCGATCTCGATCACCCGCTTGCCGTTCGGCATGGTGCGTGTGTAGTACTCCGGCACCGGCGGAAACTTGACCGTGCTGATCGGCGTCCCCTCCACCGTGAGCTGCGCCTTGCCGTCTTCGGTCGCCTCCACCCGGTAGGGCGAGTGCGGGTTCAGCCGCACCGAAATGATTGTCGGCCGCAGGCCCCACGCCCCGCCCTCAAGCCAGATCTCCTCCGGGGCGCTCCAATGTTCTCCCTTTTCCATCTCCTTTAATGGCACCAGATCGAAGGAAAAGATGAAGTATGCCTTCGCCTTGAACTGCGCCGCCAACTGCAGCGCTTCCGGCGAAAACGCCAGCCCCGTGCGCAGCACATCCTCCTTCACCACCGCCTCGCGCGGCAGCGAGGGATGCCGCTGGGCCGCCGCCTCGATCAACCGCAACCGTCCGTCCGTTTCGCTCATAAGCGTCTAGTGTAGCCGCTCCCGCCCGCGGCGCTCAGCGGCTACAATCGCCCTTCATGCCCTCCTCGTCCGCCGCCCCGCCGCCCGCCCCGGGTCTGGTGGGGCAGCTCCTCACCGCCGGGCTCTCCGAGCCGGCCGCGACCGGCCATGCCGGGCGTTTCGCGCGCCTCGCCCGGGACTTTGCCCGCTGCAGCGGCTCGAGTCCCACGCACGCCTTCTTCATCCCCGGGCGCGTCGAGCTCCTCGGCAAGCATACCGACTACGCCGGCGGCCGTAGCCTGCTCTGCGCCCTGGAGCGTGGCTTTTGCGTCCTCGTCGGGCTGCGCGCCGACCGCAAGATCCGCTTTTGCAATATCGACAGCAACACCGCCGCCGAACTCACCGTTTCGATCGCCAACCAGCCGCCATGGGCCCGCTATCCGGCCGCCGTGTTGCGCCGCCTGCGCCTGGATCGCGGCTTCGATCGCGGCGTGGATGTGGGTTTCTCCTGCAATCTGCCGCCCGCTGCCGGCATGAGCAGCTCCAGCGCGCTGATCGTCGCCAGCTATCTCGCCCTTACCGCCGGACAGCCGCCGCTGCCCGATTTGGCCGCGCGCGAGGCGCTGGCGAGCTATCTCGCCGCCGCCGAGACCGGCGTCGGCACGCACGGTGGCAGCGAAGACCACGTCGCCATCTTGTGCTGCCGCCCCGGCTGCTGGAGCCAATATTCGTTCTGCCCCACGACCTTCGAGGCGGCGATTCCCGCGCCTGCGGATCACGCGCTGGTGGTCGCCGTCAGCGGTGTCGCTGCCGATAAGGGTGGCGCGGCGCAAGCACGCTACAATCGCGCCGCCGCCATGGCTCGCGCCATCCTCGCCGCCTGGAACGCGGCCGAGGTCTCGCCCGCGTCCACGCTCGCCGCCGCACTCGCCGGCGATGCATCCCGCCTCGCCGAAGCCCAGGCCCGGATCCGGCGCTTGGCGCCGCCTGAGTTCCCGTTCGCCGCACTCGACGCCCGCCTGCGCCAATTCTGGCTCGAATCCGAGGTCTGCGTCCCCGCCGCCGCCCGCGCCGCCGCCGCCCGCGACTGGCCGGCTTTCGGCGCCGCCGTCGCCGCCTCGCAGGCCGAGGCCGACGCCGGACTCCAGAACCAGGTTCCCGAAACCCGCGCCCTGGTCGCTGCGGCCCTGGGCCTCGGCGCGGTGGCCGCTTCCGCCTTCGGCGCCGGCTTCGGCGGTTCCGTCTGGGCGCTGGCCCCGGCCGCGGAGGCCGCCAACTTCGCCGCGGCCTGGCACGCCGCCTACATCAAGGGGTTTGCCGAACGCCGCGCCAACAGCCTATGCTTTGTCAGCGCCGCTGGTCCTGCGGCCTGGGAGCTTTCGCTTGACTGACCTCACACGCCGTGAATTCGCCCTGTCCGCCGCCGCGGCCGCTGCCGCCCTTGCCGCCAACCGCGCCTTCGCCCAGTCGTCCGCGCTCGCCGCCCGCGGCAGCGTTTCCGGCCCGCGCTTGCGCCTCGAGAACGGCGTCATCGCCGCCGAATGGGAGGCCTCGCCGCAAGGCCTGCGCCTGCTCCAGGTCTCCGCTCCCGGTGCCGGCGCCGCCGCCGCGCTGGGCCGGCTCGCCGTGTGCCGGATCGCGCTGGGCGACACCGTGCTCGACGCTTCCCAACTTCGTCTCGTCTCCGCCCCGCGCCTGCGCCCGCTCGCCCCCGAGCCCCACGCCTCCAACCTCGCCTCGCGCTTCGCCGGCCGCCAGCTCGCCGCAACCTTCGCCGACCCGCAGGGCCGTTTTCAGCTTCACTGGCGCGCCCTCCTGCGCGACGGCTCGCACTACCTCCGCCAGGAGTTCACCCTCGCCGCCGGGTCCTCACCCGTCCCCGTCACCGCGGTCACGCTCTTCGACCTCGCGCAGCCCAACCTCGCCGTCAACGGCAGTGTCGCGGGCTCGCCCCTGACCTTGCCGCAAGCCTCGGGTGGCGCGTGGTTCTTTGGCTTCGAGCATCCGCTTTCGCACAGCGTCCTCGCCGACGGTCGCGCCACCGCCGCCTTCCAGCGCGCGCTGCCGCTGCCGGCGAACCAGTCCGCCACCTACTCCAGCGTCATCGGCCTCGCCCGCCCGGGCCAGCTCCGCCGCGACTTTCTCGCCTACGTCGAACGCGAGCGCGCCCATCCCTACCGCGCCTTCCTGCACTACAACTCCTGGTTCGACCTCGGCTACTTCACGCCCTACGATCAGGCCGGCTGCCTCGACGTCATCCACACCTTCGGCCAGGAACTGGTCCGCCGCCGTCACGTCCGCATGGACTCGTTCCTCTTCGACGACGGCTGGGACAACCATCGCGACTGGGGCTTCAACGCCGGCTTTCCCGACGGCTTCACGCCGCTCAAGGCCGCGGCCGCCGCCATCGGCGCCGGCCCCGGCGTCTGGCTCTCGCCCTGGGGCGGTTACGGCAAGCCCCGCCAGGAGCGTCTCGCCGCCGGACGCGCGCTCGGCTACGAGATCAACCGCGACGGCTTGGCGCTCTCCGGCCCGGTCTATTACCGCCGCTTCCACCAGGTCTGCCTGGAGATGGTCACCCGCTACGGCGTCAACCAGTTCAAGCTCGACGGCACCGGCAGCGTCGCCCAGGTCGCCCCCGGCAGCCGGTTCGGCAGCGACTTCGAGGCCGCCATCCAGTTGATCTCCGACATGCGCGCGGCCAAGCCCGATCTCTTCGTCAACCTCACCACCGGCACCTACCCCTCGCCCTTCTGGCTGCGCTACGCCGATTCCACCTGGCGCGGCGGCTACGATACCAACTTCGCCGGCGTCGGCACCGACCGCCAGCAATGGATCACCTACCGCGACGGCGCCACCTACCATGGCGTCGTCCTGCGCGGTCCGCTCTACCCGCTCAACTCGCTCATGCTGCACGGCATCGTCTTCGCCAAGCACGCCCGCCGCCTCGAGACCGATCCCGGCCACGACTTCGCCGCCGAGGTCCGCGCCTACTTCGCCACCGGCACCCAGCTCCAGGAGATGTACATCAGCCACGACTTGCTCTCGACCGGCGATTGGGACACGCTGGCCGAAGCCGCGCGCTGGGCCCGCCGCCGCGCTTCGATTCTGCGGGACACGCATTGGATCGGCGGCGATCCGCAGGCGCTCGAGGTCTACGGCCACGCCGCCTGGTCGCCGCGGGGCGCGGTCCTGGCCCTGCGCAATCCGTCGGATACAGCTCAGACCATCGCCGTCGACCCTGCCGACGCCTTCGAGCTTCCGGCTTCCACCCGCGCCGCGCGCTTCCGCCTGCGCTCGCCCTTTGCCCGCGATCAGTGGGGCGCACCCGCCTCCCGCGCCGCCGTCACGCTCGAAGCCGGCTCGCGCCATGCGTTCACCCTGCGCCCGTTCGAGGTCCAGGTGTTCGAGGCGGTGTGAATCGCGGCGGTCTGCGCGGGGAACTGCTGATCGCGGCCGCCGCCTGCTGCTGGGGCGCCTCCGCGGTTCTCGGCCGGGCCCTGCTGGCGGGGCGCCTGGCGCAGCGCTTCGGGCCGGTGGCGCTGAGCGAGATGCGCAACCTGATCGCGGTGGCGCTGCTGTTTCCGATGCTGGCTTGTTTTCGGCGCGGCGGCGTCAAGCTCGCCTGGCGGCTGGCATGGCGGGCGCTGGTTCTCGGCGTTATCGGGCTGGCGGCGTCCAACTATTTCTATTACGTTGCGATTGCCCGCACCAACGTGGCCACCGCCATCATCGTGGAATACAGCGCGCCGATCTGGGTGCTTCTGGTTCTGGTGGTGCGCCGCGTGCAGCGGCCCACCCTCGCCCGCGCCGGCGCCGTCCTGCTCGCCTGCACCGGCATCGCTTTGGTGCTCAACCTCGCCCAACCGGGCGGCGCTTTGCGCCTCGATCGGCTCGGCATCGCCGCCGCCTTGCTCGCCGCCTTGGCCTTTGCCTACTACAATCTCGCCGGCGAGCGCTTGGTGAAGGCGGCCGATCCGCTGCTCGTGTCGTTGTATATGCTGGCGGGCGCAACCGCCGTGTTCGTGCTGTTGCGGCCGCCCTGGCGCATAGTGCAGGCGCACACTGGCCTGCGGGAGTGGGGCTATGTGCTGGTGTTCAGCCTGCTCGCCACGCTTGTGCCCACCCTGCTGTACCTCGCCGGGCTCCGTCACGTCGATCCCACTCGCGCCGTCGTCACCAGTTGCCTTGAGCCGGTCTCCGCGATTCTGCTCGCCGCCGCCTTCCTGGGCGAGCGCCTGGCCTGGCCGCAGGTTGTCGGCGTCGCCTGTGTGCTCGCCGCCATCTTGTTCGCGCAAAAGCGCGACCGCGCCGCTTACAACGATAAGCCCGGCTTGCAGGCTGGGCTGGCCAGGTAGCGCAACAGCGCCGCCCGCACCGCCGCGGCGAAGGGGTCGGTGGTCGAGCTCAAGTCCAGCGTTGTAATCACGATCTTCCCGCGCCCGCGCCGGGCCTGCAGCACCGTTGCCCGCGCCTGGTGCACGAAACCCAGGAAGAACCCGCCCAGCACGTCGCCGCTGTCCGCCGCCGGCACGCCCGCGATCAGGTTGTGCGGTGTAATCGCGCTCGACGCCGGCCCCAGCATCGGCCCCAACTCCGCCAGCGGGGCGAACGCCGGCCCATTCGTGTCCAACCAGTCGAAGTTCGAAATCCAATCGCCGCCCAAGTTCCCCTTCCGCGCCACTACGCTCAATCCGCGCGGCAGTGCCATGGGCGCCGCCGCCTCCAGCAGCACCTCGCCGCCCTCTTCCGCCGCCTGCGCCGCCTGCGCCCAGCTATGAGCGATGGTGACTCCTGGGGGCGCGGCATCCCCCGCCCGGATCACCGTCAGTTGCCGCAGCCTGGCGTCGAGTACCGTCCCGTTAGCCGCCGTCAGCCGCATGCGCATCGGCTGCCGTCCGGTCCCCTCGAGCTCGATCGGGACCGCCGCGTCCGCGGCCCTGACCACCGCCCCCGAGGCGATCGCCGGCAGCGCCCACCTCTGCCCGTCGAGTTCGAGGTGCGCGCCCTGAAGTGTCGCCGGCAATTCGTTCGAAACATAAAGTGCAACCTGCGCCGTCGCGCCCGGCGCGTAATCGTGCCGGGCCGGCTTGGCGATCACGATCACGCCCTTCTGCAGCGCCGCCAGCTTGGCGTGGAAGTTCTTCGGCTGGCGCCACATGGTCAGCAGCCCGTTGTTTTCCCAGTTCACGTCGGTGAACTCGGTGATCACGTAGCCCTGAATCGCCGGTTGCATCCGGATGGACTCGATCTCATGCCGCAGCGCGTGCCACTCGTGCGTCTCCGTCGCCTGCGCCAGCCCCGCGTAGCTGCCGAATACCTGCGCCACCCCCGCCGCCCGCATCCGCGCCCGCACCCCCGCCGGCCGCGTCAGGTGCGCCGAGCCGCGCGTGAACCACCACGGCCGCACCGCCGGCAGCATGGGCAGCCCCCAGTTGCCGAACTCCGACACCACCAGCGGCGCCAGCCCGTTCTTGCCCTCGGGCTGCGCGTCGCCATAGGGCGAGTACAGCCACTTCGGCCGCGCGGCGAACGCCTTCACCCACGCATCCCAGGCGGCCGCATGGTCGGGCAGGGAATTGTAGTTGTGAAAATCGGCCAGGTCGCTCTTAATGTGAAAGTTCGAGCAGCAGGCGCTGTTGTCCACCACCAGCCGGTCGGGCAGCAGCCGGCGCGCCCACTCGCTCGTCGCCAGCAGCCATTTCCGGTCCGCTGCCTGCTTCAAATCCGCGCCCCAGCTCTCGTTGATGATGCTCTGCAGCACCAGCGAGGGATGATTCCAGTCGCGCGCCGTCGCCTCGCGCAGTGTCTCCTTCGCCCGCGCCTCCGACAGCGGCGTCAGCGCGTCCCAGTTGGGGATCTCATACCAGATCAGCACCCCGGCCTCATCCGCCGCATCCAGATAGCGCGGGTCGGGCACTTTGATGTGCAACCGCAGCAGGTTTAGCCCCAGCATCTTCGCCAGCCGCATCTCCCGCAACTCGTACGCCGCCGACGGCGGCGTGTACACGCCCTCCGGGTAAAAGTCCTGGTCCAGCGCCCCGCGCAGATAGAGCCGTTTGCCGTTGAGCAGGATCTCGCCGTTCTTCACCGCAATCGTCCGCAGCCCGAAGCGGCCCGCGAGCGCGTCGCCGTTGGTGAGCGCGATGCGGAACCGGTACAGCCGCGGATGCGCCGGCGACCACATCTGCGGCGCGCCGCTCAGCCCGAGCGCGAGGGCCTGGGTTGTCTGCGGCGTCAGTGCGAAGCTCTTGCGGGTGACGCCTCCGTCCGGCGCCGTCACCGTCACCCGCGCCCGCGCCCCCGCCGGCAGCTCGTCCGCGTGCGCCAGCCGCAGCGCGAAGCCGGCCAGCCTCCCGCCCGGCGTGAGCGCGTGCGCCCATTCCAGGTACGCCGCCGGCTTCGCCTCCAGCCGCACGCTTTGCCACATCCCCGTGGTCTGCACATACCAGTCCTGCTTGCCGTGCGGGATCTGCGCGTACGCCGCCTTGCTGCGCGGATCGTGCACCTTTACCAGCACGGTGTTCTGCCCCGGCCGCAGCGCCCGCGTGATATCGAGATCGAACGGCGTGTAGCCGCCCTCGTGCCCGCCCACGGCCGTGCCGTTCACCCACACCGTCGCCTGGTAATCCACCGCGCCGAAGTGCAGCAGCAGCCGCTCCCCCTGGGCCAGCACCGGGGCGGGAAACTGCCGCCGGAACCATGCCGTCCCGGCGAAGTCGCGCAGATCGGCGAACTGCGCCTGAATCGACAGCGGCACCGTCGCCGCCCGCCATCCGGCCTGGGGCAGCGCGCTTGACCGTTGCCTGCCCGCCGCGTCCGGCAGAAACTGCCACGTCCCGTCCAGCGTCGCCGACCACCCCGGCGCCACCGCGGTTTGCGAGTCCGACCAGATCGCCAGCAGCGCCACCACCGCCGCCAGCAGCACCCAGCGCCAGATTTTCACGTGCGAGCCTCCAGCAGTTGCTCGATATGCCGCGCAATCATGTCCGTCTCCAAATTCACCCGGTCGCCGCTCTTCCGGTGGCGCAAATTCGTCGCCCGATACGTGTGCGGGATAATGGCGAACCCCAGCCGCCGCTTCGCGATCGCCGCGATCGTCAGGCTGATCCCCTCGACCGCCAGCGATCCCTTCTCCGCCAGTCGCCGCCGCAGCGCCTCCGGCACATCGATCTCCATCCAGTAGCCGCCATCCGCGCCCGCCGGCTTCAGCGACCGCAGTTCGCCCGTTCCTTCCACGTGCCCCTGCAGCCAGTGTCCGCTGATCGCATCGCCGGCTCGCAGCGGCGCCTCCAGGTTCACCCGCGCCCCGCGCCCCAGGCCGCCCAGGTTGGTCCTCGCCAGCGTCTCCGGCGTCAGGTCGGCGGTGAACGCCACCCGCCGGTCTTTCGCCCGCCTTGCCAGAATCGTTAGGCAGCATCCGTTCACCGCAATGCTGTCGCCGCGTTTGAGTCCGCGCACCACTCCCGCCGGCCCCACAACCTCGATCCGCGCCCCGCCGCGCCGCTGCTCCAGCGCCGCGACGGCTCCCACCGCCTGCACGATTCCGGTAAACATCTCTATTCCGCCAGGGTTGCCTCAATCATGACATCCGGCCCCACCGTCTCGCACGTAAGGGCGCCCTCCGGCAGTCGCGGCAGCTCACCCCCGCCCGCCGCCAGCGGCAGTCCCTCGGCGCCCAGCAGCTTCGGTGCGACGAAGAGAATCAGCTTGTCCACCCATCCCCCCGCCAGCATCGCCCCGTTCAGCCGCGCCCCCGCCTCCAGCTGCACCGAGGTGATCTCCATCTCCCCCAGCCGCCGCAGCACCGGCTCCAGCGCCAACCCCTCGCCCGCTGCCGGCTCCATCGCCTCCAGCCGCGCTCCCGCATGTTCCAGCGCCGCCCGCTTCGCCGCGTCGCCCGACGCGTGCAACACCAGCAAATCCTTGTGCTTCCGTGCCGAAGCCACCAGCCGCGCGTTTGGCGCCAGCCGCAGATCCCGGTCCAGCACCACGCGCAGCAGCCGCCGCCTGCGCGGCCGCTTGGAGCGGTCGGTCAACAGCGGATCGTCGCTCGCTACCGTCCCGATCCCGGTCAGCAGCGCATCCGCCTGGTGCCGCAACACCTGCACCCGCTCGCGCGCCGGCAGCGAGCTGATCCACTGCCGCTCGCTCGCCGCCGTCCCGTCCGCCGGCGCCGCCGCCGCGATCCGCCCATCCAGGCTCATCGCCGCCTTCAGCGTCACCAACGGCAGCCCCGTCCGGATCCATTTCGCGAACGCCTCATTCAGCCGCCTCGCCTCCCGTTCCAGGCAGCCCGTCTCCACCTGAATCCCCGCCGCTTCCAGCTCCTTGAACCCGTTGCCCGCGACCCGCGGATTCGGGTCGCGCATCCCCGCCACTACCCGTGCGATTCCCGCCCCAATGATCGCCTGCGTGCACGGCGGCGTCCGCCCGGTGTGGCAGCAGGGCTCCAGGTTCAGGTACAGCGTCGCCCCGCGCGCCTGCTCGCCGGCTTCTGCCAGCGCCAGCGCCTCCGCGTGCGTCATGCGCTCGTACAGGTGCGTGCCCCGGCCCACGATGCGCCCGTCGCGCACCACCACCGCGCCCACCCGCGGATTGGGCGATGCCAGCCCCGTGCCTTCCTCCGCCAGGCGCAGGGCCTCGCGCATGAAGTCGAGGTCGTCCAGCCGATACATAGTCCCTACGAATTGTAATGCTAGGATTGGGCTTGGCCGGCCATACCCCCATGCTGGAACTGCCCGCGCAGGACTACAACGCACTCGTGGATGCCATCGTGGCGCGCCTCGCGCCCGCACCCGCCACTGCGCCCGAAGGCGCGAGCGCGCCCCTTGCCGCCACGCTCGAGTCCACCCTGCTCGCGCCCGCCGCCACGCCCGCGGAGGTGGACCAACTCTGCGCCGAAGCCATCCGCCTCGGCGTCGCCGCCGTTTGCGTCAATCCCGTCCATCTCGCCCGCGCCGTCGCCGCCCTGCGTTCCAGCCCGGTCCGCGCCGCCGCCGCCATCAACTTTCCGCTCGGCGCCGGGCTGGCCGCGACCGTGATGCGCGAAGCCGAAGACTGCCTCAAGCTCGGCGCCGACGACCTCGACCTGGTTACTCCCACCGCCGCTCTCAAGTCCGGCGATGATGCCGGGTTCCTGGCCGTCGTCTCACCCGTCGCCGCGCAGGCGCACGCCTGCGGCGCGCAGGTGAAAGCGATCCTGGAGATGGCGCTGCTGACCCGGGACGAGATCGCCCGCGGGTGCGAGCTCGCCCTCGCCGCCGGCGCCGATTACCTCAAGACCGGCACCGGCTTCGGCCCCCGCGGCGTCACCGTCGAGGATGTCGTCCTGCTGCGGGAAACCCTGCGCGGGCGCGCCCGCATCAAGGCCGCCGGCGGCATCCGGACTCGTGCCCAGGCCGAAGCCCTCCTCGCCGCCGGCGCCTCCCGCCTCGGAACCAGTTCCGCCGCCGCGCTATTGGGTTAAGCCGCCCTGCGCCGCCGCAACGCCTCGAGTCCCGGTAATCCGAGCGTTCCGGTCAGCGCCGGCAGGACAAGAAGGATGCAAGCGGACAAGGCCGCGAGCACAGGAGCGCACGCACGCGACTTGAACGCAGCTCTCTCCGCTGAGGCGGCGGCAAATGCACGGACGCCAAGGCCTCGCGCCCTTCCACGCACGCACCAGTGCACGTTGAGAATGCGCCCCAGTGGAGGATTTTTGGCCACCAAGTCGCGCCGGCGGAACTTAAGCGCCGGTTATGCGCATCCGTTTGCGCCAACCCGCCCCGATCAGCACCCAAAGGCCGGTCGCCACCAGTGGCGCCGTCGCCGGCTCCGGCACCGCCGCCACTGGCACCACGTTGCTGATGTTTAGTACCGCCTGATCGTTCACCGGCGAGCAGCCCGTCGGATAGCCCGTGCCCCGCGGGAAGCCACGGTCGCAGGTTCCAGTCAGCCCCGCGAAGTTGAGGTCAACCACCCCGTTCGGCAGGTAGGTCACGTTGTTCGCCAGCGAAAAGCCGTCGTTGGTGCCGTTGGCGTCGGAAAAAGTCACCTGCAACGGACCCGACGTCGGGGTCGTGCTAAAGGCGACTTGCAGCCCGATGAACCCACCGCTTTGGAAGTTCTGTAGCAGGCTTGTGACCGCGTTGTCGATCGCGAGCGTGATCACGATCTTCGACGCGTAATTCTCGTAGTCGTCGACCAGGTAGGTTCCGTCCGGCAGAAGCTGATCGATCGAAACCCCGGCTGCGCTCGCCGCTCCCGGACTGCCCGACCCCAACAGTGCGGTGTCCGGGCTGGTCGCCGTGTACGCGGAGCAAGCCGGATTCCCATAGCACAGCAGGTTCACTGTGACCCAGTCGCCCGCAAGCGTGTTGGCCCGCGCCG
>DAIDIF010000169.1 GCA_027451805.1 Acidobacteriota bacterium
TCTGCCGGCATCATGACCATCCTGCTGGCCTCCATCGCCAGCGTCTCGCTCCTGGTGGGCGGCATCGGCATCATGAACATCATGCTGGTCTCGGTCACCGAGCGCACCCGCGAGATCGGCATCCGCATGGCGGTGGGCGCCACCGAGGCCGACGTCCACCGCCAGTTCCTGATCGAGGCGCTGGTGCTGTCCGCGCTCGGCGGCCTGATCGGTATCCTGGTCGGTCTGATGACCTCCTGGCTGATCTCCAACATCGCGCAATGGCCGGTGGACGTGTCCATCCTGTCCATAGTTGTCGCGGCGCTGTTCTCCGCCGGCATCGGCATCTTTTTTGGGTACTACCCGGCGCAGAAGGCGGCGCGCCTGGACCCGATCGAAGCGCTGCGCTTTGAGTAGCGCGGGCCTGGCACTGGGGTTTTCGGAACCCGGCGAGGATGCCGGCCATCTAACCCGATAGGGAATTGCACATGGATTTTGCCTCCATCGTACGCGTGGCGCTGCGCGCCCTCACCCGCAACAAGATGCGCTCCGTGCTCACCATGCTGGGCATCATCATCGGCGTCGGCGCGGTCATCGCCATGGTGGGAGTGGGCGAGGGCGCCAGCCAGCAGGTGCAGCAGCGCATCGCCGGCATGGGCAGCAACCTGCTGATCGTCCAGGCCGGCAGCCCCTGGGCGCCGGGCGCCGTTCATCTCGGTTGGGGCCAGACCAAGACCCTGGTCGCCAGCGACGAACAGGCGATCCTGAAGCAGGTCCCCACCGTCAAGGCGGTCGCGGCGGGCACCGGCGCCAGCGAGCAAGTGATTTACCGCGGCAACAACTGGGGCACCAACATCACCGGTACCGACCCCAGCTACTTTCAGATTCGCGATTGGAAATTCGCGCTCGGCGCTCCCTTCTCGACCCAGGACGTGAAGGATATGAACAACGTCTGCGTCCTCGGGCAGACGGTGGTTCAAAACCTCTTCCCCGACGGCGGGAACCCGATCGGCAAGGAGATCCGCATCGGCAAGCTCCCGTTCATCGTGGTCGGCACGCTGCAGGCCAAGGGCCAGACCGGCTGGGGCCAGGATCAGGACGACGTCGTCTTCGTCCCGGTGACCACCATGCAGATGAAGATCAACGGCCAGTACTGGCTGCACCAGATCTTCGTCTCGGCAACCTCCAAGAACACCACCGCCGCCGCTCAGGAGCAGATCACCTCCCTTCTGCGCAGCCGGCATCGCATCCGGCCCGGGGAGCCCGACGACTTCCAGATTCACAACCTCACCGCGATTGCCCAGGTGGCCAACGCCTCCGCCAGCGTCATGACCGTCCTGCTCGCCTCCATCGCCAGCGTCTCGCTCCTGGTGGGCGGCATTGGCATCATGAACATCATGCTGGTCTCGGTCACCGAGCGCACCCGCGAGATCGGCATCCGCATGGCGGTCGGCGCCACCGAGCACGATGTCCAGCGCCAATTCATCATCGAAGCGCTGGTGATCGGCGCGCTTGGCGGCCTGGTCGGCATCGTCTTTGGCCTGGCGACCTCCTGGCTGATCTCCTTTATCGCGCACTGGCCGGTGGACGTATCCGTGGCCTCGATCGTGGGCTCGGCCATCTTCAGCGCCGCCATCGGGATGTTCTTCGGCTACTATCCCGCCCAGAAAGCCGCCTCGCTCGATCCGATCGAAGCCTTGCGCTTTGAGTGAGGCCGGCCGGCGGAGCTGAAAGGGCCGCGGCGCCGCCGATGGTATAGTGTTGCTTCCCGATGGCCCGCCACACCTACGCCGCCGCCGGTGTTTCCATCGCCGCGGCTGACCGCGCCAAGACGCGCATCGCCCGCCTTGCGCGGGCCACCTTCACCCGCCCTGTCCTCTCCGGCATCGGCGGTTTTGGCGGCCTCTTCCAGGTTCCCGCCCGCCTCCGCCGCCCGGTCCTGGTCGCCAGCATGGATGGCGTGGGCACCAAGCTCAAGGTCGCCATCGCCGCTGGCGTGCATGACACCGTCGGCCGCGACCTGGTCAACCACTGCGTCAATGACATCCTGGTGCAGGGCGCCGCGCCCCTATTTTTCCTCGACTACATCGCCCTCGGCGTCATGGCGCCGGCCGTCGTGGCCGCGCTCGTCGCCGGGTTGAGCCGCGGCTGTCGCGAAAACGGCTGCGCCCTGCTCGGCGGCGAGACCGCCGAGATGCCCGGCTTCTACGCAGCCGGCGACTACGATCTCGCCGGCTGCATCGTCGGCGTGGTCGAGCGCGCCAAGCTCCTCACCGGCGCGAAGATTCGCCCTGGCGACGTGCTGGTCGGCCTGCCGTCCGCCGGCCTGCACACCAACGGCTACGCCCTGGCGCGCCGCCTGCTGTTCGACGTAGGCAAGTACAAGCTCTCGAGCCGTCTGCCCGAGGTGGGTTCGACCGTGGCCGAGGCCTTGCTCGCAGAGCACCGCTCCTACCTGAAGCTGCTCCGCCCCTGGCTGGGTCGCCTGCGCGGCCTCGCCCACATCACTGGCGGCGGCATTCCCGGCAATTTGCCCCGCATCCTCCCGCCCGATTGCGGCGCCGAGGTGCGCCTCTCCGCCTGGACGCCGCCGCCGCTCTTCGCCCTGCTCCAGCGCCTCGGCCAAGTCCCCGCCGCCGACATGCGCCGCACTTTCAACCTCGGCATCGGCATGATCGCCGTGCTCGCTCCCGCCCAGATCCCCGCTTTCCTCCGCGATATGCGCCGCCGCGGCGAAGCCGGCGTGGTGCTCGGCCAAATCGTTCCCGGCCGCCGCCGCGTGGCCTTCACCCGATGACCCGGCTCGGCATCCTTATCTCCGGCCGCGGCTCCAATCTCCGCGCCATCGCCGCCGCCGCACGCGACGGCCGCCTCGGCGCCGAAATCGCCCTCGTCCTCAGCAACCGCCCCGGCGCTCCCGGCCTCGCCTGGGCGCGCGAGCAGGGGCTGCCCGTCTGTGAGCTCCCCAGCGCCGGCCGCGAGCGCGAGGACTATGACCGCGAGGTCGTCGCCCGCTTGCGCTCCGCCGGCGTCGAACTGGTCGCGCTCGCCGGCTACATGCGCCTGCTCAGCGGCGTCCTCCTCGACGCCTATCCCGGCCGCATCCTCAACATCCACCCCTCCCTGCTGCCCGCCTTTCCCGGCCTCGACGCCCAGCAGCAGGCGATTGAATACGGCGTCAAGTTCTCCGGCTGCACCGTCCACTTCGTGGACGAATCGCTCGACGGCGGCCCCGTGCTGGTCCAGGCCGTCGTGCCCGTGCTCGACAGCGACGATGCCGCTGCCCTCGCCGCCCGCATCCTTGAGCAGGAGCACCGCCTCTACCCCGAAGCCATCCGCCTGGTTGCCGAGGGCCGGGTCCGCCTCGACGGCCGCCACGTCCGCGTCTCTGCTAAAATCTAGCCTTGCCCGCGGGCAGCGGAAGGCTCCGGAAGGGGTGCCGCGCATCGTCCCGCCCAGGCAGTCAGGCGCGGTAGCCAAGTGGTAAGGCAGAGGTCTGCAAAACCTTTATTCGTGAGTTCGATTCTCACCCGCGCCTCCAACGTTTCCCCCGCCGGCCAACCCCCGCTCAGGCGTCCGTTTTGCGCAGCATTACCCGCTCGATCGTGAGCGCCCGGCCCGCGCGCGTCTCCACGATCGCTCCGCACAGCCGCACGTCGCCTTCCGGCCCGCCCGCCGCCGGCTCCAGCCGCGCCGGGTAGCCCTGCAGCAGCCGCTGGAAGACGTCTTCGGGGCGGCTGCCGATCACGCTGGCATACGCCCCCGTCATGCCCGCGTCGGTCTGAAACGCGGTGCCCTTGGGCAGGATGCGTTCGTCCGCCGACGGCACATGCGTGTGCGTGCCCAGCACCGCGCTCACGCGCCCGTCCAGATACCAACCCATCGCCTGTTTCTCGCTGGTCGCCTCGGCGTGAAAATCCACCACGATCGTGGTGCACTCCTTCGGCAGCGTCGCCAGGAGCGCGTCCGCGGTGCGGAACGGACACTCCAGCGGCGTCATGAACACCCGTCCCTGCAGGTTGAGCACCGCGTACGGCTCGCCGTTCGCCGCCACCCCCTGCACCAGTCCCCGGCCCGGCAGCGCCGCGCCGAAGTTCGCCGGCCGCAAGAGCCGCCGCGCCGCATGCTCCGCCGCCGCGCCGCTCGCCGCCGCCTGCTGCCACCAGGGCACGATCTCGCGCTTGTCCCAGATGTGGTTGCCGCTGGTCAGCACGTCGATGCCGTACCCCAACAGCTCCTCGGCCAGCGCCGGCGTGATCCCGAATCCCGCGGCCGAGTTTTCCCCGTTGGCGACCACCAGATCGATCGCACGCTGCCGCGCCAGATCGGCGGCATGATCGTGCACCACCCGCCGCCCGGGCTGCCCATAGATGTCGCCGATGAAGAGGATCCGCATGGGGCGGGTTGCGCTCAGCCGGCGCGGTTCAGCAGCCGGTCGAGGTCGCGCCCCAGCGCGCGCGCCCGCTCGCGCGTCTGCCGTTCCAGCCGCTCCACCCGCGCCCGCAGTCCTTCGTACTCGTCCGCCAGGTTGATGGCCGCCAGCACCGCCACCCGCAGCGAATCCACCACGTGCGTTTCGCGCGCGATCTGCCGCATCTTGGCGTCCACCCGCTCGGCCAACTGGCGTACGTAGGCGGCGTCCGCTTCGCTGTCGCCGACCGAGCCCAGCGTGTAGGCCTGGTCGTAAATGTCAACCCGTGTGCCCCCGCGGCTGCTCATGCGGCTGGCGGTAGCGCTCAGGCGCCGGCGCCCTCCAACTGCTTCGCCAGCCGGGCGACGCGCTGGCGGATCTCGTTGCGCTCCTTGCGCAGCCCCACCAGCTCCTGCTCCTGCTGGGCATGGCTGCGCTGCAGCTTCTCGTGCGCGGCCTGCAGCGGCGTCAGCGCCGCCACCGCCTGGTCGCGCTCGGCGCGGGCGCTGCGCAGCGCCTCCGCCACCTGGGTGATCTTGGCTTCCAGTTCCAGCAGCTCGTCAAGGGCGGCGCCGGCGGGAATGGGGGATGCGAGTTCCGTTGCCATGAAGTATTTCGGAGTATATCCGGCCACGCGCGCCCGGCGCAATCGGGGAAGGTGCGGGCCGCCGCGTGATCACCGCTTGGCGCCGCCCGGAAACCGCCGCGTGCCCTTCCAGAAAATAGCGGTAGGGCAGCTCCGCCGCCTGCGTGATCCCGATGCGCGCGGACACCGCGATCGCCTCCGGCCGCCAGCCGTCATCGGCGAAAAACAGCGCGCCGGGTCGGGTGAGGTCGCAGCGGTTGAGGCTGGCCCCGATGCCCAATTGGCGCGTCAGCCGCCCCGGCCCGCTGAGGTTGAGCCCGCCGTCCATGGCGGCGGCGCGCAGCAGCACGCCGCCCGCCTCGCCCGCCGGCAGGGTGGAGACGTTGAGGCACCAGTGCAGCCCGTAGGCGAGGTAGATATAGGCGCGGCCGGGCTCGCCGAACAGCACCGCCGTGCGTGGCGTCAGCCCGCGCGCCGCGTGCGCGGCGGCGTCGCCGCGGCCGAGATAGGCTTCCGTCTCCACGATCCGCGCCCGCACTTCATCCCCGCCGCGGCGGCGCACCAACAGCTTGCCCAGCAGCGCCGGCGCCACCACCTCGGGGGAGGGAAGAAAAAAGCGGCGCGGCAGCGGCCTACAGGCGCAGGCCATGCAGATACTGCCGGAAGGCGGCGCCCAGGTCCTCGCGTTGCAGCGCCAGTTCCACCGTCGCCTGCAGAAAGCCCAGCTTGTCGCCGGTGTCGTGCCGCCGGCCCTGGAACTGGAAGGCGTAGACCGGCTCCTCGCGCGCCAGCGTGCGCATCGCGTCCGTGAGCTGGATTTCGCCCCCCGCGCCCCGCCCCACCCGCCGCAGATGCTTGAAGATCGCGGGCGTGAGCAGGTAGCGGCCCACCACCGCCAGGTCGGAGGGCGCGTCCTCGAGCCGCGGCTTCTCCACCAGGTCGGAGATGCGGAACGCGGGTCCGAGGAACTGCTGCGGCTCAAATGTCTGCGCACCCTCGGCCCGGCGCACCACGCCGTAGCTGGAGATGGCGTCGCCCGGAATCTTTTCCACCGCCACCACGCTCGCCCCGGTCGCCTCGTACACGTCCAGCATCTGCCGCACCACCGGCACCGGCGCGTCAATCACGTCGTCCGCCAGCAGCACCGCGAACGGTTCGTCGCCCACCATCGTCTCCGCCGCCAGCACCGCATGCCCCAGCCCCAACGCCTCCTTCTGGCGCACGTAGGAGACGTGGATCATGTCGCTGACTTCGCGCACCACCGCCAGCAGGTCGGTCTTGCCCTTTTCCTCCAGCATGCGTTCTAGCTCGAAACTCACATCGAAGTGGTCCTCGATCGAGTTCTTGCCCCGGCCGGTGATGATGATGATGTTGTCGATGCCCGAGTCGAGCGCCTCTTCCACGCCATACTGGATAATGGGCTTATCCACCAGCGGCAGCATCTCCTTCGGCTGGGCCTTGGTGGCCGGCAGGAAGCGCGTGCCCAGCCCGGCGGCGGGGAACACGGCTTTGCGGACTGGGCGAGGGCGTTCAGGAGCCATCCGGGATACATTCTAACAAAAGCGATGCCCCTGTCATCTCCATCCCCATCCCCGCCCCAGCGGCTCACCGCGCTGGCGCAGGCTTGCGGTTGCGCCGCCAAGCTCAGTCCGGCGCTGCTGGAAGCGGTGCTGCCCAAGCTGCGGCGTGTCCCCGACCCCGATCTGATCGTCGGCTTCGAGGGCGCCGAGGACGCCGCGGTTTACCGCCTCGGGCCCGACCTGGCGCTGGTGCAGACGCTGGATTTTTTTACTCCCATCGTGGATGACCCCGAGGACTTCGGCGCCATCGCCGCCGCCAACGCGCTCAGCGACGTCTACGCCATGGGTGGGCGCCCGCTGATCGCGCTTTCCATCTTGGCGTTTCCGCCGCGCCAGCCGGCGGACCTGCTCGAGCGTATCCTGCAGGGCGGGCTGGATAAGCTGGCCGAGGCCGGCTGCGTCCTCGGCGGCGGCCACAGCGTGCGGGACGAGGAGCTCAAGTTCGGCTTCAGCGTCACCGGCGTTGTCCATCCCGGGAAGGTGTTGCGCAACGCCGGCGCCCGGCCCGGCGACCGGATCCACTTGAGCAAGCCGCTGGGCGCCGGCGTCATCACCACCGCCCTCAAACAGGGCGCGGCGAATGCCGCGGACGTGGCCGCCGCTGTGGCGATGATGAAGACCCTGAACCACGATGCCGCCGCGGCGGCGCTGGAGCGCGGCGCTCACGCCGCCACCGACGTCACCGGGTTCGGCCTGCTCGGCCACGCGCGCGAGCTGGCGCGCGCCAGCGGCGTGCGCTTGCGCCTGCGCGCCGCTGCCGTGCCACTGCTGGCCGGCGCCGCCGCCTACGCCGCCCGCTTCCAGTCCCAGGGCCTGCTTAACAACCGTGACTTCGCCCAGGCCGATGTCGCCTTCGCCGGCTCCGTGCCCGAGTCGCTGCGCACCCTGCTTTGGGATCCGCAGACCAGCGGCGGCTTGCTGGTGAGCCTGCCGCCCGAGGCCCCCGCCGATGCCCGCTTGGGCCCCTGCATCGGCGAGGTCGAGCCTCTGGCCCCTGGGGCGCCCTGCCTCGCCGTGGACTGACGCTGTTGTAAACTCGGCCTCGTGGCTTCGCCGCGCATCGCCTTGGCCGAATCTCTGCGCCTCCCGGCGGAGGCCGCCCTCGCCCGGCTGCCGGCGCCGCGCCCGGTCCTGGTGTGCCCGCCGCTGCCGGAAGAACCTCGCTTGCGCCTGCGCTGGCAGCGCCTGTGGCAGGAGCGGCGGCGCGCCGCCGGCGAAAGCGCGGCCGAGGCGGAGGCGGCGCTGCGCGACGCCTCGGTGCGCGCCCTGTTGGCGGCGCTCGACCGCCAGGCCGAGGCCGCGCTGCTCGCTACCGCCGATGCTTTGGCGGCCAGCGCTTGGCGCGTGCTGGAGCCGCTGCCGGGCGAGCCCGCCGTCGCCGCGCTCTGGATCGCCGAACTGCCGGCGGCGCCCGCCCCCCTCCTCGGCTGGTGCGACTGGCCGGCGGCGGGCGGCGCCCATGCCGCCGCCATCGCGTTGCGCGTCGCCGCGGCGGAACTCGAACGCCTGGGCGCCGGCCCGGCACAGCCGCTTGCGCTCGACTTCTTCGGCGGCCGCGAAGATTCCGCCGCGCGGGCCGCCGGCTTGAGCGGCAGCTTGGCGGCACGCGGCGCGGCGGCCTCGCTGCGCCTCTACAGTCCGCTCTTGTTCGCCGGCGGCCGCCTGGATGCGTCCGCCCTCGCCGCCCACGTGGCCGCCGCCGCTCCCGGCGCCGTGCCGGTGATGTGCGCGCCCCGGCTGCCGCGCGAGGAGTGGGCGGCCGCGGTCGAACGCGCCGGCGGAAGCTGGGCGGGCCCGTTGTGCGCCGGCGCTGAGATTGCCGCCGCGCTCGCCGCCCCCGGCGCCTCGGCCGAGCGCCTCGCCGCCAGCCTGCGCTGGCTGCTGCGCCGCCTCCCCTAGGCCATCAGTTCGCCCTGCATCACCGTCACCGCTTCGCCCGCCAGCCGGATGCGTTCCCCCTGCAGCTGTAGCCGCAGCTCGCCTCCGCGCGCCGACGCCTGGTAGGCCAGCAAGGCGCTCTTGCCCAGCTTCGCGCCCCAGTACGGCCCCAATTGCGTGTGCGCCGAGCCGGTGACGGGATCCTCGTTGACGCCGGCGGCCGGCGCAAAAAAGCGCGAGGTGAAATCGTAGGGCGCATCGCCCCGCGCCGTGATCGCCACGCTGCGCAGCGCCAGCCGGGCCAACGCCGCGAAGTCGGGCCGCGCCGCCCGCACCGCCTGCGCCGAGTCCAACTCGACCAGGTAGTTCTCCCCCACCGGCCCGCCGCCGCGGCTGCAGGCCTTCGCCGCGACCCCGCCCAGCGCCGCCGCCAGCCCCTCCGGCATCGGCGCCGGCGCTGCCGCCCGCGCTGGAAAATCCAGTTCGATCCAGCTCCCCCGCCGCTCCGCCGTCAGCCAGCCGCTGCGCGTTTGGAAGCGCGCCTGCTCGCCCGCCCGGATCCGCCCCCACTGCTCCAGCGCGTGCGCCGAGGCCAGCGTGGCGTGCCCGCACAAATCCACCTCGACCTTCGGCGTGAACCAGCGCAGCCCGAACCCTTCGGCGTGCGGCTCCAGGAAGGCGGTCTCCGACAGGTTCATCTCCGCCGCCACGCGTTGCATCCACTCCGCCGGCCGCGGCTCTTCCAGCCAGCACACCGCCGCCGGATTGCCCGCGAAGGCGCGACTGCTGAAGGCGTCAATCTGGAGCAGCGGAATGCCCATGGCCGCCGCTCAGCTTCCGCTTGCCGCCTTGGGCAGGATGAAATAAATCTCCTCGTGCAGGTCCTGCTTGGCATGCCCGCTGCGCGTCAGAATGCCCTTGGCGTTCTCGATCATCTGCGGATGCCCGCACAGGTAGGCCGACGTGCTCCCGGCATGGAAGCCGGCGGCGTCGGCGTACTTGCGGACCAGGTCTTCGGCGCGGCCGCGCTCTCCCTGCCAGGCGGTGTCTTCCCAGGGCCGCGACACCGACAGCACCAGCTCCAACGGCAGCTTGGCAGCCAGCTCCTGCAGCTCGGCGGCGTAGCCGAACTCCCACGAGCGGCTGCCCGCATGGATCAGCAGCAGGCGCGTGCCCTCCGGGGCCCACCCCGGATCCCGCGCCCACGAGCGCAGCATGCTCACGAACGGCGCCACGCCGGTGACGGTGGAAACCAGCAGGTGCTGCTTGTGGCCGCGCTTGCGGTCGAGCACGAACAGCCCCTTCGCCGACTTCCGCACCAGCACCGCGTCGCCCGGTTGCAGCTTGTACAGCCGCGGCGTGACCTCGCCGTGCGGCACCAATTCAAAAAAGAACTCCAACTCCGCCTCCGCCGGGCTGGAGACGATCGAATACGGTCGCTCGTGCATCCCGCTGTCGTCTTCCAGTCCGAGTGTGGCGTACTGGCCAGGCTTGAAGGTAAAGGGCTCGGGCATGCGCAGGCGCATCGTCCACAAATCCGGGCTCAGATCCTGGCGCGCGGTCACGGTGGCGGCGTGGTATTTGGAGGGATCCATAGCGTAGCGACCAATTCTGCGATTGTAGCGCCGCGGCGGCGATCCCCTCCCTACCGAGCGTATGGTAGAGTGCCGCTGTTCACCACTACGGGTGGGGGGTGCAGGTTCTTGCAGTTACTGGTAAGCCACCGGGAGTGTGCAGAGACTTGCCGATTAAGCTTGCATCTCCCCTGCGCCGATGGTACAAGAGTAAGCGGTAGTGCTGTTGCTTCTGCCCGTAGATGTAAGGAGGTTTCTGATGAAGATTCGCCGTTCCTTGATGGCGATGGGGTTGGTGGCCGCCGTGGCCGCTCTGCCCCTGTTCGGAGCCAGCGGCGCGATTCTGAGTCCCATGGCAGGTACGGTGGCCGTCAACGGTCTTCCGGTCACCGCGGGCTCAGCGATCGTTGCCGGGGATCTGGTCTCGACGAGCACGTCTGGTAGCGCCCGCATGGTGCTGCCCGGGGGTTCGTTGATCGCCGCTTCCAATACCAATTTCCGGATGGTGAGCGTGAACAGCGCCACTCAGATCCGTCTGACCAGCGGTTTGGTGAAGGTCTCCGGCATGCTGCCGGTTGAGCTCAACACCCGCACCGTGGTTCCCGCGACGGCGCAGACCCGTTTCAACGTGTACGACCTTTCGGGGAAAGTGTACGTTGAGGCGATCGCCGGCACGGTGTCCGTGAAGGCTGCCCACAGCGCCTACACGGTGCACACCGGCGATGCGGTGTCGTTCAGCGATCAGGCGCCGGCGGCGGCTGCGTCCTCGGGCGCCAGCATGGCCGTTCCGGTGGCGATCGGCATTGCCGCGGCAGCCGCGGTGGTGACGGGCATCGTGGTGCACGAAGCCACGAAGTGCTCGAACTGCATCGTCAGCCCTTCGCAGTTCTAATCGCGAGAGCCAGTACAAGCTGAAAGGCCGCCCTCCGGGGCGGCCTTATTTTTTTGCCCTCAAGGACGCGGTGGCTCCGCGACCAGCCCCGCACACGTGGGGCCAACAAGGGCGAGGTGGAGCGGGGCGAAGGGGCCCCCGCGGAACCTCGCCCGTAGGTGGTAGCGGGTGTCGTGGCGAAGCCACGACCGGCCCCGCGTTTGAGTAAAGCCCAATTAACGCTTGGGCTTGCGCCGGCGCGCGCCACCCTCGGTCTTGGGCCGCGGGCTGCGCTTCTTGCGGCCACCATCGGCCACGGCGGCCGCCAGGCTAAGCGGCTGCTCCTCCGTCGCCTCGCCGTGGATGCCGGTGTAGTAGCCCAGGACCGCGATCTGGGAGTCTTCCGGGTCCAGACCGCTCTCGGTGGGGGCCTTGGCGGCGAACGCCGGCGCCGCCGGCTCGGCATCGGGAAACACCGGCTGGCGGTCTTCGTCCGCTTCCGCCGGCATCGCCGCCGGACGCGGCTCGGCGCGGTTGCCAATCTCCCGCGCTCCCCCCTCGCCGTCGCCAGCGCCGGCGGGCGCGCCGGCGCCGCCGCCAGTGGGCGGAATGAACACGCGCAGGGCGCCGCGGCGGTCACGCTGCAGCCGCAGCCAGTTCTGCCCCTGGCCGGCGCGCAGCAGATCCACCAGGGAGGCAAACCCGTGCTGCTGCTCGTCAAAGCTGGGCGCCTCGGCGCGCAAGAGTTGCTTGACGTTGCGCAAATAGAGCGGGCGCGGGTTGGTGCCGCGCAGCGGCGAGAGAACGCGCTGCAGCAGCTCCAGCGCTTCCTCCGGCGGCCGCGTGGCCACCGGCGGCGCCGGCGGCGCCATCGCAACCGCAACCGCAGCTCGGGCTTCGGAGGCTTCGCCTTCCCCTTCGCTGCCTTCCCCGTTCTCTCCGCCCTCGCCGCTGCCCAGGGGCGCGGCTTCGCTTTCGCCGCCCGCCTCGGCGCGCGCCTCGCTGTTGTCGGCGGGCGCCTCGGGCGTCGGGGGTTCACGCTCCAGCGGCTCGACCACGTAGCTGTTGCCTTGCTGGCGCACGCTCAGGAGTTGCGCGTCCGCCATCTTCTGCATGAAGCTGCGGAACGAACTGGCGCCAAAGTCACGCTCGTTGAAGGTGGAGTCCAACTGGATCAGCGTGCTCTTCAGCAGCCCCAGTTGCGCCTGCACTTCGCGGTCGGCCAGCACTTTGAGGCCGCGGTACACCAGCGCCACGGCGCGCTGCAGAGGATAGACCTCGCGCCGCCGCACGCCGTCCTCGCGCCGCCGGTCGCTGGGCGTGGCGGTGGCTTCGACCAGGTTCTCGTAGGCCAGGAACTCGCGGCAGTTGCGCTGCAGCACGCTGCTGGTGAAGCTGCGCCCGCCCACCACGAACACCGCCTTGTTGTACTGCTTCAGCTTTTCCACCAGGGCGATGAAATCGCTGTCGCCGCCCACCACCACAAAGGCATTGATATGGGGATGGTTGATGGCCATCTCCAGCGCATCCAGCGCCAGGTTGATGTCGGCGCCGTTCTTGTCGCCGCGGGGGGTGAGGTCGCGCTGCACCATGAGCACGGCGTTCTGGGTGAGCGTGCGGGTGAGTTCGCCGGCGCGCTTCCAGTTGCCATAGGCGATCTTGGTGACCACCTCGCCGCGCTCCTTCAGCGCCTCGAGCACCAGCGCCAGGTCAAAGTCGCGGTTGAGCGTGCTGCGCACGCCGATTTGGATGTTGTCAAAATCAATGAAAACGGCAATCTTGAGTTTTTCTTCGTTCACGGGGTTGGGTGCCGGAGCGCAGGCCTCGCTGTTGCGCGGCCCCGATACGGGGGCCTGAAGGCCAAACTGCGAAGCAAGCTTCGATTCATGGCAGCCGAGCTGCGCAGGTGGAAAGTCCTGGTCCGGCGATTTCGAATCGCGCACGGCAAAAACAGACAGCGGCACGTGCGCCGTATTCAGGATACCACACCCGCCCCGCGGCGCGAACCGCGGCTGGGAGCCGGACGGACAGGTATCATTAGAGTCATGGCTGCCGGCAACTCCAGCTTTCGCGTCACGTTGGCGATGGATCTCGACCGTGTGGAAGCGCTCTCGGACGACCTGGAGCGCGTGGCGGAGGGGCGCAATGCCGCCGAACTGATGCGCGCGCTGGTGGGGCTGTTCAAGGCCCGCGTGCCGCACTACCACTGGGTCGGCATCTACCTGCTCGAAGGCCAGGAACTGCGCCTTGGCCCCTTCGCCGGCCTGCCCTCGCCGCATGTCCGCATCCCGGTGGGGCAGGGCATCTGCGGGGCCGCGGCGCGCGCCGGCCGGTCGCTCATCGTGCCCGACGTGGCTGCGGACGTGCGCTATTTGGCCTGCTCGCTCGCCACCCGCTCGGAGATCGTCGTGCCGATACTCGACGACGCCAAAGTGCTGGGCGAGATTGACATTGACAGTGACCTGCCCAGCGCCTTTAACGAGCACGATCAGGCGCTCCTGGAGCGCGCCGCCTCGCTCATCGCCGGCGCGCTCACGCGCGAGACGCCGCGGCCCCGCTGGGAATCGCCCGAGGCGGTCGCCGGCTAATTCGGCATGATCGAATACACCGGCCGGCGGGAACGGCAGCAGCGCCGGGCGGCGCGCGCCGCGCGCTGGGATGCCGGGTTGGGGTGGTCCAAGCTGGCCGTCTTCTTCGGCGGCCTGGGGCTGGCCTGGCTGGCGCTCCGGTCGCATGCGCTCCGTTCCTGGTGGCTGCTGCCGGCCCTGCTGCTGTTGGCGGCGTTGTTCGTGGCCCACGATCGGGTGTTGCGCCTAAGGCAACGGGCCGAGCGCCTCGTCGCCTACTACGATCGCCTGCTGGCGCGCACCCGCGAGCAATGGGCGGGCGCGGGCGTGCCCGGAGATGCCTTCCTGCCGCCCGATCACCCCTACGCCGCCGATCTCGATCTCTTCGGCAAAGGCAGCCTGTTCGAGCTTCTCTGCCAGGCCCGCACCAGCATCGGTCAGCAGCGCTTGGCGGATTGGCTGCTGCAGGCGGCGCCGCCGGCGGAGGTGCGCCGCCGCCAGGTGCGGGTCGCGGCCTTGCGCGGCGAGCTCGATCTGCGCGAGCGCATCGCCGCGTTGGGCCACGAGTTGCAGGCGCAGTTGACACCGGCCCAGTTGCAGGCTTGGGCGCAAGCGCCACCGCGGCTGGGTGCCCGCGCCCAGGCGGCCGTGCTCCTGGCCGGCACCGCCGTACTCGCCGGCGTGATCTACGGCATGGCTGATGCCCACTATGCCGCGACGCTGGCCGCGCTGCTGGCGGCGGCGTTGCTGCTCAACCGCCTCAGCCCTGCCGCCGCCGCTGCGCTTGCCCCCCGCGGCGCCAACGGCGAAGGCTTGCGCTTGTTGGCCGGGGTATTGGCGTTGAGCGGCCGCGCCAGCGCAAGCGGCCCCGGTCCCGCCGCCGGGGTGGCGGCGTTGCGCCGGCTGGCGCTGCTGGGCGATTGGGCGGAGGCGGACGACAGCCTGATGGGTCAGGTGCTCAACTTCACGCTGCTCTACCGTTTGCAGGTCGCCGCCGCGCTCGACGCCTGGCGGCGGCGGCATGGCGCCGCCCTCGCCGCCTGGCTCGACCAGGTGGCCGAGTGCGAGGCGCTGCTCTCGCTCGCCAGCCTCGCCTGGGAGCGCCCCGAGGACGTGTTTCCCGAGTGGGTCGAGACGCCAGGCGCCGTGCTCTGGGACGGCGAGGAGGTCGGCCATCCGCTGCTGCCCGCCTCCGCTTGCGTGCGCAATGGCCTGCGGCTGGACCCTCAGACGCGCGTGCTGCTGGTTTCCGGCTCCAGCATGTCCGGCAAAAGCACGCTGCTGCGCGCCGTCGGCGTCAACACCGTGCTGGCCCACATGGGCGCGCCGGTCCGCGCCCGCAGTCTGCGTCTCACCCCCACCGCGCTGGCCACCCGGCTGCGCACCAGCGATTCGCTGCTGCTCGGGCGTTCCGGCTTCTACGCCGAAATTTTGCGCTTGCGCCAGGTGTTCGAGTTGGCCGAGGGCTCGCGCCCGCTGCTTTTCCTGCTCGACGAGCTGCTCGAGGGCACCAACTCCCACGACCGCGAGATCGGTGCCCGCGGCCTGATCCTGGCGCTGCTGGCGCGGCCCACGCTCGGGCTGGTCACCACCCACGACTTGGCGCTGGCGGCGCTGGCGGCGGAGGAGCCGCGCATCCGCAACGTGCATTTGGAGGACCACATTCAGGGTGGCGACATCAGCTTCGACTACCGTCTCCGCGATGGCGTCGTCACCACCAGCAACGCCCTGGCGCTGATGCGCCTGGTCGGGCTCAAGGTCTGAGCTGCCGCCCAGCGCCGGCGCGGACCTGCCGCGTGCGGTGAGATGAATCCAGCCGGGTTGAGGTTGAGCGCTTAGCGGCGGGCGCTGAGCCGCTCGGCTGGCGAGGCGGCGTGGAACTCGCTGCGCCGCCGGCCATAGAAGTAGTAAATCACCAGCCCGATCGCCAGCCAGACCAGAAAGCGGATCCAGGTGATCACCGGCAGCGCGAACATCAGCCCGCCGCAGAACACGATGGCCAAAATCGGGAACAGCGGGACGAACGGCACCCGGAATCCGCGCGGCCGCTCCGGCTGGCGGCGGCGCAACATCAGCACCCCCAGCGCCACCAGCACGAAGGCGAACAGCGTGCCGATGTTGCTCAAGTCGGCGGCGCTGCCGATGTCCACGATGCCCGCAGGGATCCCCACCGCCAGGCCGGCGATCCAGCTCGACCAATGGGGAGTCTTGTAGCGCGGATGGACCTTGGAAAAGATGCCGGGCAGCAGCCGGTCGCGGGACATCGCGAACCAGATGCGCGTCTGCCCGTACTGGAACACCAGCAGCGAGCTCAGCATCCCCATCAACGCCCCCACCACCACCACCAACTGCACCCAGCGGTTGGCGGCCAAGGTCCGCAGCGCGTACGCCACCGGCGCATCCGCCGCCGGGCCGCTGAGGAAGGTGGTGTACTTCATCATCCCCAGGAGCACGATGGCGACGCCCACATAGAGAACGCTGCAGACGATGAGCGAGGCGATGATGCCGAAGGGAATGTCGCGCTGCGGGTTGATCGCCTCTTCCGAGGCGGTCGAGACGGAGTCGAAGCCGATGTAGGTGAAGAAGACGATGGCGCCGCCGGTGACGATGCCGGCGAACCCGGAGGGCGCGAACGGCTTCCAGTTGGCGGGGTGAATCAGCATCGCGCCCGCCGCGATGAAGATCAGGATCGCGCCGAGCTTGACGATCACCATGATGTTGTTGGTTTCGGCCGACTCGCGCACGCCGCGCACCAGCAGCATCGTCAGCAGCATCACCACCAGGAAGCCCGGCAGGTTGAACCAGGCGCCGGTGCGCACCCCGTTCTGCCAGATCGGCTCGCTCAGCTTCTGCGGCAGGGCGATGCCCACCTGCGCCAGCAGGCTGGTGAAGTAGCCGGAAAAGCCCACCGCCACCGCCACGTTGCTCACCGCGTACTCGAGGATCAGGTCCCAGCCGATGATCCAGGCGATGATCTCGCCCAGCGTGGCGTAGCTGTAGGTATAGGCGGAGCCGGCGATGGGGATCATGGACGCCAGCTCGGCGTAGCATAATCCGGCGAAGCTGCAGGCGATCGCCACCAGGATGAAGGAAATGGCGATCGAGGGCCCCGCCGGCGGGCGTCCGTGCAGCATCGCGGTGGACAGGTTGCCGTGCTGCAGCAGGCTGGTGACGATGTCAAGAATCTGCGCGTGCAGCAGCGAGGGCACGGCATAGTGCTCGCCCGCCGCGGCGGTGCCGGTGAGCACGAAAATGCCCGAGCCGATGATCGCCCCGATGCCGAGCGCGGTCAGGCTCCAGGGGCCGAGCGACTTCTTCAGCCGGTGGCCGGGCGCCTCCGAATCGGCGATCAGCTTGTCAATGGACTTGGTCTGCCAGAGTTGTGACGGCATGGGAGCTTGTTGCCTAGGCTAGCACCGCGCCGCCGTTGACGCTCATGACCGAGCCGGTCATGAAATTCGCCCAGGGCGTGCACAGGAACACAATGCAGCCCGCGATCTCCTCCGCCGTGCCCACCCGTCCCAGCGGAATCGCGCCGACAATGCGCTCCGGGTGCGCGGCGATGGCCGGGCGCGACATGTCGCTGTCCACCCAGCCGGGCGCGACGCTGTTCACCCGGATGCCGTCGCGCGCCACCTCCGGCCCCAGCCCGCGCACCAGCCCGATCACGCCCGCCTTGGCGGCGCCATAATCCACGTGCCCGGCTTCCCCGCGCTGGCCCGCGGTCGAGCTCACCGCAATGATCCGCCCCCGCGGCGCGTTCTCCGCCGCCCCGGCGCGCGCCGCCTGCCGCTTCATCTGCGCCACCGCCGCCCGCGCCAGGCTGTACACGCCGGTGAGGTTGCAGGCGATCGTCTCCGCCCATGCCGCCGGCTCCAGCGCCTCGATCGGCGCCTCCTCGGCGTTCCAGACGCCGGCGTTGGCCACCGCGATATCCAGCCGCCCGAAGCGCTCCACCGCGTGCCGCGTCAGCGCAACGCCCGCTTCCGGCTGGCGCGCATCGGCCGCGATCGCCGCCACCCGGCGCGGGTCCGGGCAGGCGGCGATCACCGCCTCCGCCGCGTCCCGCCCGCGCACGTAGCTGAACGCCACCGCCGCTCCCGCCTGCGCCAGCAGCTTCACCGTCGCCGCGCCGATGCCGCGCGAGCCGCCGCTCACCGCCGCCACCTGGCCGTCGAGCGCGATCGTCAGGCTCACGGCCGCACCGCCGCGTAGATCTGCCGCATCAGCTCGGCGTTGGTCATGCCCCCGTTCCAGCCGTGCGGTTTTTCCGGCCGCCCATAGACGAAGGTGCCGGCGTAGTGCGGGTGTTGCGTGGATTCCATGAAGTTCTGCAGGCCGTACACGCCCAGGTTGAGGTAGAAGCTGTCCATATCGCCGACGTAGACGTGGATCTTGCCGATCAGCTTGGGGCCGAGCGTGGCCCAGTGTTGCTTCATGTACGCGGTGATGTCGTAGCCGTGGGCGCGCGCGTAGGCGACCGCCTGCGGGTTGATCGCGCCGGTGTGCAGGTTCCACAGCGGCACCGGGTAGCCGTCGGCGCCGATCGGGCCGAAGGTGGCGAAAAAGATGTCCAGCTGTTCGCCCGAGCGCCCGTGGGTGCCGAGCGCCGCCTCGTCCTGGCTCATTTGCTGGTAGGTGACCAGGGGCTGCCCGTCGGGCTCGCGCATCATATAGCGCGGCGCCGGCAGCCAGGGGTCGGAGTTGGGGGCCACAAAGGCGTTGCGGTCGCGGTAGAGGTTCACGCTTTGGAAGTGGTGGAAGTCGAGCGGATCGGGATAAAACGTCCAGGTGCCGCCGAAGAAGTCGGGATGCTTCACCATCAGGTCGAGCGACTCCCACCCCCCCGTGGATCCGCCCGTCAACATGCGCGCGCTGGGCTTGCGGATAATGCGGAAGTGCGTCTCCACGTAGGGAATCAGCTCCTGCAGGATGGCGTCGCCGTAGGGGCCGTCGTTGACCGAGTTCACCGCGTAGGAATCGTCGTAATACGGCGTCGGGTGCTGGAACGTGACCAGGATCATGCGCGGGAACCCGGGTGAATTCCACGCCTGATAAAACTGGTAGCCGCTCTCGATCCCCAATACCTTCATGAATTGCGCCCGCCGCGGGCTGGGCGGCGTCGGATGCGTGGTGAAGCCGTAGGGCGGGCGCAGCGTGAAATGGCCCTGCACGTAGACCACCGGGTATTTGCGGTGCGGGTTCTGGGCGTAGCCCCTGGGCAGCAGCACGGTCGCGCCCAGGTACATGGCGTGGCCCCAAAACCGGCTCAGCATCGGACTCTGGATCTTGATGTGTTTCACCCACGCCGTGTCGCGCGGCATCGCCACCGGCGGCAGCACGCGATTCAGCGCCAGCGTGACCGCCTGCCCGTGCGCCGGGTCGAGATGGACGTGCATTACCGGGCTCACCAGGTTGCCGGGCGAGGTGGCCAGATGCTGACCCTCCCAATGGTCCCTATGCAGCCAGACTACGTGCCCGTCGCTGCGCGCGAACTGCGTGTAGACATTCATCAGCCCCTGCACGTAGTAGTCGCCGGCCGGAAGCTGCGCCAGACGGGCGAGCGGAAATCCGCGCGCCGTATCGTCCACGATGACGACGTTGCCCGGCTGGAGCCGGTTCACGTCGGTGGCGAAAAACGGCGTGTCGCCGGTATAGCCGCTGGGTTCGAGGCGCGGTTCGGGCGTGCCGCGGCGGCTGATGAAGACGAAGACACGGCCGGTGATCGGCGTCGAGTGGGCGGTGACGGGAAAGTACAATGCGAAGCGCAGGCCGCCGTGGCCGGGCGCCAACCCGCAGCCCGTGGCCAAGCCGGCCGCGCACACTACCGCCGCCAATGTCGCCCATCGCATGCTGGTCTCCAATGGGTGCAGTGTAGCTGAATTTGCTTGCCCAAACGCCCGGCCAACTGCCACAATCCCGGGGACCGGAGAATCCCGGTCGAGGAGATTCCATGAGACAGCGTGGGTGGGCGTGGACGGCGGTGGCGATGGCCGCGGCCTTGGCGGCGTGGCTGCCGGCGGCGGGGCAGGCGCGCGGGCGCGGCGGCCGTGGCGGCGCGATGGCGGAAAACTTCGGCTACGAGCCGCAGGCCACCGATCCGCCGCCGGTGGTCACCCACCATACCATCACGGTCAACGGCAAGACCCTCTCCTACACCGCCACCGTGGGCAAGATGCCGATTCCGGACGCCACCGGCAAGACCGAAGCCCACATGTTCTACGTCGCCTACACCCTCGACAACCCCGATCCCAACCATCCCCGTCCGGTGACCTTCAGCTACAACGGCGGCCCGGGTTCGGATTCGGTCTATGTGCACATGGGGGGCTTCGGCCCGCGCCGCGTGGCCCTCAATAACGACGGCAGCATTCCGCCTCCGCCCTACAAGATCGTGGATAACCAGGATACTTGGCTCAACGCCACCGACCTGGTCTTTGTGGATGCGGTCGGCACCGGCTACAGCCGCGCCACCAACTACGCCAACCTGGCGCGGGCGGCGAGCGTGAGCGGCGACCTGCAGACCTTCAGCGAGTTCATCCGGCTGTGGCTGTACGACAACAATCGCATCAACTCCCCCATCATTCTGGCGGGCGAAAGCTACGGCACCTTCCGCTCCGCCGGCCTGGCCGGCACGCTGCTGCAACACCACATCGCGGTCAGCGGCGTGGTGCTGCTGTCCAGCGTGCTCAACCTCTCCACACTCTCGCCCTCGCTCAGTGACGATCGGCCCTACTGGCTGGCGCTGCCAACGCTGACCGCGACCGCCTGGGAGCGCAAGAAACTGCCCGCCGACCTGCAAAAAGAGCCCATTGCGCAAGTGGTGAAGCAGGCCGAGGATTGGGCCAGCACCAAGTACGAGCATTACCTCGATATGGGCGACACGCTGCAGGGCGCCGAACGCCAACAGGCAATTGACGAGATGGCGCGCTTCACCGGCCTGCCCAAGCAATACCTCGACGACTGGAACCTGCGCATCGGCACCGAGCAGTTCAATAGCGAGCTGATGCTGCCGGAAAAAGAGATCATGGGCCGCTACGACGCCGGCCAGACCGGCACCAATCGCATCCCCGGCTCGGGCTTCATGGAATACGATCCCAGCGGTCTCAACGAGGTGCCCTACATTGACGAGTTCGTGAACTATCTCCGCAACGAGCTCCACTACAAGACCACGCTGGAGTACGGCGACCGCGGCATGGGCGGCGCCGGCGTGCCCCCCTGGAACTTCCAGCTGGGCGGAGCCTGGAGCGGCACCGCGGACACCAGCGCCCTGCTGGCGAGCGCCTTTGCGCGCAACCCCGCCATGCGGCTGATGCTGGTGGAGGGCTACTTCGACGAGGCCACGCCGATGTTCGAAGCCACCTACAGCATGAAGCACCTCTTCATCACGCCGCAGGAGCAGACCCACATCATCATTCACCACTACCTGGCGGGCCACATGATCTACATCCGCAAAGGCCCGCGCGAGAAGCTGCACGCCGACTTCGACGCGTTCGTGAAAACCCTGCCCGGCGTGGCCGGGAACTAGACTGCTCCTCAGCGCCCGGCAGAAACGGCCAGCCAACGGCGCAGCTCCCCCGGCCTGAGCCGCAGTGTCGCGCTCAGGCGGCTGCCGCTGCGCTCCAGCCGCACCCGCCCCAGGGGCGCCGCCAGCGCGCGGGTGGATGTCTCCGCGCTGAGGCCGGCGCCCAGGGCCCGCAGTTCGCTCCCCCACCAGGCTTGCGCGCGCCCCGCCGCTGCCGCGTCGCCGGCCTGCTCCACCGCCTGCAGGATCGCCTGCCCGGGGGGCGCGAGGCGCAGGCTGACCTCGATCTCGCGTGCGCCCGCCCAGGGTGGCTGCCCGCCGTCGAGCTGGCGCTCGGCGGCGAGCCGCCGCGTGTTCGCCGCCAGGTACGCCGTCGGCCGCGGCTGCCAGAACGCGGCCCGCCACAGGCGCGGCGCGCCGTGCCAGCCGCTCTGGGCGCGAACAATGTCCGGCGCCGGATTCGCGGCGTTGGTCACCACCAGCAGGTCGGGCGCCACCAGCGCCACCGTCATCGTCTGCTGCGGCCGGGCGAAGCCGGGAAACTGCCAGGCCGCGCCCCCGGCAATGCGCCGCCGGCGGCGGGCGTGCCGGTCCAGATAGGCGGTGAAGCCCGCCGGAAAGCGGCCCTCGAGCAGCGCACAGGCGCTCACCGGGTGCGCCGGGTCGCCGCGCAGCGCCAGCCCCAGCTGGTCGAGGTCGCGGGTGTAGTCAAAGCCGGAATCTTGCACGAAGCGGGCGTAGGCCGATCCGCCTGCCCTTGTCCCGCCCCAGTCCATCCCCGCCCAACGGCCCCGCAACGGGCGCAGGTCGAGGTAAACCAGCGTCTCGGCTGGCGGTAGCCGGCGCACGATGCCCGGCGCCCACGGCCGGTAGTTGAGCTGCCAGGCGATCCCGCCGGCGGCGACCAGCGCCAGCACGGGCCACAGCAGCCACCCGGCCCGGCGCCCCACCGTCACCGGCGGCCGCGGCCCCGCGCCCGTATCGGCGGCTGCGACACGGGGCGCCGCGAGCCCCGATGGCAGGTGTAGCAGCTCACCTCCGGCCGCCCGCTGAAGTTGTTGTCGTTGATCGCCGCCACCATGCGCAGCATCCGGCGGGCAACATGCTTGGTGGGCTTGGCGTCGCTGGCGCAATCGCCGCGTACATGACAAAAAACGCATTTTACGCCCAGCGAGGCCGCGATCACCCGCATTTTGGCGGTCAGCTCCGGCATCGGTGTGTCCTTGGGGAACACCTGCAGGTTTTTGGGGGTGCGCGGTGGGCCGGACCGCTGCTGGTCCAGCTCGCCGGGGCCTCGCCCCCTACCCACCGCCGCCGCGGGCGCGCCTCCGGCGGCGCGGCGCGGCATCGTCGGGCTGGGGACCGCCCCCGGCAACGCCCCCAGGCTGCCCAAGGCCAGCACCAGGGCGGCGGCACGAGCGGATCGCATACCGCCCAATGTAGCATTGGCGGAGCCGGGAGGCCGCCGTCGGGCGTATACTGGTCAAGGAGTGGCGGGTCGGGAATGCGGCACGGGGCAGGGTGCGCGCCGCTGTCGGCGGCGGTGCGGTTTGCAAGTTGGCGTCTTTTTTTTATACAATCAAGACTTTGTCACCGCAGCATGGGCTGGGCTGGAGTGTGCAAGCGGCCCGGCATGGAATTTTGTCGGCGGGAGCCGGCGGCTGGCGTAGCTCAGCGGTAGAGCAGCTGATTTGTAATCAGCCGGTCGGGGGTTCAATTCCCTCCGCCAGCTCCAGCGACGGCGGGTTGAGGACAGGTGGGTGAGTGGTTAATACCAACAGACTGTAAATCTGTCGCCCCTTGGGGCTACGGAGGTTCGAATCCTCCCCTGTCCACCACAGTTTGACGATCGAAGCGGTTTCGCAGTGCAGCAGGAGCAGTTGACAGCAGAGAACAAAGGCGCCCCGCGCGGGCGGTTGATCGCAGCGGGCGTGTTGTACGGGGCTTTGCTGGTGGCCAGTGTGGCCACCTTGAGCGATTGGAGGATCCGGCTGGTGACGGTGGCGGTGGTGCTGCTGTTCGCCGGGCGAACGATGTGGGCGCCGCGCCGCCCGGCTCCCAAGCCTTGGGGGCGGGAGGCGGATGTGGCGGATGGCGATGCCGCGCCGGGCGGGCATGCCGGGCCGATGTAGCTCAGTTGGTAGAGCGCGTCCTTGGTAAGGACGAGGTCACCAGTTCAATCCTGGTCATCGGCTCCAGGATCGAGGCAGGGCAGGAGGCAGGAGCTGGCAGCAGTGGCAGGGCGGGAGTAACTCAGTGGTAGAGTGTCAGCCTTCCAAGCTGAACGTCGCGGGTTCGAATCCCGTCTCCCGCTCCAGCGCCTTGGCGCGGGCGGAGGCAAGCGCAGGACCGGGGTAGTACAGGAGAACGAATAGGTGGCGAAAGAGAAATTCGACCGTTCCAAACCGCACGTCAACGTGGGCACGATCGGGCACATCGATCACGGCAAGACCACGCTGACGGCGGCGATCACCAAGGTGCTGGCGAAGCACGATCCCAAGATCCAGTTCCGCTCGTTCGACTCGATCGACAACGCGCCGGAAGAGCGGGAGCGCGGCATCACGATCGCGACCGCGCACGTGGAGTACTCCACCGCCAACCGGCATTACGCGCACGTGGACTGCCCCGGGCACGCCGACTACATCAAGAACATGATCACCGGGGCGGCGCAGATGGACGGGGCGATCCTGGTGGTGGCGGCCACCGACGGGCCCATGCCGCAGACCAAGGAGCACGTGCTGCTGGCGCGGCAGGTGGGGGTGCCCTACATCGTGGTGTTCCTGAACAAGTGCGACGCGGTGGACGACCCCGAGCTGCTCGACCTGGTGGAGTTGGAGGTGCGCGAGCTGCTGAAGAGCTACCAGTTCCCGGGGGACGAGATTCCGGTGATCCGGGGCTCGGCGCTGGGGGCGCTGAACGGGGAAGAGAAGTGGGAGAAGTCGGTGGAGGAGCTGATGGCGGCGGTGGACCGGTACGTGCCGCTGCCGCAGCGCGACGTGGACAAGCCCTACCTGATGCCGATCGAGGACATCTTCTCGATCTCCGGGCGCGGCACGGTGGTGACCGGCAGGATCGAGCGGGGCAAGGTGAAGGTGGGCGAGGAGGTGGAGATCGTCGGCTTCCGCCCGACCACGAAGAAGGTGGTGACCGGGATCGAGATGTTCAAGAAGCAGCTGGACGAGGGGCTGGCGGGCGACAACGCCGGGCTGCTGCTGCGCGGCACCGAGAAAGAGGACGTGGAGCGCGGCATGGTGCTGGCCAAGCCG
>DAIDIF010000170.1 GCA_027451805.1 Acidobacteriota bacterium
GAAGACCTGGCGGGTGTCTTCGATCTCGCGCCCCAGGCGCTGAATCTTGGATTGCACCTGGCCGAACTCGTCGCGGCGGGCGGGCGGAGCGGCGGCGGCGGCGCGGGCGTTGGCGGCGGTGAGGCGGTCGAGCTGGGCGCCGATGGCGCTGAGCGGAGCCAGGGCGAGGTCGGCGAGACTCCAGGCGAGGCCGGTGGCGAGCAGGACGATGAGCGCGCCGTAGATCAGCAGGGTGCGCAGGCGGGCGAGCATGGTGGTGCGGAGCAGGATGCTGTCCACCCCGATGGCGATGGTGCCGAGCGGCCGCCCGGCGACGGAGGTGACCAGGCTGTAGGAGTAGATCCGCTCGGGACCGAAGATGGCGCGCGCCTGGGCCCAGACGCCGCGGACGCCGCCCTGCATGACTTCGCTCATCAGCGGGCGCTGGGCCAGGGGCTGGCCCTGGAGCAGCGGATTCGAGTCCATGACGATGACGCCGTTGGGGGCGACGAGGGCGACATCGCGGACATCGCGGTTGTAGCCGATGATCGAGCTGAACAGGCTGTTCATGGCTCGGCTCTGGGGGAGCCCGTAGAAGAAGGCCTGCAGCGCCACGTCGCCGGCGGGGGTGCCGACGGCGCCGACCGGAGGGGTGGCGGCGAGTTCCTGGCCCATCTCGTTATAGATCTCGTGGGCGAGGAAGTCGGCGTGGGTATAGAGCTCCTGCCACTGCTCGCGCACGCTGTTGGCGAGGAAGACGAGGTTGACGGCGAGCACGACCAGCAGCACCAAGCCGGAGATGCTGAGCGTGAGCTTGGTTTTCAGCCGCATGCGGGGCGGGCGCCGCCGGGGCGCTAGCGGGCGGATTCGCGGGCGGCGTACTCCTTCAGCTTATTCTGCAGCGTTTTGAGGCTGATGCCGAGCCGCTCGGCGGAGCGGGTCTTGTTGTTGCCCTCGCGCTCGAGGGTTTTGAGGATGAGCAGGCGCTCGGCCTCATCCACGGTGGCGCCCAGGGGCACGCGCACGCTGTCGCCGTCATCCGGGACGGCGGCGGAGGGCGCGGCCGCGCCAAAGCCGGGGGCGAGGTGGCCGAGCTCCAGGACGGGGCCGGAGGCGACGATGACGGCGCGCTCGAGGGCATTGCGCAACTCGCGCACGTTGCCCGGCCAGCGGTAGTGGGCGAAGACGTTCATGACCTCGGGCCCGACCTGGGCGACGGCGCGATGGTGGCGCTGGTTGAGCTGGGCGAGCAGCACGGCGCAGAGCGCGGGCAGATCCTCGCGATGCTCGCGCAGCGGGGGGAGATGGAGATGGAACACGTTGAGGCGGTAGTAAAGATCGCCGCGCAATTGGCCGGCGGCGACCGCCTCGGCGGGCGGGCGGTTGGTGGCGGCGAGCACGCGCACGTTGACGGCGATCTCCTGCTTGCTACCCAGGCGGCGCAGGTGGCGGTCCTCGAGCACGCGCAGCAGCTTGGCCTGGGTGGCCAGCGGCATCTCGCCGATTTCGTCGAGCAGGAGGGTGCCGCCTTCGGCCAGCTCGAAGCAGCCGGCGCGGCGCTCCTGGGCGCCGGTGAAGGCGCCCTTCTCGTGGCCGAAGATCTCGCTCTCCATCAGACTTTCGGGGATGGCGGAGCAGTTGATGGCGAGGAAGGTGCGCTCCCGGCGCGGGCTGAGGCCGTGGATCATGCGCGCCACCACTTCCTTGCCGGTGCCGCTCTCGCCGGTGATGAGCACGCTGGCGGTGGTGGGGGCGACCTGCTCGACCAAGGCACGGATCTGGCGGGCGGATTCGGAGGCGCCGACATAGGCGGGAGCGGCGGGCGGGGGGGCGGCGGATTCGGAGGCGGCGCGGACCAGATCGGCGAGGCGGGGTTTGAGCTCTTCGGCGCGGATGGGCTTTTCGACGTAGTCGCTGGCGCGCAGGCGGAGGCACTCGATGACGGCTTCTTTGGAGCCCTGGCCGGTCAGCACCAGCACGGGGAGGGCGCCGTAGCGCTGGCGGATGCGGGCGAGTAACTGGAGTCCGTCGAGGCGGGGCATGCGGATATCGGTCAGCACCGCCTGCGGCAGGCTACGGCCGAGGATTTCGAGGGCCTCGACCCCGTCGGCGGCGGCATCCACCGTATAACCCCAGGCTTCCAGCAGCTCGGCGAGGCCGTGACGTTCGTTGGGCTCGTCGTCCACGACGAGGACGCGGGCGCGCTGGGACGAGGCATTCATGCTGCGGCAGAGCTCGATACATATTGTATGCGGGAAGCGCAAATGTCCTGAAACCGGCGAGGATGCCGGAAGCGTCCTTCTGTAGTGGGATTAATGTCCAAATTTTCAGAGTTATGCCCCCATAATGGAATGAGAGGGCGGGAACAACCTCCCCCTTCAAGGGAAGTTTCCACCGCGAAAGGAGATGTAAGCACGATGTTTGCAGCTCAGAAGCCAGTAGGCGCCATTCTCGTGTTGAGCCTCGGGTTGAGTGCGGCGCTGTTGGCAGCGACCCCCCCGAGTAAGAAAGCCAAGGTCAAGAATACGGCGGTGGCCAAGTCCACCGCGGCGAAGCATGCCGCTGCCGGCCGCGCGCAAGCGCCGACGGCCAGCAATAGCGATTTTGAGGCCAGCCGGATGCAGGGTTCGCTGCTGGGCACGCCGGGCTTGTGGGCGACGCAGGTGGCGGAGACGCTGCTGCCCGGGCAGGTGAGCTCCGGCGCCTATGTGCAGCGGTATTCGCGCACACCCGGCGGGCTGGTGTTCACCGACGCGCAGATGGGCTGGACGGTGGGCCTGACCAACCGGCTGGAGTTGAGCTTCGCCACGACGCCCTACCGGCGCATCCGGCTGACGCATCCGGAGCAACTCACGTTCGGGCCGAGCGGCACGTTGGGGAGCTTCGATCCGGCGGCGCCGTTTGCGCGCAACCCGCTGATTACGGGGCCGGTGGACTGGACGCTGGGGGCGACGTTTGGGCTGCTGTCGCAGGACCGCGGGGATCCGATCGGGCTGGCGCTGCAGGCGGGCGAGAGCGTGCCCTACACGCCGACGTACGCCAACGGGGTAGACAACTATGGGGTTTCGACCACGGAGCCGGCGTTTTTCACCAACGTGCTGTTGGACAAATGGATCGGCACCGGCGGGGAGATGATCGGCAACTTCGGGTACCGGCACAACGGCACGGCGGACGCGGGCGGGCGCGTGTCGGTGCCGCTGCGGGACCAGTTTACCTATGGATTTGGGGAAATTTTCCCGCTGCAGAGCCGGTTGCAGGGGATTGTGGAGTTGAACGGGGCGGCGCCGTTCGGAGCGGGCGGACCGACGGCGGTCGCACCCGCCTTGGGCTCGCTGAGCCCGCTGGACCTGACCGGCGGCATCCGCTTCAACCCGCTGACCTGGATGGGGATCAACGCGGGCTACCGGTTCGCGGCGCACTCGCCGACGGCGAACGCGTCGGGCTTTGTGTTCGGGCTGAGTTTCGGGCCACCGCCGGTGGAAGCCGCGCCCGCGCCGCCGCCGGCGCCGACGCTGGCCTGCCGCGTGGACCAAAGCGTGGTGCAGCCGGGCACGACGGTGAACATCACCTCGAGCGCGACGCCGGGGGATGAAACCTTCACCTACGGCTGGACGACCACCGGCGGGCAACTCGCGCCCAACGGCGCGACGGCGACGCTGGACACGACCGCGCTGGCGCCGGGGATGTACACGGTGACCGGGCGGGTCACGAACCCGGCGGGCGAGACCGCGGATTGCTCGGTGAACGTGGAAGTGCGCGTGCCGCCGCAGCATCCGCCGACGGCGAGCTGCTCGGTGGATCCGCAGTCGGTGCTGCCGGGGGCGGGGATGGCGTTCCATGTGGACGCGTCGAGCCCGGACAACCGGCCGCTGACCTACGCCTGGACGCTGTCGCGCAGCGACGCCGGGCAACTGGATTCGACCAGCAACGCGACCGTCCATCTGGACACCACCGGCGCCACGCCGGGGGCGGTGCGGGGCTCGGTGACGGTGAAGGACGACCGCGGGCTGACGGCGGGCTGTTACGCCGACGGCACGATCGAAACGCCGCCGCCGCCGCCGCAGCCGTCGCTGGCGACGACGCTGTCGTTTGCGCCCAACAGCGCGCGGGTGAACAACATCAGCAAGCGCGCGCTGGATGCGGTGGCGCTGCAACTGGAGCAGGACGCGTCGGCGCAGGCGGTGATCGTGGGCTACGCCACCTCCACCGAGGTGCAACACCGGCGGCCGCTGACGGCGGCAGCGACGGTGCGGCTGGCGGAGGAGCGGGCGGTGAACACGATGACCTACCTGGTGAAGGACAAGGGCATCGCCGCCGACCGGATCACGCTGCGGCACGGCGACGGGCCGCAGAAGGCGGAGGTCTGGATCGTGCCCCAAGGGGCCACGTATCGTGGCGGCGGGGTGGAGTTCCAGGCGAGCGACGTAAACGGGCATTAGGCGCATGCCTGATGCCGGGAGCGGGGACGGCGTGACACCATAGAGGCATGCGCCGCTCCCCGATCTGGTGGATCCTGCCGCTGCTGCTGGGCGGTGCGCCGTTGTGCTACGGCGCACCGTCCCGCGGGGCGGCTTTTTTTGCCGACCGCGCGCCGCCGGGCGGCAGCGTGCGGGCGCTGGGGCGGGATCCGTTTCATGCCGGCGTGATCCTGCTGGGCACGGCCACCGGAGCGGTGTACCGCTCGGTGGACAATGGGCGCGAGTGGAGTTTTTTCAGCCAGATCGGGCGGCACGACGATTGGGTGGTGGCGAGCCTGAAGGCCGATCCGGCGCGGCCGGGGCGCTGGTACGCGGGGCTATGGAGCTGGCGGCAGGCGCAGCAGGGGGGGGCGTACGTCTCCGACGACGGCGGGCAGACCTGGCATGCGCTGGGCCTGCGGCGGGCGGTGCGGGCGCTGGCGCTCGCGCCGTCGGATGCGCGCGAGCTGGTGGCGGGCACGATGGACGGCGTCTACCGCAGCCAGGATGCGGGGCGCACCTGGGCGCTGATCTCGCCGCCGCACGATCGCGAGCTCAGCCTGATTGACTCGGTGGCGATCGATCCGCGCAACCCGCAGGCGATCTACGTCGGCACCTGGCATTTGCCCTGGAAGACGTTCAACGGCGGGCACGACTGGTGGCAGATGCGCCAGGGCGTGATTGACGACTCCGACGTCTTTTCGATTGCGGTGGACCAGGCCGATCCGGCGACGGTGTACCTGAGCGCCTGCTCGGGCATTTACCGCAGCGACGACCAGGGGATGCACTTCGAGAAGATCGAAGGCATTCCCTATTCGGCGCGGCGGACGCCGGCGCTGGTACCGGACCCGGCGCATCCGGGCACGCTGTATGCGGGCACCACCCAGGGCCTGTGGCTGACCACGGACCGGGGGGCGCACTGGCAGCGCATCACCTCGCCGCAACTGCGCGTTGAGGCGGTGCTGATTTCCGCCGGGCGGGTGCTGCTGGGCACCGACTTCGCCGGGGTGTATCGCAGCGGACCGGGGGAGCGGCACTTCACCCCCGCGAACCGCGGCTTTGCCAGCCGGCACGTGGCGGCGACGGCGGCGAGCCCGGCGGGGCGTTACTACGCGGTCACCGGGGACGAGGCCTGGGGCGGGGTGTTTCTGCACGCGCGCGACGGGCGCTGGGAACAACTGCCGCTGCCGCCGGCGGAGGCGCACAGCCTGCACTGGTCGCCGGCGGGACTGATCGCGGGGAGCCAACGCGGCGTTTACCGCTGGCGGGCGCGGCCGCGGCGTTGGGCGGCGGTGGAGGGCGGGCCGCCGGGGCCGGTCTACGGGCTGGCGAGCCCGCAGCCGGAAGGGCGGGAGGTGTATGCGGTCACGGCGCAGGGGCTGTACTGGAGCGGCGACGGGGGGCGGCGCTGGGTGCGGCGGCGGGAGGCGCCGGCGCCGCTGTACCGCGTGCTGGCGCAACCGGGGGGATGGGTTTGGATCGCGGGGCGGGGCTACGTGCTGAGCAGCGGCGACCGCGGCCAGCACTTTCTGCCCGGGCGGCTGAGTCTGGACGGGCCCGGGGCGCCGCCCGCCGACATCAATCAATTGGCTGTGGCGGCGCTGCCCGCGGGAGGACGGCTGCTGCTGGCGGCGACCTCGCGCGGGCTGTACCGCTCGCAGGATGGGGGCGGGCACTGGACGCTGTGCGGCCACGGGCTGCCGGCGATGGCGGTGATCGGGGTGCACGTGGAAGCCGACGGGGTGTACGCGCTGGGGGCGCGGGTGGGCGAGGTGTACCGCTCGCGCGACGCGGGCGCGAGCTGGAGGGCGGTGCGGCTGCCGGCGCCGCTGGAGGCGCTGGCGCGGAGCGTGCCGGGACTGGGCATGAACTGGTACGAGCCGGGCGGGGCGATGCGCGGCGCGCTGCGTCGTCCTCAGTCGGCCGGCCGTC
>DAIDIF010000171.1 GCA_027451805.1 Acidobacteriota bacterium
CAGCAGGTGCTGGCCAACGCGATCTTTCACTGGAAGAATGACCCGGCGAGCGACGCGCGCGCCGGCGTACGCTTCCTCATGCATCATCTGGCGACCGCCTTCCGCGCCGATGACGCGCCGCTGCATCCGCGCCCGGTGGGGGAGGCGACGGAGGGGACCGCCGCCCCGACGGGCAGCGGCGAGCCGCGCTGAGCCCGGCCGGCGCGGCCGCGAGCGGGCGGCCATTTCCGCTATACTGTGGCCCCGGAGTTTCCGTGGCCGATCTCCTCTTCATCCGCTTGGCGCTGATCGCCACCCTAGCCGCGGCGGGGGCGTATCTGCGCCCCTTCCATGCCAACCCGTGGGTGGGGGGGGTCTGCGGGGCGGCCACCGCGGCGGTGATCATTCTGTTCGAATTGCGGCTCAACCGGGCCAGCCTCAAGCGCCTGATCGGGGCGGCGGTGGGCTCGCTGCTGGGCATCATCGGCGCCTTTCTCGCCTCCTGGGTGGTGGGCAATGCCGGGTTTGAGCCCCGCACCGCGGCGTACGCCAACATCGTCATCCTGCTGGTGATGGGTTACATCGGCCTGATCGTGGGGGCGGAAAAGGGCGACCTGCTGAACCTGGCAGCGCTGGGCGGCCTGTTTGGCGGGGAGCGGTCGCGGCGCAGCGCGAAGGTGCTGGACACCAGCGTCATCATTGACGGCCGGATCGCCGACATCGCCGCCACCGGATTCCTGGACGGCAGCCTGCTGGTGCCGCAGTTCGTGCTGCGCGAACTGCAACTGGTCGCCGATTCCTCCGATGCCGGCAAGCGCCAGCGCGGACGCCGCGGGCTGGAGATCCTGCAGCGGATGCAGACCTTCGGCAGCGTGGACGTGCGCATCGTCGAGGACGACTTTCCGCAGTTGCGCGACGTGGACCTGAAGCTGATCGAGCTGGCGCGGCGCAGCGAGTGCAAGCTCATCACCAACGACGGCAATCTGGGCAAGCTGGCGCAACTGCAGCACGTGGCGGTGTTGAACATCAACGAGCTGGCGAGCACGCTCAAGCCGGTGGTGCTGGCGGGCGAGGCCATGCGCGTGTTCATCGTCAAGGAGGGCAAGGAGCCGGATCAAGGTGTCGCCTACCTGGACGACGGCACCATGGTGGTGGTGGACCACGCGCGGCGCATGATCTCGCGCAACGTCGAGATCACGGTGACCTCGGTGCTGCAGACCACCGCCGGCAAGATGATCTTCGGACGCCTCGCCGCCGCGGAAGTCGGGCAGGTCTCCTAACCCCGCTAGAGCGGCCGCATGCACACCGCCTACGCCATCATCCCCGCCGCCGGTTTGAGCACCCGCATGGGCTCGACCACCACCGGGCAGGCGCGCAAGCAGCTCACCGAAATCGGCGGCGCGCCGATCCTCATCCACACGCTGCGCAAGTTTGCCCGCAGCGAGCGGCTGGCGGGCATCCTGGTGCCGGCACGGCGGGAGGATATGGGGGCGGTGGAAGCGCGCATCGCGGCGGAGCGCTTTCCCGTGCCGGTGCGGGTGCTGGAGGGCGGCAACGCGCGCCAGGATTCGGTCTGGAACGCGCTGCAGCAGCTGGCGCTGACGGCGGACGACGACACCCTGATCCTGATCCATGACGCGGTGCGGCCGTTCGTGCCGGAGGAGATCATCGCGCACGCGCTGGAGGATGCCGAACGCCACCCGGCGGTGATCGTCGCCACCCCGGCGGTGGACACGATCAAGCAGGTGGAACGGGTGGGGGCCGACGCCAACCGCGTCACCGCGACGCTGCAGCGGGAGCGGATCGTGCTGGCGCAGACGCCGCAAGTGTTCCGTCTGGGGCTCCTGCGGCGCGCCTTCGCCCACGCGCACAGCGACGGGTTCTACGCCACCGACGAGGCTTCGCTGGTGGAGCACCTGGGCGAGGACGTGTTCGTGATTCCGGGCTCGCCGCGCAACTGGAAGATCACCACCCCCGCCGACCTGCCGCTGGCCGAGATGCTGCTGAACGGCCGGGCGATCTAGCGTTCGGCGGCGGAGGCGAGGGGGCCCGCCGCTTCTGGTTCGGGCCGCTCCCGCGGGCGTTCGCACATGAGCGCCAGCAGGTTGGCTTCCGAGTCCCGGAAAAACGCCATCCAGAGTTCGGCGTGCTGCAGCTGGGCCACCAACGCCGGCGCCGCCTCGAAGCGCACCCCGCGCTCCACCAGCGCCTGGTAGCCGGCGCGGATGTCGGCAACCTCGAAGTACAGCACCGAACCGGGATGATCGAACTCGGGCCGCTCCGGCAGCCCGAGCAGCAGGCGCTGCCCGCCAGCGTCGAAGAACGCCATGCGCTCGGCGCGAAAGAGCAGGGGCAGGCGCAGCAAGTCGCGATAAAAGCGCACCGCGCGTTCCAGGTCCCGGGCGTTGACTGAGAGCTGGCCGATGCGCCCGAGCGCGAAGCCGCCGCCCAGCGGCAGGTTGACCTCCGCCATAGGAGCCGATTATACCGAGTGGCGCCGGAGAAAACCGGACTTTGGCGGAATAGCACGTGCTCTGGATGCCGACTCCGAACCCATGTTCCCATGCGGAAACCATTGCGGGCGCCCGATTGGAGCGCGATGGCGGCATTGACTGCGTTGGCGGCGCTGACCCGGCTGCCGCTGGCGGGCCGCAGCCTGGGCGAGCCGGACGGGGCGCGCTACGCGCTCGGGCTGGAGCAATGGCTGCGGCGCGGGCCGACGGCGCCGTTCATCTACGCCAAGGTGCTCTCGCCGGGCTATTACGCCCTGGCTGCCTGGTGGACCGGGATCAGCGGCCAGGCGCCCCTGCAAGTGCTGGAGCGCTGGAGCTGGATGGCGGCGCTGGCGACGGCGCCGCTGCTGTATGTGCTGGGACGGCAGTTGACCAGCCGCGGCGTGGCGGCAGCGGGCGCGGCGCTCTTTCTGCTGGCGCCGGGGTTCTGGTGGCTGGGGATTGAGCCGCATCCGCAGGGCCTGTCGTTTCTCTGCCTGGTGGCGGGGCTGGTGTGCTGGTTGACCGCGCCGGGCGGGCGCGGCGAGATGGCGGCGGCGGCGTGGCTGGCGGGCGGGTTGCTGCTGAAGAACGACCTGGTGTTGTTGGCGCTGGTGTTTCCGGCGCTGCGCTTCGCCCGGCCGGCCGCGGGCGGGCCCCGCGGGCGGCAGGCGGGGCGGGCGCTGGCGGTTCCGGCGGCGGCAGCGGCGGTGTTTTGGGCGGCGCGGGCGCCGCTGTTGGGCATGCCCTGGGGACAGGCGCAAGGGGAGACCGACGCGGCGGTGCGGGCGTTTTTCGGCCTGCCCCACGGGGTCGAGCTGCTGAAGCAAATCCTGCCGGCGGCGACGGCGCCGGGGCTGGCCACGCTGGCGGTGACGGCGGGGGGACTGCTCCTCGCCGGGTGCGGACGGGGCAGGCCGGAAGCGGCCGCCTGGCGGGGGCGCTGGGGATGGCCGGTGGCGGCCTGGGCGGCGCCGGGCGCGGTGTTCTGGCTGCTGATCCGCGGCAACAACGCCCGGCATATGGCGCCGTTGCTGCTGCTGCCGCTGTGGGCGGGGCTGGAGGCCTGGACGTTGTGGGCGCGGCGGCAGGCGTGGTGGCGGGGCATGGGCCGGGCGGGCGCGGCGGCGGTGGTGGGTCTGGCCGCCGGGTGCAATTGGCTGCTCCCGCCGCCGTCCTCCAACATGACGCTGTTCCCTTCCGGCGATGTGCCGGCCAGCCTGGCCGACCTGACGGCGCGGACGCGGGAGATGGACAACTGGATGCGCGCCGGCCTGCGCCAAGCGCAAGCGCACGGCCAGCCGCCACCCTGTTTTGCGGGCAATCCGACGCTGCCCTATCTTGAATTCGCCATGGAAAACGCCCGGCCGAGGGCTGCCGCCGGAGTTCTCGCGGCGCCGATCCGGCGGGAAGCGATGCAGATTGCGGGGGCGCGGTTTCTCGAGGTGGACAACGGCGGACAGATGGCGCAAGCGGCGCGGTTGTGCCAGGCGGCCGGCGGGGGCAAGGCGCAAAGCCTCGAATATACCGCCACGGGCGCGCACCGCCGCTTCTTCGGGCGGGAGTGGAGCGGGCTGCCGTACGCGCGGCACTGGTATCCGGCGGCGGCGGTTCGTTTCCGACGGCGGTTTCGGCATTGACGCCTCCGCGGGGATTTGCTACGTTTTGAGTTCCCGACCTCGAACTTGCAATGATCGCGAAGAAGATATTCCTCACCAAAGGTGTCGGCAAACACAGGGAACGGCTGACCAGCTTCGAGCTGGCCCTGCGGGATGCCGGCATTGCCGCCTTCAACCTGGTCCGGGTGTCCAGCATCTTTCCGCCGCGCTGCAAGCTGACGCCGCGCGCGGCCGGACTGAAGGAGCTGCAGGCGGGCGAAGTGGTGTTCGCGGTGTTAAGCGAGAACTCCACGCGCGAGCCGCACCGGCTGATCGCCGCCTCGATCGGGCTGGCGCTGCCGGCCGACCGCAACACCTACGGCTACCTCTCCGAGCACCACTCCTTCGGAGAGACCGAGCAGCAGGCGGGCGAGTACGCCGAGGAGCTGGCGGCCGAGATGCTGGCCACCACGCTCAACCTGGACTTCGACCCCGACCGTTCCTGGGACGAGAAGAAGGAAATCTATCGCATCTCGAACAAGATCGTGCGCACGATCAACGTCAGCCAATCGGCGGTGGGCGACAAGCGCGGGCTGTGGACCACGGTCCTGTCGGCCGCCATCCTGATCGGCGAGTAATCCCGGATGAGCGAGCTGGAAGACGAGATTCTGCGCCTGCTGGCGCAACATGCCGGGCAGCCGGTGGACGCGGTGGCGCTGTTCATGTTCCTCAATACGGTGGCGGGCGGGAACTACGAGGACCGCTGCTCGGAAGGGGATCTGCAGGCGGCGCTGCGTGCGCTGCTGGCGGCGGGGCTGATCGAAGCCTGGCACCACGACCGCAAGCTCGACCCGGACGCCGAGATCGCGCTGCCGGGCGATGCGCAGTGGATCTTCCGGCTCAGCCCTCGAGCTTGAACCGCAG
>DAIDIF010000172.1 GCA_027451805.1 Acidobacteriota bacterium
CCGGACCCGAGGCGACGGAGCCACCCGCGACGCCGGGCGCGGCCACCTCGGGCGACGAGATGCCGATCGACGGCACGGGGCGCACCGTTGGCGAGGTGCGGCGCCTGGTGCGCGGCGCCCAGACGGGGCCCGAGGCGATCGCCGCGCTGGAGCGACTCTTGGACCCGCTGCCCAACGCGGCCGAGGCCGCCAAGGCGGCCGCCGCCAAGCGCGCGCGGCAGGTCGCGCTCGCCAAGAAGCGCCACGCCGCCAGCAAGCGCCAGGCGCCCGAGTCGGACACGGGCGCGCTCCCCGAACACACCGAGGGGCGCGCGCGTCGGGTGCGCCGGGCGCGCGACACGGACGAGTAAAGAGAGAAAAAACCGCAGAGCGAGCGCGCAAAAAAAGAGAGTCACAGCCAGCTGGGCGCAGGGAGGGTGCGTACACACGAGCGCCCATGGCAGGGTCCACGGCGGCGGCGGCGGCGGTCAGCCTGAGCGACTTCTGTACGGTCTACTGGCCGCAGCTGACCAAACTGCACGTGTACATGGGGCCCGCCAACGTCAACAACCTGTACGGCGGCTGCCGGTTCTGGCGCCTCGTGCCCCGCCGCCTGCTGGGCGACACGGTGCCCTTCCAGGAACAGGCGCCACAGGCCGAACACGAGGCCGCCAGCGAGGACCTGGTCGAGCGCTACCGCGGTGCCATGGAGGTCTGCATCGGGGACTACCTCAGCGCCCAGTCCGGCAGCTCGGCGCAGGCGGACGCCGTCGTCACGCTCTTTGAGGACTGGCAGGCGGCGGCGCTCGCAGACCCGCTCGGGGTCGTGCGCGAGCTGCGCGACGTCGTCGACACCGAACTGAGCTTCGTGCCCGGCTACGCATCCGCCACCCGGGGCAGTGGTCCCATCGACGACCTCATTGCCGCCTGCGTAGCCGAGGGCGCGCCCGCCCCGGCGCGCCCAGACACGCGCGCCACCCTCCCCGTGCTGCGCTCCGCGGCGCTCGCACCCCGTGCCGCGCCAGTGCCACGGCGTCTACTGCCGCGCTTTGGCGGCGGCGGTGATCCCCACGAGCCCATACACTCCCCCTGAGTGCGCGACAAGAAGCGCGGGCGGAGCACTGCGTTGTGGGCAGGAACACGGCGGCGCCGCCCCCCCCCCGAATTTTGCCCACCGAATTTCCCCCCTCCCCTGTGGCACTTGGCACGACACAATGGACCACGGTGCCGCCGCCGCCGCTCCCGCCGACCCGTCGGGCACCTCCCTGAGCACGCGCGAGTATGTTCATCACTGCGGATCGGCGCGCCGGTGCCACGCCTGCGGCACGACCCACACGTGCATGTGGCGGCGCGTGAGCGACGTCTTTCACTGCAACCGCTGTGCCATCCGTATTGGACGCGCCACAGCAAAGCGCTCCGAGGTGGACTACGAACACGTTGCCATCGCCGTCCAGGCGCTCGCGACGATGAGGTGGGACCCGCGCGCCGCGGCGGCGCCGTCCGTCCGGCTGCATAGTGTAAATCAAGTGGCTCCGTGCGCGGCTTGCCCCTCCCCGCCGCTTTGTGGGTGCAGCCGTGGTGCCGGCGGTCCGGACGGCCAAAAAAATCGGTGTGGACCCGGCCATCGCCCCATGCCCACCCACCTCCCGGGAGGTGGGTGGGCATGGGGGCCCGCGGCGCGCCGTGTGGGAGAGTGAAGGGCGGGGGCGCCACGGCCACAGCGGCGGGCCGGGCGGGTCGAGAACCGCGGCCAAGTCCAAAGTGTCAATAAGCGGCAAAAACTTCCTCTTACAGACAATCAATTGAGCAAAGCGCTCAATAAAACGTAGACTTTCAGTCAAAATGCAACTCAGAAGTGGATATAAATGGTAACCCCGTTTGAACGACTCCTCATTGGTTTGGATAGCTAAGTAGCCTCGCTAGTACCCTCGCCCTATTGACACTTTTGGACTTGGCCGCGGTTTTCGACCGGCCCCGGCCGGGGGGGGGGGCCGCCGGGCCGGGGCGCGCAACCGCCCCAGGGAGCCGCGGCCACGCACGTTACGTTCGTCGGCGCCTTCGACCCCCACATCCGTCCATCGGACGATGGGTCGGCCAGGCCGATCGACCCGATCACGCCCATCGGGACGAGGTGGCATCACGCAAGCGCCTCCCACGGCATGGCGCCCGGGGCGCCGTGCGAGCGGCGCGTCGGTAAACACTGAGACTAGCCTATCGCGCCCCCCCCCACAAGGGTTGGGACAGCTCATCACCATCGACGGTCGTTCGGGGCGCCATGAAAAAAAGGAGGGACGCGTGGGCCCCGCCGGCACTGCACTGGGGCGGGCAAAAAAATGCCAAAGGCGTTCCTCGACTGCGCGGCCAAGAAGGGGGCCATCGTCCGGACCGAGAGCCACGGCGCCACCTACCGGCGCATATGCAAGCCACCGGGACCCAACGCACACTGGGTCGCGGGCCACACGGAGCGCAAGAAGGGGGCGGCCGTGCGCCGCAAATAGTCATGCCGCGCGCCCCCCTCCCACCCAACCCGCGGGCGAGGGAAGGGAGGACCGGCGTCAGGCACAACCCGGACGGTTTCTTTTTCACTTGGCCACGGCGGTCGCGCCGGCCGATACAAACTCGGTGCACGCCTGCAGCGAGAACGTGTAGTAATGGCCGTGAATGCGGTAGAGGGGCGGCGACGCGCCGGCCGGTCCCACGGCCTCGAGGATCACGTTGAGAAAGACGCTCCTGCTGGTGCAGAACACCAGCGTGCGGAACGCGCCATCGACGTGCACCGTGTCGCGGTGCTCGCCGTAGGCCTGCGAGCGCACCAGGCGGATCCACGCCTCCAGGGTGCGTTCGTTGTGTGCGCCGGCGGAGGTCCACGCCCGGAAGCGGTTCTCGGTCTCGGCCGAGACAAACTCGGCGCGGTTGTACTCGGCCGCGGGTCGGTAGAAGAGGCGCAGGTAGGCATCCGTGTCGGCGCCCATGCGCTGCACTCGCCTCCGTAGCGCCTCGACCGCGCCCGGCTCGTAGACCGTCGGCGGGCACTCGTGCTCCACGAGGCGCGGGGCGCCCTCCGCGGGGAGCGGCGGCAGCGCCGCGGGGGGCGGGAGGGCGCGCGCCGCGAGCGGGTCGACCCACGCGGCGCGCAGCGTCACCTGCACACCCTCCTCGCCGTTCTCGTAGTGGACCCGCGCGCCCTCCGCGCGCGGGTCCACGAAGAGGCCCGCCGCGTGCCCGTTGTCCAGGTCGATGTGGTTGAGACTGTGGTCGGCATAGTCCCAGCCGGTGCCCGGCTGCGCCGGCGGTGGCACCCGGTGCGGGGCGCTGTCCAGCCGGCGGATAAAGTCGGCGTTGGCGCGCTGCTCGTGCGCCTCGCTCGCGGCGCTCTCCTCGGCGCTTGCCACGCCCACGCCGCACGCCGCCAGGCGGTCCTGAACCTCCTTGGCGCGGTCCCACTCGTCGGGCGTGTACCGGCTCAGGCGCTCCATCTCCTCCCGGGTGCCGCGGTTGGTGCGCACGGCCGACAAGAGGCCCAGGTGGCCGCGCGTCGTCGACTCCACCGCGGCCACCGACGCCGGGTTGAGCCCGCGCTTGCGCCCGGCAGCAGCAGCCGGCGGACGCGCGTCCGCCGCCATTCCTTTCGGAATGGCCTACCTCGCGCGGGGCTTCACCGACGCCAGCCTCGCGGCGCTTTACTATCGGGCGGTGCGCGAAGGGCGCGACGATGCGTACCTCGTGGCGCGCTTTGGGGCGCCGCTGCAGGCCACCACGCAGCGGCGCCACGGCCTCAGCGACGTGCGCCACGGCGGCGAGGCGGTGCCGTACGACTTTTTGGGCCAGCAGCCGATGCGCACGTACAACCAGCTCGGCGAGCCGCACTTTGTCGACGAGCGCGGGCGGCAATACTACGGCGCGGGCGAGTCGCAGCCGGGCGTGTGCTACTGCCGCATACCCATGGGCATCACGCGCCGCGAGAACGCGGAGCGCGTCTTCGGCGTCTTCCGCACCGACTTCCCCAACCCGGGCGACGAGCTGCACCTGCGCCCCGCCCGGGCCTTCGACGCCGCCACGCGCCGGAACGTGCCGGAGCGCACCGTGGTGGTCCAGCGCCGGTTGGCGCAGACCATCGCCGTCTGCCGCTTGTTGATCAGCGAAACGCTCCCGCTGCCCGCGGACCTCGATGTGGACGCGCTCGAGGCGGCCGCGGACGGAGGCGCCGACAACGAAGGCGGCGGCGGCAACACAGCGGCCAGCCCCGCGGGGCGCGCGCAGCAGCTCCTGGACCTCGCGGACGCCGCCGCCGGGCGCACCGAAGAGGCGCTGCGCAGGGACCGCTACCAGATGCCGGCCGCGGTGGTCAGCGCCCCCTCGCCCGCGCGGCGGGCGCACGCGCCCACCGTGCGGCCGCCCGCGGAGCGCGGCACAACCGTGCGCATCGCCAAACCGGCCCGGGCGCCGCGCGCAAAGCTCTACCGTTCGGCGACCTAATGGAAAAAAATAAATCTCCCTCTATACCAACCCACAGAGCGCGCCGGCGAGCCAGGCCGTCCCGGCGGCGAGCGCCCACCGGGCGCCGCCGGGGCGGCGGGCTGCCCCGGCGACGGGGGCGGCGCCGCTTGTAGTAGTGCCCACCGCCGCCGCCGGGCCCGTCGTCCGGCCCGTTGTGGTTGATGTCGTCGCAGCAGTGGTGGTGGTGGCGGTGGTGGTGGTGGCGCCGACGCTGCTGCTGCCGCCGCTGCTGGTGCCGCCGCCCGCTCCCGTGGTGCCGACGCCAGCGAGCGTGGCAGCAAAGGCGGCGGCGGTGGGCACGGTGCTCCAGACCGCGTAGAGAAAGTCGTTCGGCGAGCCCGCGCCCAGGCTGGCGGCGTCCAGGCGGTTGGGCGTGGCGCGGTTCACGACCGCCCGCGCCACGGTCGGCGCCGCGGCGGTGGGGTTCGCCGTCAAGTAGAGCGCCGCCACGCCGGCCACGTGCGGCGCGGCCTGGCTGGTGCCGGACATCGTCGTGGTGCTGGCCCCGGTGGCGCCCATGGAGACGATGTCGACGCCCGGGGCCCAGATGTCCACGCAGCTGCCGTAGTTGCTGAAGAAGGCGCGCTGGTCGACGATGGTCGTGGCGCCCACGCACAGCACGCCGGCGGTGACGCACGGGTACGTTGCGCAGGCGTTGGCGGCGATGTTGCCCGACGCCGCCGTGATCACGGCGCGCGCGATGATCAGGCTGGTGAGCAGCGCGTCGATGACCGGGTCGTAGTTGGCGTACGTGAGCGAGAGGTTGATCACGGCGGGCAGCTGCAGGTGCGCCAGCAGGTAGGCCAGCGCCGCCGCCAGGTCGCCCAGCGTGCCGCTCCCGTCCGCCCCCAGCGCCTTGAGGCTGTGCAGCGTGACGAGCTTGGCCACGCCGTACGTGGTGCCGCCCACGATGCCCGCCACGTTCGAGCCGTGCCCGTTGTCGTCCGCCAGCTGCGTGCCGTACGCGGTCCAGTCGAGGTGCACGCGCCCGGCCACGTCCGGGTGGTCCGGGTTGATGCCCGTGTCGACGATGTAGGCGTGCACGCCGGCGCCGGTGTAGCCCGCGCCGGGGTCGTAGATGCCGTTGAGCGCGTCCGTGGTCTGATCGATGGTGTCCAGGTTCCAGAGCGTGGTTGCGTACGCGTGGTACGCAGGTTCGGCCGCCCGGGTGCTGCTCGCGACGATGCTCAGCCCCGGTGCCGAGGCGAGGGCGGCGCGCAGCGCCGCCAGCTGCGCCTTGTTGGCCTCAAACTGCCACAGCGCCAGCCCCACGTTCGGGTAGTGATTGGCGGAGACGAGCACCGCGCCACTCCGTTGAATCTGAGCCGCAAAGCTCGTCACCGGCAGCAGCGTCTCCACCAGGAGCATGGCCGTCCGCGGTCGTCCGCTGCTACTGCTGCTGCTGTGCGAGTGTGAACCGGCCGTCTGGCACGCGGCGCCCGTCGCCAGCAGCCACAGCGGCGCCAGCACCAGTAGCGCCAGTCCGAAGGGCCGCTCCCCAAGGGAGTGCCGACCGCGCATCGGTCACAGAAAGAAGGAACCGTGCGCCCCCCCGGGTGTTGCCACCGCGCCGGGCGCGACAAAAAACCCGTTCTTTGATGCCCACAGGCAGGGCGCGATACGCATTTAAAAAAAGCGATCCCAAGCCGACGTCGGCAGTGGCGAGCCAGTTCACGCGCACCACACCCACACGCGCACACTCCCCAGGGGGGGGGTGACGAATCTTCGCATCCGAGGCCCGCATGGCACAAACGCCGGCTAAGGCGTCGAGCGTGCCCGGCACGGAGGCGGCGCGCTGCGACTGTGGGCGAACGTTCCACGAGCAGCGCACCAAGGCCTGCCGCCGGGTGCGCTGCCTCACCTACGCCATGGGCTGCGCCAGTAGGGCGGGCGGCTGCCCCGGCGCGTCGCCCAAACTCGTGGCCTGGATCGATGCGCAACGCGCGAGCGGCGCGCCCATCCCGCCCATCGCGCCGACGGCCGCCGGCGGCCGCCGCGCCGCCGAAGGGCAACCCTCGAAGCGGCCCGCCAAGAAGGCCGCGAAGGTCTTCACGCCCGAGGAGGCCCGCGCCGCGCTTCTGCGGCTCAACAATGAGATGGTGGGCGAGCCGACCGATCGAGTGAAGACCATCTACACGAACGCATTCAACCCGGCTGAGTTTCAGCTGAAGCTTCTCGACGCGCTCAGCGACCCGTTGGACCCGACCAAGCGATACGAGCGCGGCTCGCTGGACAACGACATCACGATGCAGACGTTCCGCAGCATCGTCGGCAACACGTGGGCCATACTCGAGCGTGACAAAGAGCTGCAGAAGAGGCGCTTTGATAACGCCGTCGCCACGGTCAACGCGAGCCTCGACAAGATGGAGAAGGCGATGAAAGAGGGCAAGGCGGCGACGGACGTCGGCAATTCGGGCAGCTATCTGCTCGGCAAGATTGAGCCATACGAGCTCGTCGACATACCGCTGGTAGAACGAATCAAGGCTCGTAACGACGCGCTCACCGCCGAGAGCGACGCCATCAAGCGCGAGTGGGGCGCGGACGGGCCAGCGGTGTTGGCGGCCGTGAGGGATTCGTTCCCGGCCTGGGCAGCAGCGGACGCCGCGCCCTCCACGGGCGCGGGCCGCAGCAAGGACAGCGCCGCCGAGCGCATCAACGCGTACATCAGCGATCAGCGCGTATTCGGGCCCGGCGGTGCCGTGAAGATGCTCCTGGCGGGGACGCTCGGGGACGAGCGCGGAGCGCAGCTCGCGCAGAACTTCTCGAGAGTGCTCAGCGGCCTGCCGAGCGTGGACAAGGCGCTGCGCGCAAAGCTCGCCATCATCTACAAGACCGAGACCGCCAAGAAGCTCAAAGAGGTCGAGTCGGTGCTGGTCCCAATCATGGAGGCGATCGTCGCCGAAGCGGCCACCAACAAGGAGCCGCTCATGTACGACTTACAGGAGGATGGCATTCGCCAGCGTCTTCTGCTGGCGGGCCAGGCGGACCGATTTTCGGACAACGTACTGGGCGAGTTCTTCGACAAGGCGGTCAAGAAGTACCTCAAGGAGCACCCCGACGTCAGCAAACGTGGAGCATGGAGTAGCGAGGACCTCAAGGCGGCCATAGACGCGATCGTCAAAGATATAGTCGAGATCAACCCCGACAGGGTCGCCGCGACCAGCGACGAGGACCTGCGCGCCTCTCTCTCCCTGGAACAGTACATCCTCATTGCGGTGGACAACGGCGTGACGGCCGAGCAATACTCTCTGGATGTCCTGGAGAACGGACGGCAGCTTGACAAGATCGTCAAGCTCGTCCGCAAGAAGCTCAAGGCAAACAAGGGCAAGCGCGTGCCGCCGGAGCAGGCCGACGAGGTGCGCGAAAAGAGGAGCAAGGCCGCCAAGAAGAGCAAGGAAGAGCGCCGCGCTGAGCAGCAGGCTGCGCGCGCGCAGCAGGCGCGCGACGAGTTTGCGCGCCTCAAGAAGTTTGCCGTCGAGGTGAACACGGTGTGGCGGCCACTTATGGTCGGGACGCGCGGTGACATCTTCGACGCTCTGAGCAAGTTTTACAGCCCGGACGCGGGAGAGCAGCCCGGCGCGCCACGCCCGTCGGAGCGCGCCAACGTCTTGGGCGCCTACGAGGCAGTCTGCAAGGAGGGCGGCACCTTTGCCGACTTTGTGCGGCAGAGCGGGCTGGTGGCCGACACGGGGCTCGGCACCTCGGTGCACCGCATGGCCTGGACCGTGCTGGAGACCGATCAGCGCGGGGCAGACCGGCGCAAACGGCTCGTGAGGAGCAGATTCCACGAGATCAGCTCCGAGCGCCTGGCCCAGGACTACTTTGGCGTGGGCGTCGAGTGGCCAGCGCACCGGAAGATCGCCAAGTCGGCCGATCTGAAGAAGTTCCTCAAGGCCAAGAAGGAGGCCGAGGAGGAGCGCAAGGAGGGCGCACCAGAGGCCAGGCGCTTGGCTGAAGAGCGCGCCACCTTCATCGTTCAGCGCATTCTGCGCAGGTTGTACAGCGCGTTGTCAACCGAAGCTCCGTTCGAGCTCAACGAATACGACGCCGAGCTGCGCAATCAGGACGGGAGCACCGACGACGACGACCTGCCGCGCGGCCTCGTTGCCGACCTGCGCACCAGCGTCCAGCGCGCGGACGAGCTGCTCGCGAGCATCGCTCGGTCGGACAGTGACCGAAAGGCGCTCGCGTCGCGCGCCCAAGGTCTCGCGGGGCTGTTACATCTCGAGGAAGTCGGCAAACAGATCCTCGAGTCGGTTACCAAAGACGCCTTCGGCGCCTACAATCCGGATAGCCTTGTTGGCATCATCATGGGGTACTACGCCGCCATCGACACCGCGTCGCAAAACGACTTCATCGGCAAAGTGTTCTGGGAGTGGTCGCGGACGAAGTCCGACGCGACGGCGAGGGCGGACCCAGGATACGCGACCGTGTACCCGCCCTACCTGCTGACGGAAACCGCCGTGGGCCGTCGCGTTGTGGGGATCTACAGGCAGATCTATGACGGCCTGCGCAAGCTCGACGCAAAAAGACGCATGCCGCCGGCGCCGAAGCCGCACGAGCTGCAGCTGGCCGAGGAGCGGGTGCGTCGACTAGAGGCCGAGAACAATCCCCGCGCCCCGCTGCCGGCACAGCTCAGGCTGGATATTAGCGACGACGACGAGGACGAAGAGGGGTGGCCAACGCCTGCGTCGAAGACCACGGCGCGCGCACCCCCGGCGGCGCTGGCGCCGCCCGCGCCGGTGGTGGCCGCGGACAGCGACCCGGAGGACATGGATTTCGTACCGCCGGCACTCTCGGGAGACGAGAGTGCCGGCGAGGAGGAGAGCGAGGACGTTGATCAGTCGGACGCAAGTTCCTACGTCAGGGACGACTTTGTTGTCTCCGACAACGAGGAGGACGTGGGGCAGTCGCGCGGAGAACCGCCCGAGAGCGCGTTTCTCGCCAACAACCCCAAGGGCAGCGCCGTGGGCAGCACGAGTGTGGGCTTTGGCACGCCGGGCCCGGTTGTGGCGTTCAAGCCGGCCGCAGCTGGTGGCGGGTCTGCCGCCGCGGGTCCCGCGGCGGCGGCGCCCGTGGCTGCCGCCGGCGGCGCAACTCCGCCGCCGGCGGCCGCAGCGCCAAAGGGCTCGACGGTCAACTTACTCGTGCCGCGCAAGAAGCCCAGCTCCGCGTACTTGCCGGTGAGCACGACCAGCGTCGATCCGTTCGGCCCGCCTGCGGTCAGCGCCGCGCCGGTCCTGATGCCCGCCGCCGCGCCGCTCGGGTTTGTGCTGGAGGGCGGCGGCACTGAGCACCTCTGAGGCGTGCACACGCCACCCCCCCAACATTCTCCACCCGGATGACCGCGTTGTAGCGCGCTCCGCGTCGCTAAAAATTGTGTACCTTGCATGTGCTGACCGCACTCTGGGCATTTACGGCGACGCGCCATGACAGCGCCCGCCGCCGCCGCTGCCGCCGCTGCCGCCAGCAGCAGCATCGCCCCCATGGAGGTTGCGCAGGGCGGGTCGTCCGCAGACGGCGGCCTGCCCAAGGAGCAGGAGTTCCTCTGGCGGGGCCGGCCGGCGCACTACTTTGAGATGGTCGCCGACGACAGCATACCCGCGGACAGTGCGCCCAACGTGCCCGGCTACACGGAGCAGGAGTGGCTGGCGCTGAACGCCAACCTGGACGGCGCCTACATCGACGACGAACACAAGAAAACGCCGCTGGGGGAGGTGGTCGGCACGCACCTGACCATGACGGATGGCCCCGGCAAGCGGCGCATGCTGGGCGCGAGCGGCATCATCTACCGGGACACGCCGCGCGGTCGGGAACTCTCTGACGCGATCGCCGCGCAGCGGATCCGCACCGTGTCGATCAACTACAAGGCCATGCAGGATGCGCTCACCGGGCGCCTCTTTGACAAGAAGTTCATCGGCATCGGCGTGCACCCCAAGCCCAAGAAGAGCGAGTGCACCATCTACCGGCGCCAGGGCGCCGCAGAGTCGGAGCGCAGCAAGGTGGCCGCCAGCGTCGCGGGCAGCATCAGCCGGAGCGGCGGAACGCTCCGCTCGCAGCCTGAATCTCCAGGTACAAAAGCCCGTTTCGGCGGGAGCGCGGGGCCCAGCTCGAAGAGAAGCCGCGGGCGGTTGACGGCGCCGCGTGTCCTCACAGGGGCTCTTTGTGCCCCCGCGCGCCCCCCCCCCTTTTTTTCCCCGCTTCCATCCGTTCTCCCGCTATTTGTTGCGACATGGACGCAGCTAAGCAATCCCCAGCGCCGAGCGCAGCTCCCGCCGCCCCGGGGGCGTCTCCGGCCCCCTCGGCCCCGGCCCCGACGCCCTCAGCGTCCGGCCCTGCCCACACGACCCCGGCGGCCGCCCCCGCCCCCTCTCCCTCGGCCGCCGCGCCCGC
>DAIDIF010000173.1 GCA_027451805.1 Acidobacteriota bacterium
CGGTACCCCGATGCGCCCGGTGAGGAGCGGGATACCGCAAAGCAGCACGCCGACGTTACCCAGCCAGATCACCACGGCGGAGAAGAGGTAGCCTTGACTGGCCAGGTCGCTCTGGCGGGTGCGCAGGACCTGCCACGTCAACGTGAGGTGGAACATGTAAGCGGCCCCGAGCGCCAAGTGAAACCAAACGCGGTGGCGGCTCCAACCCCAGAGCAAATCGCCCGCGCCATACACCACTGCGACGCCGGCCGCGTAGATCGGGAAGAAGTAGGGCGCCAGGGTCACCAGGAAGTTGCCGCGGGTCGTCACGACATAGCCGCTCTGGGCCGAAACGCGCAGGCGCTTGACCCGTCCACCCAGCAGCCAAGTCCAGAGGGCGTGGGTCAGTTCGTGGCCGAAGACGTAGAGCCGCATCGGGGCGGGAAGCAGGAGATACACGCTCAGCCAACTGGCCGCGCCCCCCAGCGCGGCCACCCAGAACGTCTGCGCGGCGCCACTACCCTCGAGCACCCGCCCGAGCGCAACGGTCGCGCCCCAGCAGAGTGGGAGCAACGCTACCGCCACCGCCCCTTTGAACCCCTTGCCCCGGTTCGTCTTCATGCCGAGCCAGCCCGAGCGGTTGGCCGCAGCACCCAGCCGGAGCGGACGGTGTGGCGCGGTCGCCGCGGAGGCCTGGGTGTCGGCGGCAGGGACTGCGGCGCGGAGCCGGCGGTACAAACAAAAACGCCTGTCTGCACTCAGACAGGCGTTCTGTGAAAGGTCAACGCAGAGGACGCCTTAAGGCCGGGAGTAATCCGCCCCAGGGGTGTCTAAGCCAGTGGCGCTGAAGGCCGGCCCGCGGCTGCTGTAGGACGGAGCGTTGGGATTGATCGGGCTGTTGTTCTGCGTGATCACCGCCGCGAGTGGCGTGGCGGCGCTGCTACCGAGCCGCAACACTGGCTTGAGCGAGGAGGCCGCAATCGGCGACACCGCCGCTACCGCCTCGGCGGTCGCGGTGGAGGCGCTGGGCACTGCCATGATAATCACTTCGGCGACCTGCACCGCGTACTTGGGCACTACCGTCGCAACGGCGGCGGCAATCTTGGCCGCATACTGCGGCGCGGCGAGCGCGGCCGCCCGGGCGATGGCCGTCGCTTGGTCCGGGTTCAGCGCGGCCGCCTTCGCCGCCACCTTCGCGGCGGTTTCAGGGGCGGTTTTGCAAATCGCCGCCACTACGGTCGTAGCGACCGCTGGGTGCTGCTTGACGATCACCTCCACCGTGGCGACCGCCATCTGCTCGCGCTCACTCGCACTGGTTTGCACCACCAGCTTGGCCGCGCGGGCCGCCAACTCCGACACCGGCGCATTGGCAATCGCTTTGGCCACCACTGCTGACTGCGAAGCTGTCCCCGCGTAAATCGAACCCAATGCGAGTGTGGCCACCGCCACCGCCACCACCGGCACCCACGTCACTTTGATTTTTTTCATAATTCTAATTTCCAGGTCGTTCCTTTTTACTTGGGACTGGTATAACATAAGGCGCGGGGTCGAGTCAAACAGATTTTTTGAATTTTTTGCCGAGTTCGAGCGGCAGGCTTGGAGCGGCTGATATACCTATAGATTGTGTGTCTATAACGACACAAACACAACCTATTGTGTATTCTGCCGCCAGTCGAGAGCAAACAGGCTCCCAACCTACTGCCGGGCCGCACTTTGTTGCCTGTGTCAGCGCCACTGTGCGACAACAAAGCACGTTCTGTGCCAATCTAATAGTTGCGGTAAGCTAAAATGAGCGTAAGTTGCGCGGGCTGGCCGCGCCCCGGTTTTGCCTCCGGCGCCGGTGTTTCAGCTCAAGACCATGCCCCAACTTTTGCACCTGCAACGCGCCCTCGCGCGGTGGGTGACCGTTTGGCTCGTCGGTGTCGCCGGCGGGTTTCTGCACGGGCAGCAGGCTCTGGTCATCTATGGCGATGGACTGGCGAACGGCTTCCAGGATTGGAGCTGGGCGCCCGATAACCTGGCCAACACCACCCCGGTCCACTCCGGGGCGCGATCGATCAGCGTGACCGCAGCCGCGTGGCAGGGGTTTTACTTGCATCATGAGGCCCTGGACACGCACCTCTACGCCAGCCTGGGGCTGTGGGCGAACGGCGGCACGGGAGGCCAGCGGTTGCAGCTTCAGGCGGTGGTCGGCGGGACCGCACAGGCCCCGTATGTGCTGCCGGCCTTGGCGGCGAACACCTGGAGACAATTCGTGGTGCCCTTGAGTGCCCTCAGCGCCGCTGACCGGACGAACTTCGAAGGGTTCTGGCTGCAACTGCGCAACGATGGCGCGGGCGGCACTTTTTACTTGGACGACCTCGAGTTGGCGGCACGCCCGCCACCGGCCCGGGTGCGGGTGCGGGTGGAGGCCGGGCAAGAGGTGCGGGTGGTCGATGCCCGCCTTTTCGGCGTGA
>DAIDIF010000174.1 GCA_027451805.1 Acidobacteriota bacterium
CTTGATGTCCACCCGGCGGTTGAACTGCCGCCCTTGCAGCGTCGAGTTCGGCTCCGCCGGCTGGTTCTCCCCCAGCCCGATCAGGTAAATCCGGTGCGGCGCGATGTTGTTCGCCTCCAGGTAGCGCACCACCGAAGCCGCCCGCTCCTGGCTCAGCTTGTCGTTGAACGTCTTCGGCCCCGTGGTGTCGGTGTAGCCCTGCACTTCGAGAATGCCGTGCGGATTGTTCTGCACCTGCGACACCACCCCGTCCAGAACCTGCTTCGCGGCCGGCGTCAACGCCGCCTGGTTCAGCGCGAAGTGCACCGTGGCCTGCGAGGTCAGCTTGTAGTCGTCCAGATTGGCCATCGTCGCGTCCAGCGATTTGATTTGGCCCGAAGTCTGATCCAACTGGCTGCTCACCTGTTGCGCCTGGCCCTGCGTCTGCTGCGCTTGCCCGAGCGCCTTTTGCGTCTGCGCGTCCACTGCGGCGATGCCTTGCTGCGTCTTCTGGTCCACGTCGCGGATGGCGTTGGTATTCTTCGCCGTTTCCGCGTCGAGCTGATTGACGTGGTTCATCAGCGGCGTGGTCTGCTGGCGCACGTAGTTCTTCGTGGTGCAGCCGCCCGCCATCAAAAGGCCGGCAGCAAGTGCGGCGATGGTGAAATAGCGTGGCTGGGAGAAGCGGTTTGCGAGCGGCATGATAGCCTCCAACTCTGGCCGTGCACGGCGGCTGCCAAACTGCATCTGCCCGCAGGCTCAGCACTTTGCGCCTGATCGGCCGCCTCGCATTGCCACGGCGCGGTAAAATTTACATAACTCGCAGTGGATCTAGTTGAGAAATCCCGCCAGCTCCCCACCCAGCCCGGCGTCTACCTGTTCAAGAACGCCGCTGGCACGGTGATCTACGTCGGCAAGGCCAAGGACCTGCGCGCCCGCGTCCGCACCTACTTTCTCGCCGGCCAGCTCGAAACCGCCAAGACGGGTTCGCTGCTGCGCGACGCGGCCGAGCTGGAAAGCATTGTGGTGGATACCGAGGCCGAGGCGCTGGCGCTCGAAAACACGCTCATCAAGCAGTGGCAGCCGCGCTTCAACGTGCTGCTGCGCGATGACAAGACCTACCCCTACATCCGCCTCAGCCGCGAGCCCTTCCCCCGCGTCTACGTCACCCGTCGCCTCACCGACGACGGCTCCGAGTTCTTCGGCCCCTTCTTTCCCGCCGGCTTCGCCTATCGCCTCGCCCATTTCATCCACAAGCACTTCCTCGTCCCTTCCTGCCGCGTGGACCTCACCCGCTTTCATCCCCGCCCCTGCCTCGAGTTCCACATTCACCGCTGCCTCGGCCCTTGCGTCGAAGGCCTCACCACCCCCGAGCGTTACCGCCAGGCGGTGGAGGATGTGCGCCTGCTGCTCGCCGGCAAGCAGGGCGATCTGGCGCGTGACCTGCGCCGCCGCCGCGACCAAGCCGCCGCGCGCGAGGACTTCGAAGCCGCCGCCAGCTTGCGCGACCTGCTCCGCGTGCTGGAGGATTTGCAGCAGAAGCAGAAAATGCACGCCGTCAGCGGCGAGGACGCCGACGTCGTTGGCTTCTGCCGCGAAGGCGCGCGCGCCGCGCTCAACCTGTTCCACCTGCGCCACGGCCGCGTGGTGGACCGGCGCGAGTTCTTTTGGGAGTCGCTGCCCCAGCCCGAGGCCGAGGACCGCGAGGTGCTGGGCGCCCTGCTCAAGCAGATCTACCTGCAGCAGCCCTATCTTCCGCCGCGCATCGCCGCGCCGCTGGAATTTGAAGACCGCGAGCTGCTCGCCGCCGCGCTCTCCGCCCAGCGCGGCGCCGCCGTTGAGATCGCGGTCCCGCAGCGCGGCGGCAAGCGCGCCCTGCTCGCCCTGGCGGAGAAGAACGCCCGTCTCGCCTTCCAGCGCCGCTTCCGCTCCGCCGCGCCTGCCGTGCAGGCGGCGGCCGATTGGCAGGCGCTTGCCGCCGCGCTCGACCTGCCGCTGGGCAGCGAGCCCGGCCGGATGGAATGTTTTGACATCTCCCACTTCCAGGGCGCCGAAACCGTCGCCGCCATGACGGTTTGGGAGGCGGGCGCGCTGCGCCGCTCCGAGTACCGCAAATTCAAGCTGCGCGGCGTCGTCAATACCGTGGACGACTTCCGCTCGCTCGAGGAGGTTGTCCACCGCCGCTATCAGCGCCGCCTCGCCGAGGGCGCGCCGCTGCCAAGCCTGGTGCTGATTGACGGCGGCATCGGCCAGCTCCATGCCGCCCACAAGGCGCTGCTGGATCTTGGCCTGGGCGCCTTGCCCCTGGCCAGCCTCGCCAAGCGCGAGGAGTTGGTCTACGTCCTCGGCCGCGAGTCCCTGCCCCTGCGTCTCGATCCCGCACCGCTGCGCCTCCTGCAGCTCCTGCGCGATGAGGCCCACCGCTTCGCTATCACCTTCCATCGCCAGCGCCGCGGCCAGGCCACGCTCCGCTCCGAACTCCTCGCTATTCCCGGCATCGGCCCCGCCACCGTGCGCAAGCTCCTGGCCCGCTTCGGCAGCCTCGCCGCCGTGCGCGCCGCGCCGGCGGAGGAACTGGCCCAGGTCCTCCCCGCCGCCCGCGCCCGGGCGCTTTGGGATCTCCTCCACGCCGCTGCGCCCGCTGCAAATCCGCTCAACTCCGGCCCCACCGCATCCCTGAATTGAATTGGCCCCGACGCGGTGTTAGCATCACCTCAGGAGAATAAAGCCATGGCAGAATCCCGTGGGTTGTGGTTCCTGGTCGGCTTGAGCTTGGGCACGCTCGCCGGCGTGCTCTATGCGCCCCAGTCGGGCGAAAAAACTCGCGAGATGTTGCGCAGCAAGGCGGATGAGGGCCGTGACCTCATGCAGCGCACCGCCGGCGACGTGCGCCAGCAGATGAATCAGCGCGTCACCACGATGCGCGACCAGGCCACCGACATCGCCGACCGCGGCCGCCAGGTGGTCAACCGCCAGCTGGATCAGTTCCAGGCGGCGGTGGAGGCCGGCAAGCAGGCCTACCGCGAAGCCGCCGGCGTGGAAAACAAAGGAGACGCCGCTTCCCAACTCTGATCCGGCGCCGGTGGCGGCGCCCCCACAGTCAAGGACATGCCTACCACCGACATCCTGCTGATCGTCTTCATCGCCCTCGCCGCGGTGGCGTTGCTGGGCCAGTGGATCGCCCTGCTGGTGATGAGCCGCAAGGTCGGCGCGCTCGCCGACCGCATCGCCCCGCTGCTGCCCCAGGTCGAGGCCTCGGCGCGGATGCTGCCGCCGCTGGTGCTGGAGGTGCAGGCCATGGTCGTCGAGACCCGGCCCAAACTCCAGGCCGTTGCCGCCAACGTGGCCGAGATCACCGTCCTGGCGCGCGACCAGGTGCGCCGCGCCGACGCCCTGGCCACCGATCTGGGTGAGCGCCTCGAACTGCAGATGGTGCGCGTCGACGAGGCTTTGACCACCGCCCTCGCCAACTTCGAGCAGATCAGCACCACCTTCCGCCAGACCGTGCTGCGCCCGGTGCAGGACGTCAACGCCATCGTCCAGGGCGTCCGCACCGGCCTCGACTTCTTCTTCCGCCACCGCCCCAGCCCCGCCCTCGCCCCCCGCGCCGTCTACCAGGACGAGGAGATGTTCATCTGAGGCGCCTCCGGCATAGAATCACCCTATGCCGGAAACCACTCGCCAGTACAAGCAGCGCGTCCTCAATTACACCGACGGCCTCGAGCCGCTGGCGGTCCAGGCCGCCACGCCGAAGAAGATCGCTCGCCTGCTCGCCCAGGCCTCGCCCGCCCGCCTGAAGCGCAGCCCCGCTCCCGGCAAGTGGTCGGCCGCCGAAATTCTCGCCCACCTCGCCGACTGCGAGGTCTGTTTCGCCTGGCGCTACCGCTCCATCCTCGGCCAGCCCGGCGCCCCGCTGCTGGGCTTCGACCAGGACGCCTGGGCGCAGCGCATGCGCTACAGCAAACGCGCCGCCAAACCCTCGTTCGAAGCCTTCCAGGCGCTCCGCTCCTTCAACCTCGCCCTGCTCAAATCCCTCACCCCGGCGGAATGGAAGCTCGAAGGCCTGCACTCCGAACGCGGCCCCGAATCCGTCGCCGCCACCGCGCGCATGATCGCCGGCCACGATATTAACCATCTCCGTCAGCTCGAAGCCCTGCTCAAGGTGTAACGCGCCAACTGGAAGACGCCCGGAGCGCCCGCGGACGCCCATTGCCGGGATCGAAGCACGGCCACAGCCCGACTAACGGGAGGACGGCTCCGGAGAGAGGTGGCCGAGCCACCGCGCCGATAACTCGTGAGGACGTGACTTACCGTGGCGCCGCCTGACCCGGCCCAACGCCCTGCGGCGAACATCGGGGCAGGCGGCAGCCCGGAGCGCGCGGCGCCAGTCTGGGCCCGGGCCGATGTCATCCCGCTGTGCCGGACGGGCGCATGGGGCATTTACCCCCAGAGCTGGGGAATTTTCCCCTCCCCAAGGTGCGCATGCCGTGCTGGGGCCCGTGCCAGTCGGCGGTCGCGATGGCGCATCAGGTGTGCGACTCGCGCAACGCCTGCAGGTCCTTGGGTTTGAGCAGAACAAAGCCATTGCCACGGCGGCGCAGGATGCCCTGTCGGCGCCAATCGGAAAGGATGCGGCTGACGGTTTCACGCGTCGTGCCGATGCTTTCGGCGATGTCTTCCTGGGTGACGGGAAAAATGATCACCACGCCCGGAGCGTATTCCTGGCCCTGATCGGAAGCTCGCGCCAGCAGTAAATCCGCCAGCCGGGCCACCACGTGGCGGTTGAGGGCCAGCATGCGCGTATGTTCCCAGGCGCGCTGGAGTTGCACCGCCAAGGCTTCGGCCATGGGACGAAAGCTGTTCGGGTGTTCCTGCAGCAGCCGCAAGAACTGCGCCCGCGACAAAAATATGATCTGGCTGGGCGTCAGCGTCTCCGCGCTTACCGGATAGCCCGAACCCGTCAGGCTGCTGCTCAGCCCCAGTACTTGGCCTGCGCCCACGCGGCGCAGGATGACGCCGCCGCCCTGGCGGGAATGGGCAAAGGTCTTGATCTCCCCCGAGCACACCACGTGGATGCCGCGGGGCGGCTCCCCCTCGAAAAACAGAACTACGCCTTTGGGATACCAGGCCGTTTGTTGGAACTCCTGGATGGATTCGCGCTCCGGCTTGTCGAAGCGCGCCAGAAAACACTCTACGGCGTGGTCGCAGCTGCCGCACACCTGAGTCGGCATCTGTCCGGCGGGCCCAACCGTGAGTTTGCCCAAGGCGTTCCCATCGCTGCGGTTGCGTTTGGTCGTCACGTGTACCTTTAGGGCGGCATGTTCCAGGCCGTAGCTCCCGGCCCCATGCTGCTCCACCAGCGTGCTTGCACTTCGCATGCCAACCGGGAGCCGCATCCCGGCGCGCGCCTGGGACCGGCCGCGCGCGCTCCGCTTCCGGCTTTTCCGGCGGCTTTATGACACCGGATCTGGCGCGCCGCGCGCCCTGTGACCGCCGCCACGCCGGAGCTTCTGCACGATGCACGACAATCCGATCGGTCGTGACCGGGATGACAAAGAAAGGTGATTTCAATCACTGAAAAGCGGTCTCGATCTAATCAACTGTGGGAGACGGTGAGTATGAAAGGAACCGATATCATGCGCGCTCGTAATTACCGTCAACTCGGCCTGGCCGTGGCTGGGCTGCTGTTCCTGGCCGGCCCGGCCTGGGCGGTGCCCAGCTTTGCCCGCCAGACGGGGCTGCCCTGCAATGCCTGCCATACCACGCCGCCCGAGTTGACCGCCTTGGGGCGCCAATTCAAACTCGACGGCTATACCCTGAGCACCGCCAAGCAGATCACGGCGCCGGCCAAGGGGAACACGTCGGGCCTGCAGCTGGCCGCGAGCTTGCCGATCTCGGTGATGTTTCAGATCGCCGACAGCTTCATGAACACCGTGCCGGCGGGAACCCAAAACGGCGACATCGAGTTCCCGCAGCAACTCAGCTTGTTCCTGGCGGGCGCCTGGTCGTCAAACGTCGGGTCATTCCTGCAGGTGACCTATTCCGGGGCCGGCGATCATTTCAGCATCGACAACACCGACATCCGCTATGCCAGGCAGTCCATGTGGGGCAATACGCCGGTTGCCTGGGGCCTGGATTTCAATAACAATCCCACCGTCGAGGATCTGTGGAACGACACCCCGGCGTGGGGATTCCCCTGGATCTCCTCCGATGTGGCCCCGGCGCCGGCCGCGGGCGCTCTCATTGACGGCGGCCTGGCTCAGGATGTCGGCGGCGTGGGCGCCTATGCCATGTTCAACAATCACTTCTACGTGGATGGCACCTTGTACCGCTCGATGCACGTCGGCGCCATCCCGCCGACCAGCGCCAACGCCATCAACATTGACGGGGCCGCGCCCTACGGACGCGTCGCGTGGCAGCAACAAGTCGGCAAGAACACCCTGTTCGAAATTGGCGGCTATGGCATGTATGTTCGCGACTTCCCCCTGGCCGTGTCCGGCGCCTACGATTCAACCCGCGATCTGGCGGTCGACTTCTCACTGGACCAAACCATCGGTGCCAACCAATGGTCGCTGTACGCCACCGACATTTACGAGCACTCCACCCTCACCGCCAGCATGGCCGCGGGGTTGGCCGGCTTGATTCCGCATCACCTCAATACCGGCCGTATCGACACCACCTACCACTGGGGCGACCGGTATTCGGCCACCGTCGGCGTCTTCTCCACCTCCGGGACCAGCGATCCGGTGCTCTACGCCCCCACCGCGGTCAGTGGCAGCGCCAGCGGCAGCCCGCAGTCGAGCGGCTACGTGCTCCAGGCCGGCTACTGGCCCTGGCAGAATATAAACTTCACGCTGCAGTACACCGGCTATTGGCGCTTCAATGGCGGTTCGACCAATTACGATGGCTCAGGCCGCAACGCCACCGGCAACAACTCCGTGTATTTGGCCGGCTGGTTTATCTTCTAGACGCGACGCGCCCCCAGTTCGCGGCAACGGGGGGACGCCCGAAGCGCCCGCGGGCGTCCGCTGCCGGGGATCGAAGCACGGCCCCAGTCCGACCAGCGCGAGGGCGGCATGAGCAAACGGTGGCCGAGCCACCTGGACCGGCGC
>DAIDIF010000175.1 GCA_027451805.1 Acidobacteriota bacterium
GGGCGCGAGGTGGCGGTGGTGGTGCCGGAGATCGCGGCGAAACATTGGGAGCACTTCTTTCTGCACAATCACTACGCCACCGCACTCAAGGCGCGGCTGCTAGTCGAGGGGGAACGGCGAACGGTGGTGATCGACGTGCCGTGGTATGTGAGGGATTGAGCCGCCGTCGCTACACCCGAACGGGGAAGGGGGGAGGGGGGGGCCTTTTTACGTAAATCACCTGCAAGCTCTTGATTCTGCTCGGGCGAGGCTCATAAACGGCCGCGATTCCCTTCGAGAGGCGCAAAAACGACGCGGCGGCGGGTTCGCCGCGCCCATGAGACGATCGGTTGTCAAGCCGCCGCGCCGCGGCCAGCGCCGACGGCGCGCCCCTGGGGGCGAGCGGAAGCGGAGCTTCCGCTGGCAATCCGGTAGGATGGCAGCTTGGACCAAAGGGTTAGCTGGACCACCTCATTGAGGGGAACGAAGATGAAGCGGACGGTGATGGGCGCGAGCGTGCTGATGCTGGCGGCGGGGCTGGGGGCGCAGGCACCGGCGGTCGCACTGGCGAAGTGGCAGATTCAATCGTCGGCGAAGGTTACGGCGGATGGGGCGGCGATTGCGACCCCGGGGTTCGCGGCACGCGGATGGGTTCCGGCACAAATACCCTCGACCGTGTTCGGCGCGCTGGCGGCGGCCAAGCTGGCGCCCGATCCGTACTACGGCATGAACCTGCGCCAAGCCGCGGGCACGGAGTACAAGATCGGGATCAATTACTCGCACGAGCGCATCCCCGCCGACAGCCCCTACCGGGTGCCGTGGTGGTTTCGCACGACGTTCACGCTGCCGCGGGGATTTCGCGGCCAGACGGTCTGGCTGGACTTCAACGGCATCAACTACCGCGCCGACATCTGGCTGAATGGGCGCCAGATCGCGAGCCAGGCGGAGGTGCGCGGATTCTTTCGCCGCTACACGTTCAACGTAACGGACGGACTGCACGCGGGGAGGAACGCGCTGGCGCTGCGGGTTTACGCGCCGGGGATCGACGATTTGTCGGTCACGTTCGTGGACTGGAACCCGATGCCTCCGGACAAGGACATGGGGCTGTGGGGGCGGGTGCTGCTGCGGGCGAGCGGGCCGGTGGCGATCCGGCATCCGTGGGTGCGCACCCAGCTGGATCTGCCCAAGCTTGACGTCGCGCACGTGACCGTGGCGGCCGACCTGGTGAACGCGACCGCTGCGGCGCAGCGCGGGACGCTGCGGGGCGAGGCGCTGGGGCAGCGGTTCGCGCAGACGGTGACGGTGGCGCCGCACGCGACGCTGACGGTGAGCTTTCCGCTCAGCGTGCGGCACCCGAAGTTGTGGTGGCCGTACGGCATGGGGGCGGCGACGCTGCACCGGCTGCGGCTGAGTTTTGTGCAGGAGGGGCGCGTCAGCGACACGGCGGCGCAGCCGTTCGGCATGGACGAGATCACGGCGCGGCTGAACCAGTGGGGGGGCGAGCAGTTCTACGTCAACGGCAAGCCGGTGTACGTGCGCGGCGGCGGCTGGACGCCGGACATGCTGCTCAAGTACGAGCCCAAGAAGTGGGCGGTGGACTTCAGCTATGCGCGGCAGTTGGGTCTGAACACGGTGCGGCTGGAAGGCAAGATGATGGGCAACGCCTTCTTCGACCTGGCGGACAAGTACGGGATTTTGGTGATGGCGGGCTGGTGCTGCTGCGACCACTGGCAGGAGTGGCCGAAGTGGAAGGACGGCGAGGAGCAGGTCGCGGTGGCCTCGCTGCGCGACCAGACGCTGCGGCTGCGCGGCCACGCCAGTTTGTTGGTCTGGCTCAACGGCAGCGACATTCCGCCGCCGGCGCCGGTGGAGCGGGCCTACCTCGACGTGCTGCAGCAGGTGCAGTGGCCGAAGCCGATTCTGTCGTCGGCGTCGGCGACGCCGACCACGGTCACGGGGCCGTCGGGGGTGAAGATGACCGGTCCCTACGATTACGTGCCGCCGGTGTATTGGCTAGCGGAGCCGCAGTTGGGCGGCGCGCGCGGGTTCAACACCGAAACCAGCATGGGGGCGGCGATTCCGCCGGTGGCGAGCCTGCGGCGGTTCATCCCTGCCGATCACCTGTGGGACGCGCAGGGCGCACTTGACCCTTATTGGAGCTACCACGCCGGGAGCGGCGAGTTTTTGAATCTGAAGCGCTATCTGACGGCGCTGACGGCACGGTACGGGGCGCCGACGGGGCTGCACGACTTCGTGTGGAAGTCGGCGGCGATCTCCTACGAGGGCGAGCGGGCGATGTTCGAGGCCTTCGGGCGCAAGCAGGGCGAAGCGACCGGCGTGATTCAGTGGATGCTGGACAACGGCTGGCCGTCGCTCATCTGGCACCTTTACGACTACTACCTGCGGCCGGGGCCGGGCTTCTACGGGGTGGAGCGGGCGAACGAGCCGCTGCACATCCAGTATTCGGACTTCGACCGCGAGATCAGCTTCGTGAACCACACGCTGGCGGCAAGCCCGGAGCTGGAGGCGGAGGCGATCGTCGCCGACCTGCAAGGCAAGACCCTCTACACGCATCGGCAGGCGGCGCAAGCGGAGGCGGAATCGGACCGCGACCTGTGGACGTTGCCGGACTTCGCCGGCACCACGTTTCTCGAGTTGCGGCTGCTGCGCGGGACGACGATCGTCAGCCGGAACTTTTACTGGCTCTCGGCCAAACCCGACGTGCTGAACCTCAAGAGCGCGACCTGGTACTACGCGCCGGAAGCCTCGAGCGCCGATTTCACGGCGCTGGCGCACCTGCCCAAGGTGCGCCTGGCGGCGCGCGCCCGCTTCCGCGAGCGCGGAGACGAGGGGTATGGGACGGTGACGGTGGCGAATCCGTCGCCGCACGTGGCGCTGCTGGTACGGCTGCGGGTGATGCGCGGCGCCAGCGGACACGAGGTGCTGCCGGTGTGGTGGGCAGACAATTACCTCTCGCTGCTGCCGGGGGAACGGCGGACGGTGGACGTGCGCTACCGGCTCGAGGATTTGCGCGGGGCGAAGCCGGAGCTGGCGGTGGATGGATGGAATATCGCCAAGGCCCATTAAGTCGCGCACTTGCGCAGCGGGTTGCACACGGCGCGGCGGCGCGGCGCGCCTAACGCGTTTCCTTGCCTCACGGCGCGAATGGCAAGGAACGTGCTCGGAGGCGGGCGAGAGGATGGTGCACATGCGGCGAACGGCGCTTCTTTCCTGCCTCGCGGCCGGCCTTCTGGCGCTCCCCCTGATGGTGAGCCCTGCGCGCGCGGACACGCTGCAGACTTATGATCTGGCGTGGTCGGGCTCTTTCTTTAACAACAGCGTTTCCGTGACTGGGCTGATGACTCTGGACTTGACGACGCTGCCGAATGCCACTCCGGATTACACCGACATCGCGAGCGACATCACCAGCCTGTCGGTCACGGTAAGCGGCTCGGGCACGGGCGACGGGACCTATACGCAAGCCGACCTGTGCGCGTGCGCCCCGGCGGTCGGCGGCTTGTCCGCGGGAGCGGAGACGTTCTGGTTCACGAACTATGCCCCGATCGATATGCAGGGCGACGTGCTGGCGCAACTGCTCGCCAACGGTGGCGACTTCAACCTGTTTTTCACGCAGCCGGGCCCGCAGGGGCTCGGGCCGCTGGTGTTGAGCACGGATGGCACCAACGGACTGCCGGCGGGGATGACCGAATTTTCGCCGGTGACGACCCCGGAGCCCGCCAGCCTGGCGCTCCTGCTGGGCGGACTGGGCGTGCTGGGGCTGGCGGCGATGAGCCGCCGGCGGCGGCAGGCGCAGTAGTAGAGAAGGCTTGACCGGGGCGAGGCCGCAGCCTAGAGTCTGCGGGATGAGACTCCGCCTTGTCTGGATCGCGGCGCTGCTGCTGGCGCTGCCGCTGTTCGCCGATACCTACCCGCGTCCGGTGGGGTTCGTGGTGCGACACTACGACTTCACCGTCACGCTGAGCGACGCCAACGACGCGATCACGGTGCGCGACATCGCCAGCGGGCGCTTCACGCAGGCGGGCATCACCCAGATCGCGCTCGACCTGTGCCAGCTGCACACCGCCAACGTACCCGCCGACTTCGCCAATCCCTGCCTGCCGCGCGTGCCTTACGGGCTGCGCCACGCCGCCAACGCGCAAGCCCAGGTCGCCGGCAAAGGGATGGTGGTGACGGCGGCGAGCGAAGGCGACCGGGCGATTCCCTTCCAGCAGAGGGACGACCGCCTGCTGCTCACGGTGCCGCCCTCGACGGGAGCGGGCGAGCGCTTCGCGATCAGGCTCGACTATCACGGCGTACCGGCGAACGGGCTGCTGATCGGCAACAACCGCTATGGCGACCGCGAGTTCTTCACCAATGAGTGGCCCGATCTGGCGCGCAACTGGCTGGCGGTGATCGACCACCCGTCGATGAAGGCGACCAAGCAGATGACGGTGATCGCGCCGCGGCATTACCAGGTGATCTCCAACGGCACGCTGATCGAAGAGACCGACCTGCCCAACGACCTGCGGCGCACGGTGTGGCGCGAAGACGTGCCGATCTGCACCTGGCAGTTTTCGCTGGGGGTGGGACCGATGGCGGTGAGTTACTTCGGCAAGTTCCACGGCATTCCGCTCTCGGCCTGGGTGTTCCCGCAGGAGCGCAAGACCGGCTTCGCCGACTTTCAGCGCTGGACCGAGCCCATTCTCGAGTTTTACGTGGACCACATCGGGCCCTACTCCTACGAGAAGCTGGCCCAGGTCGAAGCCTATGGCACCGGCGGCGGCATGGAGCTGGCGTCAGACATCTACTACGGCTATCCGCCTTCCGGCCCCGGACGCCAACTGCTGGCGCACGAGATGGCGCACCAATGGTTCGGCGACTCGGTGACGGAAAACGACTGGGACAACGTCTGGCTGAGCGAGGGCTTCGCCACCTACTTCGCCTTGCTCTACCAGGAACACGCCGACGGGCACACCGCGTTTCTGCACGGCGTGGAGCAAAGCGCGGCGATGGCGCGGCGCTACGCCGCCGCCCATCCCGATTCGACCCTGGTGCACAACGACTTGAGCAACATCAGCCAAGTGATCGCCAACAACGCCCAGATCTACCAAGGCGGGGCGATGACGCTGCAGATGCTGCGTGGAGTGCTGGGCACGCCCACCTTTTGGCGCGGCATCCGGCTCTATTACAAGCGCTATCGCAATCGCAACGCCACCGACGCGGACCTGCAGCGCGCCATGCAGGATGCCTGCTTCCACGCCGGCGCGGCCTGCCCGCGGCAGGGCCGGGACCTGAGCTGGTTCTTTCCCGAGTGGCTGCATCGCGGCGGCATCATGCGGGTTCAGGGAAGCTGGCGCTACGACGCCGCGGCCAAGCAGCTGGACGTGACTGTGCGCCAGACGCCCAACCAGGGCTTCTACTACACCATGCCTTTTCAGGTCGGGGTTACGCTCCCGCCCGCCGTGCGCCCGGCGCCGGGACGGGGACGCGGGGGCCGAGGCCGGGGCGGTTTCCGGCCGCCGGCGCCGCCGCCCACGCCGGTAATCTGGGTGCAGGGCGCGGCGAGCGAACTCCACATTCCGCTGGCGCAGGCGCCCGCGGCGGTCAGGCTGGATCCCGAGCATTGGGTGCCGATGGCGCAAATCCGGTTCGGGCCGGCGCAGTAGAGCCGGCGCATTCAAGCGCGGCGGCGTTTTTGCCGAAGGAACATGCCATAAGCCCGCGCGGGCTCACGGCATGATTTCGCTACGCAAACAGATGGACCGGCTGGAAGCGCTGGAGCGCGGCCGCGCCGCGCTCACCGCCTATCTTGGGCTGCTGACCGCTTTGGATGCCACCGCGGCCGCCATGCCCGGCGGCGAGGGGCTGCAGTGCCAGGACGGACTGCGCGCCATCCGGGAGTATCTCGGACCGGAGGCCGACAGCGGCATCATCGCCCGCAGCCTGCGTGATGCCGAACAGGCGATCCAGGCGCTGGCGCAGGCCATCAACCGCCGCGACGGCGATTACAAGCAGATCCTGATGATCATGGCCGAAGCCGGGGCGACCATGGTCCAGGCGGGCAACAGTTACGGGGAGGAGCTGCGTGGCATCGCCGCCGAGGTGGAGGCGATTACCCGCCTGGAGTCGCTCGCCGAGGTGCGCCGCCGCCTGAGCGTACACGTGTGCGAGTTGCGCGACGCCGCCGAGCGCGCCCGGCACAACGGTGAAAGCGAAGCCCGGCGGCTGCAGCAGCAGCTTCAGGCGACCAAGGAAAAGCTGCAGTCGGCGGCGCTGCTGGCCGAAACCGACGCTCTCACCGGCGTCGCCAACCGGCGGCGCGGCGAGCAGGCGCTGCGCGAGGCGGCCGACGCCCGCGCCGGCCTGAGCGTGCTCTCCATGGACCTCAATGGCTTCAAGCGCATCAACGACACCTACGGCCACGCCCAGGGCGACGCGCTACTGCGCCTGGTGGCGCAGCACGTGCGCCGCTGCCTGCGCGAGAAGGATGTGCTCTGCCGCTGGGGCGGCGACGAGTTCATCGTGGTGATGGCGGGCACGGCGCTGCCCGACGCGCAGGCGGCGGCGGTGCGCATCCGGCGCGACGTCTTCGGCGAATTCGTCCTGGGGCGCCCGGGCGAAAACGCCCGCGTCTTCATCAGCGCCAGCATCGGCGTCGCCGAGCTCCAGCCCGAGGAGGATCTCGAGCAACTGCTGGAGCGCGCCGACCGCCTGCTCTACGAAGAAAAGCAGGCGGCGCACGCCGCCGCCGCAATGCTGCGCTAAGGGTGCTGGAGCCGCGGCGCCGCGCCGCGCGGCCGGCCACG
>DAIDIF010000176.1 GCA_027451805.1 Acidobacteriota bacterium
GCCGCCGCCAGCAGCCCGGCGAGCGCCAGCGCGGCCACCGCCGCCCCGCCCGCCAGCGCCGCGCCCCGGCTGCCGCCCTGGCGCGGCAACGCGCCCTGCAAAATCCGTTGCACCCGCCGCCGCAGCGAGCCGCCGCTGGCCGCCAACGACGTCGCCGGCAGTGCGGCCGCCGTGGCCTGCGCCGCCGCGTCCACCAACGCCCGCGCATAGCCCACCCGGTCGCCGCAGACTCCGATCGCCAAATCGTCGCAGCAGTGCTCGCGCTCTTCCGTCACCTGGCGCGAGATCCACCACATGGCCGGATGGTAGAAGAACGCCGCTTCCACCGCGCGCTGCGCCAGGTTCACCAAATAATCGTGCCGCCGGATGTGCGCCAGCTCATGCGCCAGCAGCGCCTCCAACTGTTGCGGCGCCATCCCCGCCAAGGCGCTCGCCGGCAGCAAAATCAGCGGCCGCCACCAGCCCAGCACGCACGGTCCCGGCGCCGTCGCCGAGACGCCCAGCCGCGTCCGCCGGCTCGCCCGCAGCGTCACCCGCAGCCTCTCCATCTGCGCCTGCACCGCCTCCGGCACGGCATAACTCACCCGCCGACGCAGGCGCTGCGCCAAGCCCCATCCCACGGCCGAATACACGCCCACGGCCGCCGCGCCCGCCGCCCACGTGGCCACCAGATACGACATCCAGAGCCGTTCCGTCCCGTGCGCGATCGGCGGCAGCCAGTCCATCGCCGCCGCGCCCCCGTGCAGCGCCAGCCATACCGTGGCCGCAAAGCCCGCCGGCAAGGCAAAAAGCGCCGCGCACGCCGCGGCATACCGCGCCCGTGCCGTCGCCCGCCGCAGCCAAGGTTGCGCCGCCCACAACAGGAATGCCGCCAGCGCGCCCTGCCACAGCATCTGCAGCAGGCCCGCGCCCAGCGCCGGCACCCAAAGCGTCAGCCAGCCACCCGCGATCGTCATGCCTGCCTCCGCTCGTACTCATCCAGCAGCTTGCGCAACTCGGCGATCTCCTGCGGGCTGGCCTGGCTGCTGCTCAGCAACTGCACCACCATCCGCGCCGCCGAGCCGCCAAACGCGCGCTGCAGCAGGTCGCCCACCAGTTGCCGCTCGGTCTGCTCCTGCGGCAGCCGCGCCCGGTAGACGTGCGCCCGCTGCTCCTCGTCGCGCTCCACCAAGCCCTTCTCGGCCATGATCTGCATCAGCTTCAGCACCGTGGTATAGCCGGTCGTACCCGCCAGCGCGTCGTGCACCGCGCGCACCGTGCTCGGACCGCGCATCCAGAGCACCCGCAAGATGCCCAATTCCGACTCGGTCGGCCGCGGCAGCTGGCTCGCCGGATTGCTCTTCCAAGTCGCCATAGCCCTAGAATACGACGCCTTTCGTATTTGTCAACGAAAAACTTCGTATATCGTCCCGGCATCGTATGAATGTGATTCAACCAGTGGATGCGGCCGACCCGACCGCTCTCCTCACGCGGATTCGCCAGGCCGCGCTCCCGGCGGGTGCGCTCGACACCGAGGAGGTAGGGCTCCGCCAGCAAGGCGAGATGCGCTTCACTCCGAATGGGCGCTGGCTGCCGTTCACGGCTGAGCAGCGATTTTTCGGTCCCGGGGTGGAGTTCCGATGGCAAGCGCGGGTTGCCATCGCCCCGCTGGTCAAGGCGCAGGTCGTGGATGCGTTCGAAAACGGCCGCGGCTGCCTGCGCGCCAGGCTCTACGGCGTTCTGCCGATCGCGCGCGCCGCCGGCCCGGCCACCGACCTCGGCGAAGCGCTGCGCGGGTTGGCGGAACTGCCGTGGCGGCCTTGGGCGCTCCGCCCGTCGCCATGGCTTCACTGGGAGGCAGTGGCCGAAGGCAGGCTGCGCGCGGAGTATCGCGATGGCAAGACGCAAGCCGCGATCGAGTTCGAAGTCGCCGCCGACGGGCAGGTACTCGGCGCGTTCACGCCCGGGAGGCCGCGTATCGTAGGCCAGGCCGTCGTCCCCACGCCCTGGTCGGGCGTGTTTCGCGACTACCGCCGCTTGGATCGCGTGCTGGTGCCGACCTTCGCCGAAGCCGTCTGGCACCTTCCCGAAGGCCCCTTCCCCTATTGGCGCGGCCGCGTCCTTGAGTATCGCCTCGGCCGGTCCTAAGCGCGGCCGGCACAGACTGCCCGGAAGCTGGGGCCGCGCCTGCTCGCGCCGGCATTGCCCGCGGGCCATGCGATGGGCGCATCGCGCGCCAACGCGATTGCGGGTGACGGAGGGCGCAAGCTAAGCTGAAGACCCCGGTGTGGAGGCTGAGGGATGGCGAGACTCGTCTACGGTTTGAACCAGTCCCTGGATGGCTACGTCGACCACCAGAAAATGGGGCCGCCCGATCCCGCGCTCTTTCGCCACTTCATTGAGCAGGTGCGCGAGCAGACCGGCTGTGTGTACGGTCGCCGACTGTACGAAATCATGCGGTATTGGGACGAGGACCAAATGGGTTGGGATGCGGAGGAGCGGGACTTCGCGGCGGCGTGGCGACGGCAACCGAAGTGGGTCGTGTCGCGTTCGCTGCCGTCCGCCGGCCCCAACGCCACGCTGATCGAGGGTGACCTGGAGGCGGCGATCCGTGGGCTGAAGTCGCGGCTCGACGGGGAGATTGCCGTTGGCGGCCCGGTTCTGGCCGGCAGCCTGACCGGGCTCGGCCTGATTGATGAATATCGGCTCTATTTCCACCCCGTCGTGTTCGGCGCCGGTACGCCATTCTTCACCGGCGCGCGGCCGCCGCTCCGACTGGCGGCCAGCGAGCGCATAGGCGAGGACACGATGCGGCTGACGTACGTTCCCGCTTCGTGAGGAGAATTCGCCGGGCGCATACTGGAACGCGTATGCGCACCCCAAACCTAGCCATGGCGCCATGCCGTGCCGCCGCCCTGCTGGCGCTGGCGCTGGCCGCGCCCGCAGCCATGCCCGCCCAGTCGCGCCCGCGCGCCCGCGACCTCGGCATCAAGGTTGGGATCCTGCCGACCGGCCCGCTGGACGCGATCACCGACGTTGCCGGGGTCGAGGTGGGCCAGGTCACGCTGGACGACCACAAGAACGTCCACACCGGCGTCACCGCCATCCTGCCCCATGCCGGCAATCTGTTCCAGAACAAGGTCGCGGGCGCGGTGTTCGTCGGCAACGCGTTCGGCAAGCTGATGGGCTCGACCCAGGTGAAGGAATTGGGCCGGATCGAGACGCCGATCCTGCTGACCTCGACGCTCAACGTGCCGCGCGTCGCCAACGCGCTGCTGAGCTACATGCTGGCACTGCCGGGGAATCAGAACGTGGTCTCGATCAACCCGGTGGTGGGCGAGACCAACGACGGCTACCTGAACGACATCCGCTCGCGCCCGGTCGGGAGCAAGCAGGTGTTCGCCGCCCTCGCCAACGCCCGCGGCGGGCCGGTGGCCGAAGGCGCGGTGGGCGCGGGCGCGGGCACGGTGGCGTTCGGCTTCAAGGGGGGCATCGGCACCGCCTCGCGCCGGCTGCCGGCCAACCTCGGCGGCTACACCGTGGGGGTGCTGGTGCAGACCAACTTCGGCGGGATTCTCGATATTGACGGCGCGCCCGTTGGCCTCGAACTCGGCCGGTACTACCTCAAGAATCAGCTCGCCGCCCGGCCGCCGAGCCCGGCGGACAACCCGAACGGCTCGTGCATGATCGTCATCGCCACCGATGCGCCCATCGGCTCGCGCAACCTGCGCCGCCTGGCCGCCCGGTCCATGGACGGGCTGGCCCGCACCGGCTCGGCGTTCAGCAACGGCTCGGGCGACTACGCCATCGCCTTTTCCATCGTTCCGCCTTACGCGGCCACGCCGCGGCTGCGCAACGCCGCCATGTCGCCGCTGTTTCTGGCGGTGATCGAGGCGACGCAGGAGGCGATCTACAACTCGCTGTTCAAGGCGGTCACCACCACCGGCAATGGGCACACGGTCGAAGCGCTGCCGCTGGGGCGGACGGAGGCGATCCTGCGCCGCTACCATGTGATCCCCTAACCGGCCCCAGGCACGCCCTGTTTTCGCCGGGGGCTCCATGGAAGTAGAGTTAGTCAGGGGATGTAATGGGTACCCTGGCGATCAGCGCGGCGGCGCTGAAGCTGCCGCTTGCGCCCGAGACCGCAGCGCGGCTCTGCCTGGCGCTGGAACGGGGCGAGATCGTGCGTCTCGGCCCCTGCCGCCTCCCTTCGCCGAATCGGATCTCTTTTTTTTGCGCACGCAGCGCAAATCCAATGACGGGCGCGGGCCCCAGCGCGGCTGCGCCCGGCTGTAACTACGCCGGGCGGGTGCTCGCGCCGGCACGGGGCCCCGAAATCCCCGTACCGGCGCTGCGCCTCGCTGGGGCCGCGCCTCCCCGCTCCCCGGAGGCGGGCCGCCGTTCGCGCCGCAGCGGCCGCCCTACGACCGCTTCATGCTCGATTTTCACGACTGGCTCAAAGCCCAGACGGAGTTTCAGAACCAGCCACATACGCGCTGGGAGTTCGAGCCCATGTCGTCGTGGATGGTGATGACCGACACCGCCCGCCACGCCGCCGCCCGCGGCCGGCTGGCGCTGGAGCAGACCGTCCTCGTGCGGCTCGACTCGCTGCAAACCCCGCGGCTCGCCCCCGCCGCCATCCTGGCCGACCTGGCCGCGGCCGGCCAGGGCTACAGGCCACGCAGTCCCGGCGAGGGGCGGTAGCGGTCCTCGCCGTAGAAGGCGGCGAGCGCGGCCATCGCGCTCCGCACGCGGGCCGCGCCGATGCGCTCCGCCCAGGCGAACGGACCGAGGGGATAGTTGACGCCCTTGCGCATGGCGAGATCGATGTCGTCGCGCGCGGCCACGCCGTAATGCAGCGCGTCGGCGGCCTCGTTGATGATCATCGCCACGGTGCGCAGCACCGCCAGGCCGGGAAGATCGGGCAGCCGCGTCACGGCGAAGCCCGCCGCCTGCAGCGCGCCGACCGCCTCCACCCATGCGGTTTCGTGGCAATGCGGCGAGGCCGCCACGGCGATCCGCGTCGCGGTGACATAATCCAGCGCCAGATCCACCACCACGGTGGGCTGCGGACGCTCGCCCGCCGCCTCCAGCTCGGCCGCGGTTCTCCCGTCGGAGACGTGCAGCACCGCGTCGGTCGGCAAGTGCGGATGCCGCACCACATGAACGCCGCCGCGCTCCAGCCGCCGGGCCAGCGCCTCGCTCAGCGCGTCGTCGCCGGTGATGCCGATGCGCGCCGGCGGCGGCGCCGGCGGCACCGGCGGCTCCGCCGCCGCTTCTGGCGCCGGTGCGCCTTCGCCGTAGGGGTAAAATCCGCGCCCCGTCTTGCGCCCCAGCCAGCCCGCCTCCACCAGTTCCTGCTGCACCAGCGAGGGCGCGAAGCGCGGATCGTGGAAGAACGCCTCCCACACCGTGCGCGTCACGGCGAAGTTGACGTCCTGGCCGATCAGGTCGGTGAGCTCGCAGGGGCCCATGCGGAAGCCGCCGGCGTCGCGCAGCAGCGCATCGAGCGTGGCTGGCGCCGCCGCCTGCTCGGCGATCAGGCGCAGGCCTTCGCCGTAAAACGGCCGCGCGACGCGGTTGACGATGAAGCCAGGCGTGGCCCGCGCCCGCACCGGCGTCTTGCCCCAGGCGCGCGCCAGCGCCTCCAGCGCCGCCACCGCCGCCGGATCGGTGGCCACCGAGGCGACGATCTCGACCAGCTCCATGCGCGGGGCGGGATTGAAGAAATGCATGCCCGCCAGGCGCCGGGGGGCGCGCAGGGCCGCCGCCAGCGCCGCCAGCGAGAGCGAGGAGGTGTTGGTGGCGAGCAGGCACTCCGGCCCCACCACCGCTTCGATGTCGCGCAGGAGCTCGCGCTTGGGCCCGAGTTCCTCAACGATCGCCTCGATCACCAGGCCGCAGCCGGCGAACTGGGCCAGGGCCGCGGCCGGCTGCAGGCGCGCGCCCGCGGCGGCGGCGGCGGCAGGGGGAATCTTGCCCTTCGCCGCCAACTGCTCGAGCGCGGCGCGGGTGGCCGCGATGGCGGCTGGCGCCGCGCCCGGCCGCAGATCGTAGAGCAGAACGTTGTGGCCGGCCATGGCCGCGACCTGGGCGATGCCGGCGCCCATGGCTCCGGCGCCGGCGATGCCGACGCAGGCGGCTCCGGCACCGGCGATGCCGGCAGGAGGAGGCTCGCTCATCGTCCCTCGAACCGGGGCGCGCGCTTTTCGAGAAACGCCGCCACGCCTTCCCGGTAATCGCGCGTGCGCCCCAGCTCGCGCTGCAGGTCGCGCTCCAGCGCGAGCTGCTGCTCGAGCGTCTGGCCGGTGGCGTACATGGCCTGCTTGGTGGCCGCCAGGCCGCGGGTCGGCGCCTGCGCCAACTGCGCCGCCAGCGACTCCGCCGCCGGCATCAGCTCCTCATCGGGCAGCGCCCGCCAGATCAGCCCCCACGCCTCCGCCTGTTCGGCCGGAATCTTGTCGCCCAGCAGCGCCATGCCCAGCGCGCGCGCGGTGCCGATGAGCCGCGGCAAAAAAAACGTCCCGCCGCTGTCCGGCACCAGCCCCAGCTTGCAGAACGGCTCGTAGAAGGACGCCGAGCGCGCGGCCAGCACGATGTCGCAGGCAAGCGCGAGGTTGGCGCCCGCGCCCGCCGCCACCCCGTTGACCGCGCACACCACCGGCAGCGGCAGCGCGCGCAGCGCCCGCACCAGCGGCGCGTAGTAGCGCTCGATCGAATCGCCCAGATCCACCGCTGCGCCTTCCGCCGAAACCGCCCGATCGCCCAGGTCCTGCCCGGCGCAGAAGCCGCGCCCCGCGCCGGTGAGCAGCAGCACGCGCGCTCCGCCCGCGGCCACCTGGCGCAGCGCGTCCTGCAGCTCCAGGTGCATGGCCACGTTCAGGCTGTTGAGCTTTTCCGGCCGGTGCAGCGTCAAGCGCGCCGCGCCGGCCTCGCGCACCAACCGTATGTGCTGATATTCCATGAACCTGTCAGCGCCCCTTGAACTCCGGCTTGCGCTTTGCGGCGAACGCCGCCATCCCCTCGCGCCGGTCCTCGGTGGCGAAGGTGGACTGGAACGCCCGCCGTTCGAGCCGCAACCCCTCCGCCAGCGGCGTCTCGTAGGCGGCGTTCACCGACTCCTTGATCATCATCACCGCCGGCAGCGACAGGGCGGCGATCGTCGCCGCCGCCTTGACCGCCTCCGCCCGCAACTCGGCGACCGGCACCACGCGGCTCACCAGTCCGGCGCGTTCGGCCTCCTGCGCGTCCATGCGCCGCCCGGTGAGGCACATCTCCATCGCCTTGGACTTGCCCACCACCCGCGCCAGGCGCTGGGTGCCGCCCGCGCCCGGCATGGTGCCGAGCAGCACCTCGGGCTGCCCGAAGACGGCGGTATCGGCGGCGAGGATGAAATCGCAGGCCATCGCCAGTTCGCAGCCGCCGCCCAGCGCGAACCCTGCGACCGCGGCGATCACCGGTTTGCGCAGCGTCGCCATGCGCTTCCAGGCGGCGGCGCGGCCGTGGGGAAAGTCGGCGAGAAAGATGTCGACAAAGCCGGCCTCCTGCAGCTCCTTGATGTCGGCGCCGGCGGCGAAGACCTGGTCGCCGCCGGTGAGCACGATGGCGCCGATGGCGGGGTCCTGCTCGAACGCCTCCAGCGCCGCGCCCAATTCGTTGACCAACGGGGTGGAGAGCGCGTTCCTCGCCGCCGGCCGGTGGAGCGTGACGATGCCGACGCGGCCCTCGGTTTCGACGATCAGATGGTCGTAGCTCATGCCTTGCCTCGCGTCTTCTGGAGGGTTTCGTACCGGGGTACGCGCAGCGCCGGCCGGTTGGCTTCGGGCGCGGCCAGCGGCATCACCTCGCGCAGGCCGGCGAGGGAGCGGCGGGCGATGTCCTGGTAGACGCGGGTGCCGTCCCGCTTCCAGGCGATCTCGGCCTCGGTGAGCGGCCGCGCCACCTTGGCCGGGATGCCTAGCGCGAGATGGCGCGCCGGAATCTTCACCCCCGCCGCCACCAGCGCCGTGGCGGCAACGATGGCGTCCTCGCCGATCTCGGCGCCGTCCATGATCACGGCGCGCATGCCGATCAGCGCGCCCGGGCCGACGCTGCAGCCGTGCAGCACGGCGCCGTGGCCGACGTGGCCGTTGCGCCCGATGGTGCAGCTTTCGCCCGGAAAGCAGTGCATCACGCAGCCGTCCTGCAGGTTGGAGCCCGCGTCCATGCGGATCGCGCCCAAGTCGCCGCGCAGCGACGCGCCCGGCCCGACGTAGCAGCCCGCCGCGACCATGACATCGCCGATCAGCACCGCGGTGGGATGCACGTAGGCGGCGGGATCCACCACCGGCGTCACGCCCTCGATGGCGTAGGCGGGCATCAGAGCTGCGTCCGGCTTTCGATCACGCGGAAGCGGCCGGCGACGAAGGCGGCATCGGTGAGCGCGGCGTTGGCGGCCGGATTGGCGCCGGTGCCGTGGTAGTCGCTGAACGCCGCCGACTGGTTGACATAGACGCCGCCGGTGAGATTCTCCGACAGCGGCATGCCGGCGCTGCGCGCCGCCCGCCGCGCCGCCTCCAGCACGGCCGCCGTGGTCGAATACACCGACAGGGTGAGGGCGCCGCGCTCGCGCGCGCCGCGCTCGGCCAGCGCCAGGCTCTCCGCCGTATTCGCGGTGGCGATCACGAACGCCACCGGCCCAAACACCTCGTGCATGTACTCCGCCTCCGCCGCCGCGCGCGCCTGCAGCAGCAGCGGCGTTCGCACCCGCGCCTGGGGGAACAGCGGGTGCGCGATCGCCTGGCTGTCAAGCAGCACCGCCTCCGGCGGCGCTTGGCGCGCCTGCTCCAGCCGCGCCAGGATGGCGTCGTTCTGGATCGCGCCCAGAATCTCGACCGCCCGCCCCGAATCGCCCAGCAACTGGCTCACCGCCTGCGCCAGCCCGTTGGCCACCTCGGCGAAGCTCATCCGCCCGCCGGGCACGGCGATGCCGTCGCGCGGCACGAAGATGTTCTGCGGCGCGGTGCACATCTGGCCGGAGTAGAGCGCCAGGGAAAACGCCAGGTTGCGCGCCAGCCCGGCGAAATCGGCAGTCGAGTCCACCACCACCGCGTTCACCCCCGCCTTCTCGGTGAACACCTGCGCCTGGCGCGCGTTCCGTTCCAGCCATTCGCCGTGCGCCGGGCTGCCGGTGAAGTCAATCAGCTTGACCTCCGGCCGCAGCGCCAGCCGCTGCGGCGTGTCGTCGCCGGCGGCGTGCGCCGCAAGCTGCACCAGGTTGGGATCGAAGCCCTGCTCGCGCAGCACCTCGCGCGCCACCTCGACCGTGATCGCCAGCGGCAGCACGGCGCCGGGATGGGGCTTGACGATCACCGCGTTGCCGGTGGCCAGCGAGGCGAACAGGCCGGGGTAGCCGTTCCAGGTGGGAAAGGTGCAGCAGCCGATCACCAGCGCCAGCCCGCGCGGCACGATGGTGAAGCGCTTCTCCATCCGCAGCGGCGGGTTCTTGCCCTGCGGCTTTTCCCACAGCGCCATGCGCGGCACCCGCGCCATCTCGCGCCAGGCGTAGGCCACCGCTTCCAGCCCGCGGTCCTGGGCGTGCGGCCCGCCCGCCTGAAAGGCCATCAGGAAGGCCTGGCCGGTGGTGTGCATCACGGCAAACGCCATCTCGAAGCTGCGCCGGTTGAGCCGTGCCAGCGTCTCCAGCGCCACCCCCGCCCACGCCTCCGGCCCGGCGTCGCTCCAGCCCCCCGCCAGCGCCTGCTGTGCCGCCGCGACCAGCGCGTCCACGTCGGCTTTCGGGTAGCGCACTTGCAGCGCGCCGCCGAAGGGCGAGACCTCCTCGCCCACCTCCTCGGCGCCGGCAGGCTGGCCGAGATCGAACCGTTTGTGCAGCCGCGCCTCGAACGCCGCCTGGCCCTGCGCCTGCGCCTGCTCGCCGTAGGCCTTGGGGCTGGGCATTTCCGCAAACGGCGACCAATAGCCGCGCTGGTCAATCGCCGCCAGCGCCTGATCGAGCATGGCGCGATGCTTCGCCAACAAATCCTGGGCCAAACGTGCCTCCTTCCGGCGGTCTCGCGCGCCGGCGGCGCTCAGTCTTGATCGAAATCCACCACCACCCGCCCGGTGGCGGGATAGCTCTGGCAGGTGAGGATGTAGCCGCGCGCGATTTCGTAGTCTTCCAGCGCGAAATTGCCGTCCATATCGACTTCGCCCTGCAACAGTTTGGCACGACAGGTTGCGCAAACTCCACTCTTGCAGGAGAAGCGCAAATCCACTCCCGCCCGCAGCCCGGCGTCGAGAATCGTCTCCTGCCCGCGCGCCACCGGAAACGTGTAATGCCGGCCGTCCAGGATCAGCGTCGCCTCGCAGGGCGGCGCCGGCGCCGGCGGCAGCGGCCGCAGCGGCTGCTGCTGCCGGCTGGCGGCGAACTGCTCGACCTTGAGCCGCTCCCTGGGCAGCCCCCAGGCCTGGAGCGCCTGCGCCAGATCGCGATTCATGTCGTGCGGTCCGCACAGGTAGACCGCCGCGAACCCCGCCAGCGGCCCCCACACCTGCAGCAGCGCCGCGACCTTCTCCGGCGTCAGCCGCCCGTTGAGCAACTCCAGATCCTGCTGTTCGCGGCTCATCACGTGCACCAGCGTGAAGCGGTCGAGATATCGGTCCTTGAGATCGGCGAGCTCGTCGCGGAACAGGATGGTGGCCGACGCGCGGTTGCCGTAGAACAGCGTGAACCGGCTGCGCGGTTCCACCGCCAGCGTGGTCTTGAGCAGCGACAGCACCGGCGTGATGCCGCTGCCGGCGGCGATCGCCAGGTAGCGCCGCGCCTGCGCGGCATCGAGCGGGGTGTGGAACAGCCCCGCCGGCGGCATCACGTCGAGCGTGTCTCCCGCGCGCAGGTGGTCGTTCGCCCAGTTGGAAAAGACCCCGCCGGGCTGGCGCTTGATCAGGATGCGCAGCTGGTGTTCGTTCGCCGCGGCGCAGAGGGAGTAGGACCGCCGCACCTCGGCGCCGGCGATCGTGGCCCGGACGTTGACATGCTGCCCCTGCACGAAGCCGAAGCTGGAGCGCAGACTCTCCGGCAGCGCGAACTCCACCGTGATCGCGTCGCGGGTCTCCGGCCGCACCGCGGCGATGCGCAGGCTATGGTATTGGCTCATGCGGGCTCAGTGCGGCTTGAAATAGTCGAACGGCTCGCGGCAGGCGAGGCAGCGGTACAGGGCCTTGCACGGCGTCGAGCCGAAGGCGCTGACGCACTCGGTCTGGCGCGCGCCGCATTGCGGGCAAGCCACCAGCGGCGCGATCTGCACCAGCTCGCCCGCCGGAGAGCCGGGCGGCGCGATGCCGAACTGGCGGAGCGCGTCCCGGCCCTTGGCGGTGAGCCAGTCCGTGGTCCAGGGCGGCGCCAGCCGGGTTTCGGTGCGCGCCGTGATGCCGTGCGCGCGCAGCGCGCCTTCGATGTCGCGCGCGATCACCGCCGTCGCCGGGCAGCCGGAATAGGTCGGCGTCACCGTCACCACCAGTTCCCCGCCCTGCCAGCGCAGCTCGCGCACGATCCCCAAGTCCACCACCGAAAGCACCGGCACCTCGGGGTCCGGGACCTCCTCCAACCACCGCCAGATCTCGGCCGGCGGCACCGGCGCCGGCGCTACCATCTCTCCCCCGGATAGGCGCGCTGCAGAAACTGCATCTCCGCCAATATATACCCCAGCTTCTCGGTGTGCACGCCCTGCTTGCCGCCCTGCGGCATCCAGGCGCTTGCGGGCAGCGTCAGCGTGGCGCGTGCGAAGGTCGCCGCGACCTCGGCCTGCCAGCCCGGGCGCAGCGCCGCCAAATCCGCGCACGCGCGGTCGGCGTCGTCGGCGGCGAACATCTCGCCGGTAAACGGCCAGAGCTCGTCGGCCGCGGCCTGCATGCGGCGATGGCTCTCCTCGGTGCCGTCGCCCAGCCGGATCACCCACTCCCGGCTGCGGTGCAGGTGGTAGGCCGCTTCCTTGGCCGCCTTGGCGGCGATGGCCGCCACCCGCGGCTCGGCGGCGCCGGCCAACTGCTGCAGCAGCGGGTGGTGCCAGGCGTCGTAGTAATATTGCCGCGCCATGGTGGCGGCGTAATCGCCGTTGGGCTGCTCCACCAGCAGCAAATTGCGGAACTCGCCCGCGTCGCGCAGAAACGCCAACTGGTCCTCGTCCCGCCCCCGGCCCTCCACTTCCCCCGCCAAGCTCAGCCAGAGCCGCGCGTGGCCGAGCAGGTCGAGCGCGGTGTTGGCCAGCGCCAGATCCTCCTCCAGCGCCGGGCCGTGGCCGCACCACTCCCCCAGCCGCTGGCTCAGGACCAGCGCGCTATCGCCCATCCGCAGGTTGAAGGTAAACAGCGCCTCCGCGTCCACTAGAGGTTCTTTACCTCCGGCGGCACCTTGTAAAAGCCGGGATGGCGGAAGATCTTGTCCTTGGCGGGCTCGAACAGCGGCTCCTTATCGTCCGGCGAGCTGGCGGTGATCTGCGCCGACGGCACCACCCAGAGGCTCACCCCCTCATTGCGCCGGGTGTAGACATCGCGCGCATTGGCCAGCGCCATGGCCGCATCCGCCGCGTGCAGGCTGCCGACATGCTTGTGCGCCAGGCCGTGCTGGCTGCGAATGAAGACCTCCCACAACGGCCAGTCGTCCACGGGCGCGGGGGCGCTTTCCTGGGGAGCGGGGAGGTCGTTGCCGCTCATGCCGCCGCTCCCGGTCGGGCCCGCTGCTTGGCGGCATGCGCCTGCGCCGCCTCCCGCACCCAGGCGCCGTCGGCATGCGCCCGGCGCCGGGCGTTCATCCGGTCGCGGTTGCAGGGGCCATTGCCGCGGATCACCTGGTAGAACTCCTCCCACGCGATCGGTCCGAAATCGTAGTGCCCGCGCGCCTCGTTCCAGCGCAGCGCCGGGTCGGGCACCTGCAGCCCCAGGAATTCCGCCTGGGGCACGGTCTGGTCGACGAACTTCTGCCGCAGGCCGTCGTTGGTCACCAGCTTGATCTTCCACGCCGCCGACTGCGCCGTGTGCGGGGACTGCTCGTCCGGCGGCCCGAACATCATCAGCGACGGCCACCACCAGCGGTTGAGCGCATCCTGCGCCATCGCCCGCTGCGCCGCGCTGCCGCGCGCCAGCGCCAGCAGTAGGTCGAAGCCCTGGCGCTGATGAAAACTCTCTTCCTTGCAGATGCGCACCATCGCGCGCGCATACGGCCCATAGGAGCAGCGGCACAGCGGGATCTGGTTCATGATGGCGGCGCCGTCCACCAGCCAGCCGATGGCGCCGATGTCCGCCCAGGTCAGCGTCGGATAGTTGAAGATGCTCGAGTATTTCGCCTTGCCCGCCAGCAGATCCTCGATCAGCGCCTCGCGCGATACCCCCAGGGTCTCGGCGGCGCCGTACAAATAGAGCCCGTGCCCGGCCTCGTCCTGCACCTTGGCCAGCAGAATGGCCTTGCGCTGCAGGGTGGGCGCCCGCCCGATCCAGTTGCCCTCGGGCAACTGGCCGACGATCTCGGAATGCGCGTGCTGGGAGATCTGGCGCACCAGGGTCTGGCGATAGGCATCCGGCATGGCGTCCTTGGGTTCGATCTTGACGCCCTCGTCAATCCGCGCCTGGAAACCGGCCTCGGCGGTCTGCATATCCCTCATTCTACGCCTGCTAAACTTCTTCCCATGCTGACGCTGGCGCTCGAAACCACCACTCCGCACGGCAGCATTGCCCTGCTGCGCGACGACTCCGTCGCCGCCGTCGCGCCGCTCGAACCCGGCCAGTACGCCACCAGCCTGTTCACGCTCACGCAGCAGATGCTCGCCGACGCCGGGCTGGAACTGGCCCAGATCGGCCTGTTCGCCGCCGCCCAGGGGCCGGGCTCGTTCACCGGCGTGCGCGTCGGCCTGGCCGCGGTCAAGGGCTGGACCGAGGCGCTGGGCGCGCCCGCGGCCGGCATCTCCACCCTCCGCGCCGTCGCTTCCGCCCGCGCCGGCGCCCGCCTCGCCGCCCTTGACGCCGGCCGCGGCGAGGTCTACTTCGGCGTGTTTCCCGAAGGCGAGGAGGGCCTGGAGGAGTTCGCGCGCTTTGAGCAGCGCGCCGCCGCCGCGCCGCCCGGCACCGCGGTCACGCCCGATCCGAAGCTGCAGGCCGCCCTGGCGGACCACCTGCAACTCGTGCCGCCGTTGCTGGCGCCGGCCGTGGGGCTGCTGGCCTTGGCCGACTGGCGCGCCGGCCTCGCGGTGGACGCGCTCGGCCTCGACGCCCGCTACCTCGGCCGCCGCTGGGGACCCTGAAGCGCAGTGACGATCCGTCCCGCCGAGGCCGCCGACCGCTCCGCCCTGCAGGCGCTCGCCGCCGAAGCGCTCCCCTCCTGGCCGCCCGACGCCTTCGCGCCCGCCGACGCCCGCCAAACCCTGGTCGCCGAGTTGCCGCCGCACGGGCTCGTCGGCTTCGCCGTGGTGCAGTTCGCTCTCGATGAGGCCGAGCTGCAGGCGCTCGCCGTCGCCGCCGGGTTTCGCCGCCAGGGCCTGGGCGCGGCGCTCACCGACGCCGCCTTCGCCTGCGCCCGCCGCCGCCGCGCCCGGGTGATGTTTTTGGAAGTGAGAGCCGGCAACCACGCCGCCCAGGCGCTGTACCGGGGTTTGGGGTTTGAGGCCTACGGCCGCCGGCCGCGCTACTACCACCATCCGGAAGAAGACGCCGTGCTCATGCGGACCGGGCTCGACGCCCCCCTGCCCAAGATTTGACAATACTCAAATATTCAAATATAAATATTCCTATGCCGGAGTTGAGCCGCTTCAAAGCCGAGTTCTTCAAGGCTTTGGCGCATCCGCTGCGCATCCGCATCCTCGACGAATTGCGCGTGGGCGAGTTGAGCGTGCATGAGTTGGGCGAGCGGCTGGGGGTGGAGCAGAGCACGCTGTCGCAGCAGTTGGCGGTCTTGCGGGGGCGGGGCATTGTGACCTCGCGCAAACTGGGGCAGTCGGTGCGTTACTCGGCGGCGGACCCGGCGATTTTCCAACTCTTGGACGTGGCGCGAACCATCTTTCACCACCAATTGTCGGATGTGCGCAGCACCTTAGCCGAGCTGCAGCGCGGCTCCCGGCGATGAGCCGGGCGGGCAGATCCGCGGGCCACAGGAGCGTCCCCTGACGCACACCGGCCTCGACCCTGCCCTGCTCTGCCTGCTCGCCGCCGCGTTTCTGGCGCCTTGGAAGCGCTGGGGCGTCGCGCCCGCCATCGCCGCCTTGACGGCGGGCCTCGCGCTCGCGGGCGCGGCCGGGGCGGTCGCGCTGGTGCGCGGCGGGGGCGCGTCGGCGGCGCTGGGCAGCGCGTTCCTGCCCCAGCTCGCGCTGGCCCTGACCCGCCTCTCGGCGTTCTTTCTGTTGCTCATCGTGCTGGTGTCGGCGCCGGTGGCGCTGCATGCGGTCAGCTACGTGCGCCACCATTTTCGCCCCGGCCGCGTGCGCGCCTTTTGGGCGCTCCTGGCCCTGTTCGTGCTGTCCATGATGATCGTGGTGACGGCAGCCGACGTGTTCACGTTCCTCTTCGGCTGGGAGCTCATGACGCTGTTCTCGGCGGGCCTGATCGCCCTGGAGGGAGATTCGCCGGAGCGGCGCCACAACCTGCTGCTCTACGTAATGATGATGCACATCAGCGCCGGGGCGGTCGCCGGCGCGTTCTTCCTGTTCGCCTCGGGCGGCGCATCGTTGCGCTTCACCGCGATGGGGGCGGCAGCGCTCACCCCCGCCATCCGCAGCGCGATCTTTGTGCTGGCTCTGGCCGGCTTCGGCGCCAAGGCGGGCCTGGTGCCGCTCCACTTGTGGCTGCCGCGCGCGCATCCGCTGGCGCCCAGCCCGGTCTCGGCCCTGATGTCGGGGGTGATGCTCAAGACCGCGGTGTACGGATTCATTCTGGTCTGCTTTGTGCTGCTGGGCCGCGGACCGGCGTGGTGGGGCTATGTCACCTTGGGGCTGGCCGCCGCCACCGCTCTGCTGGGCGTGCTCTTTGCGCTGAGCGAGCGCGACATCAAGCGCATGCTGGCCTATTCCAGCATCGAAAATCTGGGGATCATCTTCCTGGGGCTGGGCGCGGCGATGGTGTACCGCTCGGGGGGAGCCATGGCATGGGCCGCGCTGGCGCTCACCGCGGCGCTGCTGCACACCCTCAACCACGCCCTCGGCAAAGGGCTGCTCTTTCTCGGCGCCGGGACCGTCGCCCAGTCCGCGGGTAGCCTGGACCTGGACCAACTGGGCGGGCTGCAGCGCCGCATGCCGGCCGCCGGTTGGGCTTTCCTGATCGGCTGCGGCGGCCTGGCCGGCGTGCCCTTGCTCAACGGGTTCGTCAGCGAGTGGCTCCTGCTGCGCTCGCTGCTGGCCGGCCCTGCCCTGGGCAACGGCTGGCGGGCGTTCGCGCTGCCCATGATGAGCGGCGTGCTGGGCCTGGTCGCCGGCCTGGCGGCGGCGTGCTTTGTCATGGTCTACGGGGTGGCGTTCCTCGGCCGGCCGCGGACGCCGGCGGCCGCCCAGGCGCAGGCACCGGATCGAACCACGTCGCTGGCCCTGACCCTCTTAGCCGCCGGCTGCCTGATCACCGGCATCTTCCCCGGCTGGATTCTGTTCCCTCTCGCCAACCTCTCCGCCCAGGTCGTGGGCGCCGCGACGCCGGTACCCGCCATCGGAGCCATCGCCAGCCTTCTACCTTGGCTGGGCTTGGGCGCGGCGGTGATGGCGGGCCTGCTGGCCTGGAGGTCGCGCCGCCGGCAGGCGTCCACCTGGGCGTGCGGCTTGCCGGCGCTGGGACCGCGGATGCAATACAGCGCCGCGTCGTTTTCCAAGCCGCTGCGGTCCACCTTCGCGTTTGTGTACCAGCCCAACCGCCAGATCCAGAGCTGGCCCGCGGACGAGCCCTATTTCCCGACCGCGGTGGCCTACAGTTCGGTGCGCACCACCTCTTTCGAGCGCAAGCTCTATCGCCCGCTGGCCGACCTGGTGCTCACCTTCGCGCGCCGGCTGCGGCGGCTGCACAGCGGCGACATCCAGGCGTACTTGCTCTACATGTTCCTGGCGCTCATGGCGCTGCTGCTGACCGTGCGGGGGCGGGCATGAGCCGCCTCGGCCTCGGACTGCTGCAGGTGGGCCTGCTGGTGGCCGCCGCACCGCTCTGTTCCGCCTGGTGCGCGCGCCTGCGGGCGTGGTTCCAGCGGCGCCAAGGCGCCGTCTTGAGCCGGCCCTACGCCAACCTGTGGAAGC
>DAIDIF010000177.1 GCA_027451805.1 Acidobacteriota bacterium
GTCGGGCCCGGCGTGGGGCCGGGCCCGATGTCGGACGGTGGCGGGCTGAACGCCGGGCGCGCAACTCAGTCGGCCGGCCTCCCTGCGTCCTAGCATCGCTTGCGCCTCGCCCCTTCCAGAGCGTTGTACCCCGGCAGCGGGATCACTGGGACGTTCGCCCCCTTCGGAATTACGACCACCCCGGCGCGCGGGCGCGCCGGGGGCCCCGGTTCGCAGCCCTGTCCCTGCGATCTCGCCCCGGTCAAGCTGGTGCGACTCGGGACCTGCCGCGTACGGCGAGCGTGAAGTCTTTGAGGATAAGTTGCTGCCGGAAGCCGTACACCGGATGGGTGCCGCTCTCCAGCCGGAATACCAGGTTCAGCGCGGTCCCCGGGGTCAGCCCCTCCCACCCCGGCCGCCCGGGCGCGTGCTGGTAGGCCCCGTCGCGCCACAGGTTCCAGAAGAGCGCCGTCTGGCGCGCCCCGTCCTGCTCCACCGCCAGCTTCAGGTGCCGCTCCTTGAGCTGCAGCGGCGGCGCCGCGAGGCGGACGCCGCGGGCCTCAAACAGGGGTTCGGGGTTGGCCTCCCCGTAGGGCTCCAGCCGCGCCAGCTCGCGCGCCAGCGCCGGCGTGATCTCGCTGAGCTTGAGCTCGAAGCCCGCCGCTTCCCGCCGCGCCGCGGTCCTCGCTTCCGCCGGCCGGCACAGCGCCTCCCGCAGTTGTGGCAGCCGCTCCGCCGCCAGCGTGAACCCCACCGCCTGGGCATGCCCCCCGAACCGGTCGAACAACTCCCGGCAGGCCTCCAGCCGCTCCAGCAGATGGAACCCCTCCGGCGCGCGTCCTGAGCCGTGCGCCCGCGCGCCGCCTGCGGCCTCCGGCTCGAGGCTTACGATCACCGCCGCCTGGCCGGTCCGTCCCAGCACCCGGCTGGCGACGATGCCCAGCACGCCGCGGTGCCAGCCCTCGCCCGCCAGCAGCAGCACGTCCCCCGCCGCCGGCGCTTCGCTCGCCAGCCGCGTCTCGATCTCCGCCTCGATCGCGTCGCAGAGCTGCTGCCGCTGCTGGTTCAGCGCCTCCAGCGTTTGCGCCCGCTGCGCGGCCTCCGCCGGCGGCGCGAAGAACAGCTCCACCACCTGCTCCGCCCCGCCCATCCGCCCGGCGGCGTTGAGCCGCGGCGCGATGCGAAACGCCACGTCGCGGCTGCTCACCGTCCGCGCGCCCGGAGCGCCTTCCTGCGGCGGCAGCGCCAGCGCCAGCAGCGCCCGCAGCCCCGGGTTCACCGGCTCGCTCAGCCCCGCCAGCCCGTACTTGGCCAGCACCCTGTTCTCGCCCACCAGCGGCGCCGCATCCGCCACCGTCGCCATCGCCACCAGCTTCAGATACGAGCGCAGCGCCGGCGGCCACGAGGCGGAGGCGCTGCCGTTGGCCTCGCCCTTGCCCTCCAGCAGCGCCTGCGCCAGCTTGAACGCCAGCGCCGCCCCGCACAGTCCCTTGTCCGGGTAGTGGCACTCCGCCTGGTGCGGGTTCACAATCGCCAGTGCTGCCGGCAATTCCTCGCCCGGCAGATGGTGGTCGGTCACGATGACGTCCAGGCCGAGTTCGCGCGCCCGCGCCAGCGCCGCGTGCTCGCGGATGCCGGTGTCCACCGTGATCGCCAGCGTCACCCCGTCCGCCACCGCGCGCTCGATCGCCGCCGGCGTCAACCCGTAGCCCTCCTCCAGCCGCTTCGGCAGCGCGAAGCTGACCTCGCCCCCCAGCGAGCGCAGCGCCTGCCGCAGAATCACCGTCGCCAGCGTGCCGTCGGCGTCGTAGTCGCCCAGAATGCGGATCCGCTCGCCCGCCGCCAGCGCCGCCCGGGTCCGCTCCACCGCCCGCTCCATGCCGTGCAGCAGCCAGGGCGAGTGCGTGTGCTCCAGCCGGGGATAGAGAAACTCGACCAGCGCGTCCGTCTCCCGCCAGCCGCGCGCCGCCAGCAGCCGCGCCAACAGCGGCGTCAGGCCCAGCCCGAGCTGAAACCGCTCGGCCGCTTCGCTCTCGCTTGCCATCCCGCTCTGAGCTTACTTGATCTGGACCAGCTCGCCCGCCGGCGGGTTCGCCGCCTCGTACGCCGCCGCCGCATCGGCGGGCGCAGCCGCCTGCGCGTCGCGCCAGAAGTCCATCACCGAGGTGTAATGCACGCAGGCCACGGTGCAGTAGGGTGCGCAGCTTTTCGCGATTCCATACTCCCGCCGGATGTCGCCGAGCGTGTACTGCGCCAGCGGCACCCCCGGCGCGCCGCGCTGCTGCGAGCAGTAGTGCACCAGCCCGTTCTCGCAGATATAAAGGTAGCGGCTGCCGGCGCGGCACTTCCACTCGTTCGGCTTGCCGCGCGCGATGTTGTCCTGAAACCGGTTCAGCCGCGCAAAGCTGCGCTTGCCGAGCTTCTTCACCTGTGCGTAGATTGTGGCCTCCTGCTCGTGCAGCGGCCGCAGTTGCCCGTGCCCGTCGTGGATGATGCCCACCGTCGTGATGAAGCCGAACTCCACCGCCCGCCGCGCGATCGTCAGCGCGTCTTCGGGGTTCTTCACCCCCGAGCCCAGCACGCTGTTGATGTTCACCTCGAAGCGCGCATGCTGGGCCAGCATCTCCAGCTTCTTGTCCAGCACCTTCAGGCTCTTGACGGAAACCTCGTCCGGCTGCACGTTGTCGATCGAGATTTGCAGGTAGTCCAGCCCCGCCCGGTTCAACCGCTCGATCCGTTCCGGCACCAGCAGGTAGCCGTTGGTGATGCAGCCCGCCATCATGCCGCGCTCGCGGATGCGCCGGATGACCTCGTCCAGCTCCGGGTGCAGCAGCGGCTCGCCCCCGCTGATCGTCACCAGCGTGGTTCCCAGCCGCGCCAAATGGTCCACCCGGCGCCGCATCTCCTCCAGCGGCACCGGCTTGGAGTGGTCGTCGTACTCGTTGCAGTAGCCGCAGGCCAGGTTGCAGCGCCGCATCGGCACCATGTGCACCTGCACCGGATGGGCGGTGTCGCGCACCCCCCGCCACAGCAGGCGCAGCTCGCGCAGCCGTCGGCCCAGGGGTTTGCGTCGTGTGCGCGGTGTCGGCATAGATCGGTTCGCAGACAGAATACAGGAACCCGGCGGCACCACAAAGCCGCACGCAGCCAACGGTCGCCGCCTGCGGTTGAAGGATGCCGGGGACGGGCCAGAGCGGATGCGCGGGGGGATCAGCGCCTGCCGACCCGACGCGGCAAATTGGCGACGCCCGGACCGACGCATCGCGAACTTTAGGACCGGGGTGGAAGGAATGTTGAAGCTCGACGATAATGTCCCCTTTTGCGCTCGGTAAAAATGTCCCCTAATCTGGCGCCTCCGGAGGAGGCGCAGATTGGAAGGGGCAGGGATGAGTGCGCGGGAGATGAGCCAGGCGGAGGTGCTGAGCCGGGTCAAGAGGAAGAAACTGAAGCTGGTCGAGGCAGCCGAAGCGTTGGGGTTGGGCTATCGGCAGGCCAAGCGGTTGAACCGGCGTTATGGGGCCGCGCGGGGGCGCACCCCCACCGACTGGCGCCTCCCCGCTCTCAATCGCGAACTGAACGATTGGGAGCGCATCTACAATACCGTCCGCCCTCATCAGGCGCTCGGATATCGCACCCCGCTGGAGTTCCTTGCGGAACTCCAGCGGGGTGCCCCAACCAAAGGACCCGGACTGTAACGCATCTACTGGACGAGTACAAGGACTTGACGCCCGAAGTCCACCCGTGCTACATGTACCGCCATAGTGCAAAGCGGAGGCCCGATGCAACGCGTACCGATGTTTCTTGCTTGCGGCCTGCTGGCGTCTTGCACCTACGTAGCGCTTGGCGCCGGCTCAACCAACCAACCAACCAACCACTAGCGTAGCTCGCGGTCGCCCCCAGGGGTTCTGCCCGTCCGAGGACACAAACATCACCTACCTGGGCGGCTGCGACGGGTACAACGAATTTGAACTTGGGTGGGACGATTCCACCGGATACAACGACGCTGGGCCGTTGGACGTTGTCGACGGGTGCGTGGGCGGGCACGATGAATGCCCATATTGCGCCTACGAGAACCCCAGAACCTACCCACCCGATACTCCGCAGTTTGAGGTCGACACGCTCGGTGGCGACCTCTATTGGGATTACTGGAACATCAACCATACAACCTCCGAGTGCCAGTCCGGCTGCTACCAGGACATAAACCAGAACCAGTACGGCGGCGAGTACGGAGTGTTCTTCTATTCCTGCTACCAGTAGTGAGGTTCACCATGCGCAAAACGGCACTGCTTTCGTTCTCGGTCTTCGCCCTCTCGGCGCTTGCGCCCGCCCTTGCGGCACAGGCACCTCTCCTCGGCGTCTCGACCCCGGTTAGCATTACGCGCCAAACGCGGCGCGGACCCGTGCGTGTGTGGCGTGTACTTCTTACGAACAACTACACCGCCCCGGTGGCTGCGTACGCTATCCGGTTCAGCTACGGCGGGAGCCCGGGCGGCGATCGCATGGACGACTCTGTTCCAGGTGATTACGGGCTGCGCCCGCCGCTGCCGCCCGGCGGGGTGGCATCGCTGGTCCTCCCCGGAAGCCGCCCCGGTCCGGCTGCGGTCCGGAACACCGCGGTAATCTACGCTAATGGCGCCAC
>DAIDIF010000178.1 GCA_027451805.1 Acidobacteriota bacterium
GCCTGCGCGATGGAGCTGTAGGCCAGCATGCGCTTCAGGTTGCGCTGGCGCAGCGCGCCCAGGTTGCCGATGCACATGGACAGCAGGGCCGCCGTCCACACCACCCAGAACCAGGCGGCGCTGGAGCCGGCCAACGCCACGTAGAAGATGCGCAGGGCGACGGCGAACGCCGCCGCCTTGGGCCCGGCGGACATGAAGCCGGTGACCAGCGCGGGCGCGCCCTCGTAGACGTCGGGGGTCCACATCTGGAAGGGCGCGGCGGAGACCTTGAAGCCCAGACCGATGAACACCAGCCCGGCGGCCATCAGCACCAGGCCGGCGTGGTTCATGCCGTCGGGAGAGTTGGCCAGCCCCTGGGCGGCCATGGTGTAGAGGTTGGTGGTGCCGCTGGCGCCGTAGAGCAGGGCGACTCCGTAGAGGAAGAAGGCGGTGGCGAAGGAGCCGAGCAGGAAGTATTTCAGCGCCGCCTCGGTCGAGCGGCCGTCGTGGCGGCGGAAGCCGCAGAGGATGTAGGTGGAGATGGAGCTGATCTCCAGGCCGATGAAGATCATGATCAGCTCGACCGAGCCCACCATGAAGCCCATGCCGACGGTGGCGAACAGCAGCAGGGCGTAAAACTCGCCGCGCTCGAGGTCCTGCTGGGCGAGGTAATCGGTGGCGAGCAGCACCACGACCGCGGTGGCGGCGATGAGCACGACCTGGAGGAAGACGGTGAAGGCGTCCACCCGGAACATGCCGCTGAAGGCGTCGCCGGGATGCCGCGCTTGCACGGCGACGGCGGCCAGGGCGGCCAGGCAGCCGAGGAAGGCGAGCCCGGCGGAGGCGCGGGCGCCGCGCGCGCCGCGCGCCGGGCCCTCGATCAGCATGATCAGCAGGCCGAAGACCGCGAGCACGATCTCGGGCAGGATGCGGAGGTAATACACCGCCGGGACGAATGTCATGGGCGAGCTCCGTGGAGGCTCGCGCTCAACGCCGGCGCGACGGGCGGCGGTTGGTACGCGGCGACGGCGGCGGCGGTGGTGGCCTGGGTCTTGTTCAGGAAGTAGGGCGACGCCAGGCCCATCACCAGGGTGAGCAGGGCGATGGAGGCGAGCACCGCCAGTTCGCGTCCGTCGAGGTCGGCCAGCAGCTTGTTCTTGGCGTTGGAGAGTTCGCCCCAGATGGTCAGCCGCGTCCAGTGCAGCAGGTAGAGCGCGCCCAGGATGACGCCCAGGGCGGCGAGGATGGCGTACAGGTGGGCATGGGCCACGGCGGCGGTGAAGGTGCCGAGCATGATCAGGAACTCGCCCACGAAGCCGTTGAGCAGCGGCAGTCCGACCGAGGAGAGCACGATCCAAACGAAGAAAGCGGCGTAGATCGGCATCACGGTGGCGATGCCGCCGTACTCGCTCAGCTCGAAGGTATGGCGGCGCTCGTAGAGCATGCCCACCAGAATGAACAGGCCGCCGGTGGAGATGCCGTGGTTCAGCATCTGGTAGATCGCGCCCTGGGTGCCGATCAGGCTGAAGGTGAACACGCCGACGATGATGAAACCCATGTGGCTGACCGAGCTGTAGGCCACCAGCTTCTTCATGTTGGGCTGGACGAAGGCGACCAGCGCGCCGTAGATGATACCGATCAGGCCCAGGGCGACGATCCAGGGGGCGCAGACGCGCGCGGCCTGGGGAAACAGCTCCAGGTTGAAGCGCAGCATGCCGTAGGGCCCCATCTTCAGCAGCACGCCGGCGAGCAGCACCGAGCCGGCGGTGGGCGCCTCGACGTGGGCGTCGGGCAGCCAGGTGTGGAAGGGGAACAGCGGCACCTTGATGGCGAAGGCGATGAAGAAGCCGAGGAAGAGCCACAACTGGGTGGCGGGGCTGAGCGCCAGGGCGCCGCTGGCGAGCGCGGCCTTGATGTGGATGAAGTTGAACGTGCCGCTGAGGTTGTAGAGCCAGAGGATCGAGCCCAGCATCAGCACCGAGCCGGCCATGGTGTAGAGGAAGAACTTCACCGCCGCGTACAGGCGGCGCTCATGGCCCCAGATGCCGATCAGGAACGCCATCGGCACCAGCGTGATCTCCCAGAAAACGTAGAACAGGAACAGATCCACGCTGCAGAAGACCCCCAGCATGCCGGTCTCGAGCAGCAACAGCATCACGAAAAAGGCGGTGACGTTCTTGGTGATCGCCTTCCAGGACACCGCCACGCCGAGCACCGACAGGAACGTGGTCAGCACCGAAAGCCACAGGCTCAGACCGTCCACGCCCACCAGGTAATGAATGTGAAACGCTGGGATCCAGGCGTGCTGCTGCAGGAACTGAAACCCGCCCTGGGCGTTGTCGAAGTGAAACGGCAGGTGGAGCGAGACCAGGAAGGCCACCAGCGTGGCCGCCAGCGCGATCCAGCGGGCGGCGCGGTCGCTTTTGGCGAAGAGCAGGAACGGGATGCCCGCCAGCGGCAGGAAGATCATCCAGCTCACGACGGTGGCGTTGAAAAAGCCCATCAGACCCGCGCCCCTCCGAAGTAGAAGTAGACCAGGATGGCGGTCGCGCCCAGCACCACCCAGGTGGCGTAGCTGCGGATGTTGCCCGAGGCCTGGCGGCGCAGGCCTTCGCCGGCGTCCTGGGCCAGGGTGGCGACGCCGTTCACGGCGCCGTCAATCAGGCCGACGTCCACGCCGCGCCAGAGCACGGTGCGGGAGAAGGCCGCCAGCGGGCGGGTGATCGCCGCGCCGTAGAGCTCGTCAATCCAGTACTTGTTGAAGATCAGGGTGTAGAGGCCGTGGAAGCTCCGGCCCAGCTTTTCCGGCAGCGCCGGGCTCTTGATGTAGAACAGCCAGGCGGTGAAGAGTCCGAGCAGCGCCATGCCCACCGAGATGGCGGAGACGGTGAGCTCGCCGCCGGCGATGGGATGGCTGGCCAGCGCGGGCACGCCGGTGGCGAAGACCGGATCGAGGAAATGCCCGAAGCGGTCGCCGATGCCGATGTAGCCGCCGGTGAGCGCCAGGAAGCCCAGGATCATCAGCGGCACGGTCATCAGCTTGGGCGACTCGTGGGGCAGGTGAGGTTCGCCGTGGCCGGCATGCGGGCCGGGCGCATGCGCGGCCGTATCGGCATGGCTGCCGCCGTCGAAAAAGGTCACAAACAGCGCCCGGAACATGTAGAACGAGGTCATCAGAGCGGCGACCGTGCCCACCGCCCACCAGAGGACGCTGCCGTGGGCGCCGGTGAGCACGTCGTAGAGGATGAGGTCCTTGCTGTAGTACCCGGAGAAGAAGGGGATGCCGCTGATGGCGCAGGTGGCAATCAGGAAGGTGATGAAGGTGACGGGGGCGTACTTGCGCAGGCCGCCGGGCGAGCCGCGGCGGATGGCCCACATGTCCTGCTCACCGTGCAGGGCGTGGATCACGCTGCCGGCGCCGAGGAAGAGCAGGCCCTTGAAGAAGGCGTGGGTCATGAGGTGGAACACGCCGGCGCCGTACATGGCGGCGCCGCAGGCCATGAACATGTAGCCCAACTGGCTGATGGTGGAGTAGGCCAGGACCTTCTTGATATCGCGTTGCAGCAGGCCGATGGAGGCGGCCCAGAGGGCGGTGAGCGCGCCGATGGCCAGCACCACGCTGAGCGCGTCCGGGGCGCGGTCGAAGATGGCCGCCGAGCGGCTGACCATGTAGACGCCGGCGGTGACCATGGTGGCGGCGTGGATGAGGGCGGAGACCGGCGTGGGGCCCTCCATGGCGTCGGGCAGCCAGACGTAGAGCGGAATCTGCGCCGACTTGCCGGTGGCGCCGACGAACAGCAGCAGCGCGATCAGGGTCAGCGGGCCGGTCCAGCCCGCCTCCACCCCGAGCTTTTCCACCTGCGGGAAGAGCTGCGTGAAGGTGAAGGTGTGGAAGTAGGTGAAGATCAGGAAGAGGCCGATGAGGAAGCCGAAGTCGCCGATGCGGTTGACGATGAACGCCTTCATGCCGGCGCGCGAGGCGGAGTCCTTGTGGAAGTAGAAACCGATCAGCATGTAGCTGGCAAAGCCCACGCCCTCCCAGCCGATGAACATCAGCAGGTAGTTGTTGGCCAGCACCAGCGTCAGCATGAAGAACATGAAGACGTTGAGCAGGGCGAAGAAGCGATAGAAGCCGCCCTCGCCGTGCATGTAGCCGAGCGAGTAGATGTGGATCAGCAGGCCGACGCCGGTGACGATCAGCAGCATCACCAGCGAGAGCTGATCGAGCTGGAAGCCGAAGGGCACGCTCAGCGCCCCGGCCTGCAGCCACAGGCCATGGGTCTCGAGGTAGGGGTGGGGGATGGCGCTCCATTGCGCCGCCACCCAGCAGGCATAGCCGAAGGCGGCGGCGACGAAGGCCACGCCCACCGCGCCCGCCACGCGGTCGGACCAGCGCCGGCCGCCGAGCAGGTTGGCGGCGAAGCCGGTGAAGCAGAGCAGGGGAATGATCCACAGATGCAGCGACATGTCAGTCCTTCAATTGCTGCATGGAATCGACATCCAGGGTGCCGCGGTTCCTCACCACGGCGATGATGATGGCCAGGCCCACCGCGGCTTCGGCGGCGGCCACGACCATCACGAAGAAGACGAACAAGTTGCCGTCGGTCTGGCGCAGGGCATGGCCGAAGGCCACGAAGGCGAGGTTGACGGCGTTGAGCATGAGCTCGATGGAGATGAAGACGGTGATGATGTCCTGCTTGAACAGGAAGCCGGCGACGCCGAGGCAGAAGAGCGCGGCGCTGAGGGCGAGGTAGTAGGCGAGCGGCACCATGGTGATTTATCTCCGCGCCGCCGCGGCGGCCGGGTTCTCCGCGAGCGCCTCGGGCGCCTGGCCGGCGGCGGGGCGGGGGCGGTGCGGGCGCGCGGCCAGCACCACGGCGCCCAGGATGCCGACCAGGAAGAGCACCGAGGTGACCTCAAAGGGCAGCAGGTAGCGGTGGAAGAGGGCGTCGCCGACTTCGGCCGGACCCACGCGCGGATCGCCCAGCGCCAGGCCGGCGCCGCCGATGCTGCCGGTGAACTGGGTGAGCAACAGGAGGGCGAGGGCGGTGAGCAGCGGCAGGCCGAGGAAGGCGGCCACCCGGCTCTTGGGCGGGGCCGCGACCTCGCCGGCGTTGAGCACCATGATCACGAACACGAACAGCACCATGATGGCGCCGGCGTAGACGATGATCTGGATGAAGGCGATGAACTCGGCACCCAGCAGCAGGTACTCGACCGCCAGCGCGCCCATCACCGTGACCAGCGACAGGGCGCTGTAGATGGGGTGGCGCTGCAGCAGCAGGTTGACGCCGCCGGCGACGGCCACGAGCGCGAAGACGAGAAAGAGGGCGAGTTGCATCGGAGTGTTCCCGGCGGCGGAGCTAATGCAGCGCCACCACCAGTCCGGTGACCATGACGTTGGCGAGCGCCAGCGGGATCATGACCTTCCAGCCGAAGCCCATCAACTGGTCGTAACGGAAGCGCGGCAGCGTGCCGCGCACCCAGATATAGAGGAACAGGAAGCAGCAGACCTTGGCCACGAAATAGAGCACCGGCAGCAGGGCGCGCAGCAGCGCCGGGCCGAAGAGCGGTCCCATCCAGCCGCCGAAGAACACCAGCGTGGCGACGCAGCTCACGGTGATCATGTTGACGTATTCCGCCAGGAAGAACATGGCGAACTTCATGGCGCTGTACTCGGTATGGTAGCCCGCCCCGAGCTCGCCCTCGGCGTCGGGCAGGTCGAAGGGGACGCGGTTGGTCTCGGCGAAGGCGGCGGTGAGGTAGACGGCGAAGGCGACGATCTGGGGCACGATGAACCAGTGCAGATGGGCCTGCGCCTCGACGATGCCGCGCAGGCTCAAGGTGCCGGCCAGCATCACCGGCCCCACCAGCGCCAGCCCCAGCGCCAGCTCGTAGCTGATCATCTGCGAGCCGCCGCGCAGCGAGCCCAGCAGCGAGTACTTGCTGTTGGAGCTCCAGCCCGCCAGCACCACGCCGTAGACGCCGAGCGAGGTCACGCCCAGGATGAACAGCAGGCCGACGTTGATGTCGGTGATCTGCAGCGCCGTGGTGATGCCGAAGAGATGGACGATGGGGCCCACCGGGATGACGGTGATGGAGAGCAGCGCCAGCACCACCGCCAGCATGGGCGCGAGCACGTAGAGGAACTTGTGCGCGCCGTCGGGGGTGACGTCCTCTTTGAGGATGAACTTGATGGCGTCGGCGGCGGGCTGGAGCAGGCCGAAGGGGCCGACGCGGGTGGGGCCGACGCGGGACTGCATGCGGCCGACGATCTTGCGTTCGGCAAGCTGGATGTAGGCGACGGCGGTGAGCAAAATGAGCAGCACCACCAGGCACTTGACGAGCGTAATGAGCAGGTAGGCGACCATGGTCAGCGCTTGTCCGCGCGTCCTTCCATCACGCTGTTGAGGGTGGCGCTGTAGCGCCCCAGCGTGCCGGCGGTGAAGAGGGTGTCGTGGTGGGGGCGCAGCGGCAGGTCGGCGGCGGCGCGGGGCACGCGGCCGTTGAGCGGCAGCGCCAGCGGCGCCTCGCCGGCCAGCAATTTGGCGAGCGGCAGGTCGTAGCCTTTGACCTGGGCGCGGATTTCCTGCAGCGTGCGGTCGGGATCGGCGGCGCCCCAGGCGGCTTCGCCCATGGCGGCGGCGAGCCGGTGGAGGATCTCGAGGTCGCTCTTGGCGCCTTCGCAGCCGCCGCCGCGCCGCTGGGGCTGGACCTGGCCGCCGGTGTTGGTGACCGTGCCCGCCTTTTCGTAGGCGCACAGGGCGGGGAAGACCAGGTCGGCCTGGCGCGCGGTCTCGGTGAGGAACAGGTCCTGGACCACCAGGAAGGTCTGCTTGAGGTCGCCGGCGGCGACCGGGTGGGAGCGGAAGGGGTTGGCGCCGACCACGTAGAGCGACGCCAGCCCCTGGCGCGGCAGCGCGGCCAGCATCTGCTCCAGGTTGAGTCCGGCCTGGCCGGCCGCGACCGGCACATAGCCGGGGAGCAGGTCGGGGTAGAGGCCCATGTCGGCGGCGCCGCGGGCGTTGGCGTTGTCGGCGAGCGCGAGGTAGCGGGTCTGGCCGCTGAGCGAGTTGCCGAAGGCGACCAGGTCGCGCACGCTGTCGCCGGCGATGTCGCCGCTGAAGACGATGATGACGTCCTGCTCCTGCCGCAGGCGCGCGCGGAAATCCTGCAGGCCCTCGTCGAGGCGGGCGACCTCGGCCGCCGGCGTCTGCGGCCAGCGCTTCTCGCTGGGCTCGGCCACGCCGGTGAGCGGGGCCGACTGCGCCTCGCCCTCGCCGTTGAGGTAGCGCACGGCGGCCGCGAGCGAGGCCACCTGGGCGTAGCGGTAGGCCTGGCGGCGGAGCTTGATGTCGCCGGAGTTGAGGACGTAGAGCCGGGTCTTGTGCTGGCGGTAGCCCCAGCGCAGGTTCCAGGCGGTGAGGGGATGCTGCGGGGTGGGATCCCCGCCGACCAGCAGCACGGCGGGGGCGGTCTTGAGGTCGTCGAGGCGGGCCAGGGACTCGGCCCCGCGGCCGGCGAGGGCGTCGAACAGGGCGGGGAAGTCGGCGGTGCGATGGTGGTCGAGGTGGGGCGTGCCCAGCACCTGGCGGGCGAACTTTTGCAACGTGTAGGCTTCCTCGTTGAGGATGCGCGTGGACCCGATGACGCCGATGGCGCCCTGCGCCTTCTGGATTTCGCGCCAGCGCTTGGCGGCGGTCTCCAGCGCGTAGCCCCAGCTCACCGGCTGGAGCTCGCCGTCGCGGCGCGCCAGCGGCTGCTTCAGGCGTTCGGGATGGCGGGTGAAGTCGAGGCCGTAGCGCCCCTTGATGCAGAGGAAGTCGCCGTTGATGCCGCTCTTGTCGCGGTTGTCGCCGCGCAGGATCTCGCCGTTGCGCACCCCCAGCGTGGTCTTGCAGCCGTCGCCGCAGAAGGTGCAGATGGCGCCCACGTGCTGCATCTCCCAAGGCCGGGTCTGGTAGCGGTAGGCGCCGGAGGTGAGCGCGCCCACCGGGCAGATGTCAATGCAGTTGCCGCACTCCTCGCACTCGAGGTGGTCCTGATGGCTGGGGATGATGGTGGCGTTGATGCCGCGGTTGGCGACGCCCAGCGCCCACACGTCCATGCCTTCGCCGCAGGCGCGCACGCAGCGGTAGCAGAGGATGCAGCGCGGGCGGTCGAAGTAGACCACCGGCGACCATTGCTGCTCCTCGCGATGGCGCTTGGGCTCGACGAAGCGGCCTTGTTCGGCGCCGTACTTGAAGGTCATGTCCTGCAGTTCGCACTCGCCGCCGGCATCGCACACCGGGCAGTCGAGCGGATGGTTGGTGAGGATGAACTCGATGGCGGATTTGCGCGCGCGGTGCACGGTTTCCGAATCGCTGTTGACCACCATGCCCTCGCTCACGACCACGGTGCAGGCGGTCTGCAGCTTGGGCATCTTCTCGATCTCGACCAGGCACATGCGGCAGGCGGCCTGGAGCGAGAGGTTGGGGTAGTAGCAGAACGACGGCACTTCGATGCCGTGCTGCTTGCAGGCCTCGATCAGCAGGGTGCCGGCAGGCACCTGGAGCGGCTGGCCGTTGACGGTGAGATGGACGAGGGCCGGGTCTGCCATAGGGTCCTAATGGGCGCCGACGGCGCCAGCGGTGGTGCGGGCGCCGAAGGGGCAGGGTTTGCCGGCGAGGTGGTCGAGGAACTCCTGGCGCCAGTGTTGCAGGATGGAGAGCGTGGGCATGGCGGCGGCGTCGCCCAGGGCGCAGAAGGTGCGGCCCAGGATGTTCTCGGAGACTTCCTTCATCAGGTCCACGTCGGCCGCGCGCCCGCCGCCGTTGTGGAAGCGGGTGAGCGAGGTCTGCAGCCACTGCGTGCCCTCGCGGCAGGGCACGCACCAGCCGCAAGATTCGTGCCGGTAGAACTGCATGATGCGCAGCGCGAAGCGGACCATGCAGGTGTTTTCGTCGACGACCACCACGCCGCCGGAGCCGAGGAACGAGCCCACCTTGGCGACCGAGTCGAAATCGAGGTTGAGATCCCAGGCCACGTTGCCGGGCAGCAGCGGAGTGGACGATCCGCCGGGCACGACCGCCTTGAGCTTGGCGCCGTTGCGCATGCCGCCGCCGAGATCCTCGATCAGCTTGCGCAGCGGAAAGCCGAGCGGCAGCTCCCACACCCCCTGCCGCTCGACATGGCCGGAGAGGCAGAACAGGCGCGTGCCGCCGTTCTTGGGCGGGCCGAAGGCGGCGAACCAGGCGCCGCCGTTGAGCAGGATGGGCGGAATCGAGGCCAGGGTCTCGACGTTGTTGATCACGGTGGGCCCGCCCATGAAGCCGGAGACGGCGGGAAAGGGCGGCTTGAGGCGGGGAATGCCGCGCTTGCCCTCGAGCGACTCCATCAGCGCCGACTCCTCGCCGCACTCGTAGGCGCCGGCGCCGGTGTGGGCGTGGAGCTCGAAGTCGAAGCCGCTGCCGCGGATGTTCTTGCCCACGTAGCCGGCGGCGCGGGCCTCGGCCAGGGCCTGCTCCATGCGGTCGAGCAGGTAGCGGTACTCGCCGCGGATGTAGATGTAGCCGCGATGGGCGCCGATGGCGTGGCCACAAATGAGCATGCCCTCGATGATGGCGAAGGGATCGTACTCGAGGATGAGGCGGTCCTTGCAGGTGCCGGGCTCGCTCTCGTCGGCGTTGCAGAGCACGTACTTCTCGCGCGGCGACTGCTTGGGCACGAACGACCACTTCAGGCCGGTGGGGAAGCCGGCGCCGCCGCGGCCGCGCAGCCCGGAGGCCTTGACCTCCTCGATCACCTTGTCCGGCGCCATGGCCAGCGCCTTCTCCAGCGCACGGAAGCCGTCGCTGGCGAGATAGCCGGCCAGGGTATGGGCGTCGGGCTGGTCGAAGCGGCGGCTGACCACGCGGGTTTCGAGGGGATGCGGGGTGGTCATGAATCGGTCCGCTCCCCGCGGGCGCGGGCGGCGTAGGCATCGAGGATTTTGTCGAGCTGCTCGACGGTGAGCTCCTGGTGGAAGTCGTAGTTGACCTGCACCGCCGGCGCCCAGGAACAGGCACCGATGCACTCGACCTCTTCCAGCGAAAAGACGCCGTCGGCGGCGGTTTGCTTGTGGCCGACGCCCAGGCGGCGCTCGCAGTGGGCGTAGAGCTCATCGCCGCCGCGCAGCAGGCAGCTGATGTTGGTGCAGACCTGCACGTGGTACTTGCCGGTCGGCTCGGTGCGCAGCATGGAGTAGTAGCCGATGACCTCGCGCACCGCCAGCTCGGTCTCGGCCAGCAACTCGGCGATGCGCTGGACGGCCGCCGGCGTCAGCCAGCCGAGCTCGTCCTGGGCGTAGAGCAGCATTGGCACCAGCGCCGACCGCCGGGCGGGGTAGCGCTGCATGAGCTCGCGGAAGCGCGCCTCCAATTGCGGGCTGAAGGGGCTCAACGGTCCACGTCTCCCAGCACGATGTCGATGCTGCCGATGATGGCGACCACGTCGGCCAGCAGCCGGCCCTCGATCATTTTGGGCAGCGCCTGCAGGTTGGCGAACGAGGGCGAGCGCATGTGGCAGCGGTAGGGCTTGGGCCCGCCGTCGCTGACGATGTAGTAGCCCATCTGGCCGCGGGGCGATTCGATCGCCTGGTAGGCCTCGCCGGCGGGGACGTTGAAGCCCTCGGTGACGATCTTGAAGTGATAGATGAGGCTCTCGATGCTGAACTTCATCTGATCGCGGTCGGGAAGGGTGATGCCGGGCGCGTCGGCCTTCCATGCGCCCTCGGGCATGCCGTCGAGCGCCTGGCGGATGATCTTGACGCTCTCGCGCATCTCGGCGACGCGCACCTGGTAGCGGGCGAAGACGTCGCCTTCGGTGCGGAGCGGCACGTCAAACTGGAACTTGTCGTAATCGGAATAGGGCGCGGTCTTGCGCAGGTCGAGCGGCAGGCCCACGGCGCGCAGGCAGGGACCGGTGACGCCCCAGGCGACGGCGTCCTGGGCCGACATATAGCCGATGCCGCGGGTGCGGCCCACCCAGATGGCGTTTTTGGTGAGCAGCGACTCGTACTCGTCAATCTTGGACGGGAACATGTCCGCGAACTTGCGGATGCGCTCCAGCAGCCCGAGCGGCGGCTCCGGCGCCAGGCCGCCGACGCGGAAGTAGCTGGTCATCATGCGCTGGCCGCTGGCCATCTCGAAGATGTGCAGGATCTCCTCGCGCTCGCGGAAGCAGTAGAGGAACACCGTCATCGCGCCGATGTCGAGCGCGTGGGTGCCGAGCCAGACCAGGTGGCTGTTGAGGCGGGTGAGCTCGGTGAGCAGCACCCGCATCCAGCGGGCGCGCGGCGGGGGCTCGAGCTGGAGCAGCTTTTCCACCGCCAGCACGTAGCAGAGGTTGTTGGTCAGCGGAGCGAGGTAGTCGATGCGGTCGGTGAGGGTGACGACCTGCTGGTAGAACTTGGCTTCGGCCGACTTTTCGATGCCGGTGTGGAGGTAGCCGATGTCGGGCTCGGCCTTGACGATCATCTCGCCGTCGAGCTCGAGCCGGAGGCGCAGCACGCCGTGGGTGGAGGGGTGCTGCGGCCCCATGTTGAGGACCAGGTTACGGCTGCCCTCGATCTTCTCCACGGATACTCCGGCCGTGGTCGCCATCAGCGGTAGCCCTCGGTGGGATAGTCCTTGCGCAGGGGATGGCCGACCCAATCGTCGGGCATCATCATGCGCGTCAGGTTGGGATGGCCGGCGAAGCGCACGCCGAAGAGATCGAACACTTCGCGCTCGAACCAATTGGCGCTGGGCCAGAGGATGCTCAACGTCGGTGGTGGGGCTGCCTCCGAGCAGCGGGTCTTGAACCGCTGCCAGCCCTGGGTCTGGGTGCTGTAGAGCTGGCAGACGATCTCGAAACGGTCGGGCTCGGGGTGCCAGTCCACGCAGGTCAGGTCGCAGAGCAGGTCAAAGCCGTCGGCCTTGAGGCGGGTGGCGGTGGCGAGCCATTCCGCGGGAGCGACGGTGAGGGTGGAGGCTTCCTGCATTTTGGGCTAGAGCGGCTCCCCGTCGGCGCCTTCGGGCTGGTTCCAGTCGATCACGCCCTTGGTCCAGATGTAGTAGAAGCCGGCGAGCACGATCAGCATGTAAACCAGCATCTCGAAGAAGCCGAAGAGCTTGAGCCGGCGCATCTCGATCGCCCAGGGGATGAGGAAGACGGCTTCGATGTCGAACAAAATGAAGACGATCGCCACCAGGTAGAACTTGACCGAGAAGCGGTGGCCGGCGTCGCCCACCGGATCCATGCCGCACTCGTAGGCGCGGCCCTTGACGGCGGAGCGCTTGTGGCGGCCGATCAGATAGGAGAGGGTGACGATGATCGAGGCCAGGCCGATGCCCAGCAGGAGCTGGACAAGGATCGGCAGGTACCGCGCCATGTAGTACGGAGGCATAGCAGCAGGGAACGTTTGAGTTTACGTGCCGCGTGGCGGGGAAGTCAATTGCTGGGATGCCATAAGCGCTCATTGCGGCGGTATGCGACGCGGCCGGCGCCTGGGTGACGGAGGACATTGACGCCGCCACGGCGGACGCTGTGCGAGGAGCTCGCGCCGAGCCGCACGCGCGCGGCGATGCGGCGCGCAGCCCGCCGCCGCCGGGCAGCGACATCGTCCGGCGGCTCGGAAACGCCGGCTCCGGGCCGGCGCGCCCCCCGCCGCGGCAGCGGGGAGCTGGCCGGCGTTGCAGCGGTGCCCGTGCCACGTGGCTCGGCCACCTTGTGCTCATGCCGCCCTCCCGTTGGTCGGGCTGTGGCCGCGCTTCGATCCCCGGCAACGGACGCCCGCTGGCGCTCAGGGCGTCTCCCAGTTGCCGCGTGAAGCGGGCGCGCAGGGCGCGGGCGGCGGGGAGGGCGAGGACGGCGTCGCCCATCTGGCCGAAGTGGATTAACAGGACGCGGCGCGGGTGGGCCGCGCCCCTCTGGTTCATGCGCTCATCACCTTGACGACGACGCGCTTCGGCCGTTGTCCGTCGAATTCGGCGTAGTAGACCTGCTGCCAGGGGCCGAGGTCGAGCTGGCCTTGGGTGATGGGAAGGATCACTTCGTGATGGACGAGGAGGCTTTTGAGGTGGGC
>DAIDIF010000179.1 GCA_027451805.1 Acidobacteriota bacterium
GCCGGCCTCGCCCGCCGCCGGGCCGTGCGTGGCGTGCCCGGTGTGCCTGGAGCGCGACCGCACGCACGCGCTCGAGTGCGGCCACACGTTCTGCGAGGAGTGCATCGGGTGCGTGGCCGCCGACGCAGCCGGAGTCAGGGGCGCCCGCCCGCTCTGTCCCGTCTGTCGCACGCCGTTCTCGATGCAAGCGGCGCGCCGATTCTATCTCTGAATAAAACACACCTGCCCGATACGGACGGGCACTGAGATCGCGTGCAGCCCGGGGCCAGCGCGGGGGCGGGCGGCACGCCCGAGGCCAGTGTGTGCCACCCCCCATCCGCACCTCGAGTTATCCCGCGGAAAAAAACCGAACGCGCATGGACGCACCGGCAGGGTCGAGCACGCCCGCGGCGGAGAGACCCCCGGCGCTGCGGCTGACACGCCTCGCGGCGCCCGCCCGAGAACGCGCCAGCCCCGGCGATGGCAGCAGGCCAGCCTCCCCTCTTGCGCCCGCCTCGCCGCTCGGGCCCACCGAGGCGAGTCCGGTGCCGTCTCCGACCGCCAACGCGGGCGGGCCGACGCCGCGGCCGAGCGCAAAGGGGTCGCCGCGCCCGCTCAGCGACAAGTCGCCGCGTCCGGACACGGCGCCGGCGTCCCAGGCCGTTGCATTGCCGGAGGCGCCCTGGGTGGCCGACGGGCCATTCCTGCGCGCCGCGGAGCCGCTGGGCGACGGCAGCTTCAGCCGCGTGTACCTCGGCCGGCCGTGCACCGAGGATACGGAGCGCGCGCCGCGGACGCACGTCGCGATCAAGGTGTACGTTGCGCAGACGCCCCGCGCGCGTGCCGGGCCGTGGGCGCACTTTGATGCGGAACGGGCGGCCCTGTACCGGCTGCAGGAGATGTGCGGCGGACACCCCAACGTGGTGCGCATGGTGAGCACGTACGCGGTGGCGGACGAGCCGCGCCTGGTGCTCGGCTACTGCGAGGGCAATCTGCTGGACGTGCTGCGCATCGAGACCACGCAGCCCGCGTTCGAGGAGCACGACGCCCGCGAGGTGATGCGGCACTTTCTCGCGGCGCTACGCTTTGCGCACGCCGCGCACGTGTACCACGGCGATCTGAAGCTGGAGAACGTGCTGTTTGAGCGCAACCCGATTGCGCCGGGCGGCCCGGACGGCTCTCCGGCGCAACTGATGCGCCAGCACCTCTCGACGGTGCGTGTCGCCGACTGGGGCTTCGCCACGCTGGGCACGCCCTTGGATGCGCACCTGGGCGGCACGCGGCGCACCGACACGAACGGCACGCACACCTACGTTGCCCCGGAGGTGGGCACCTCGGCGCACGGTTTCGACGCGGCCCGCGCCGACGTGTGGTCGTTCGGCGTGTGCCTGTATGCGGCGCTCACCAAGCGGCTGCCCTGGGCGCTGCACACGCGCGACCCGGAGCGCGCCGCGTGCGCACGGGCCGACCACGCGGCGGGGCGCTACCCGCGCCACGCGGAGGGCATCACGCCGCTCGCGCGCGACCTGCTCGATCGGCTCTTCGAGCCCTCGCCCTGGCTGCGGCCGACGACCGAGGAACTGTGCGTGCACAGGTGGTTTACAGCAACCCCGCGCAAGGCGCCCGCGGCGGACCGGCGCCCGCGTGTGCGGGCCGCGCCCTGACGAGAGCGCGGCCGAAAGAAAAAAATTCGCGCGCGCGCGCGCAAATTGCAGACGCCACGGGGCGTTTTTTTCGCCTAGGAGGTCGGGGCGTCCACGGCGGGCGCGCCGTGCGCCCGGCAGTACGGACAGACGCGCGCGCCCACGAGGCCGCTGTCGAGCGCGGCGGTCACGCACTGCGAACACAGCGTGGGGCAGCGGCAGACGGTGAATGTGAACGCCGCCTGTTTGGCCATGCAGACGCAGCAGGCGTTGCCGGTGCCGTTGAAGGTCCGCGCCGGACGGCACTCGGCCCACGCCTGGAGTGGCCGGCCGGGCAGCGGCAGGGGCGCGGGCGGCGGGCACGCCCGCTGCACGCGCAGCTCGCCGCGCCGGCCCGTGGTCGACTCGTCGGTGAAGTGGCCGTGGTAGGCCGCCTGGATGAGGTTGCCCGGGTTGGCGTCCAGGAAGCACACCCGCAGGTTGCCCGCCGGAGCGCCGGCGGGCATGCACAGCTTCGATCCGGACGAGACGCTGACCCGCAGGTCGCCGATGCGTGCCGTGAGCGTCAGGCTTGAACCGGCCTGCAGCTCCACCTCGGCGAGCCGCGCCAGGGACGCGTCGGGCGTCTCGACCGCGAGCGTCGCAGCCCACAGCTGCAGGCGCTGCAGCGCCGCGGGCTGGAAGATGCCCCCCACCCGCCGACTCCGGGCCGCGTACAGCGTGAAGTGGCCCGGCACGTAGTCCAGCGTGCCGTACGGCTCCGCGTAGATCGTGAGGCGCGCGCGGCCCTCCTCGTGCCGAAAGGCCAGCGGCGGCCCGCCCGCGGGCGGCAGTACCACGTTGCCCCGTGCGTCGATCACCACGCCCCGAACACCCACGATGACCAGCTCCGCCACGACGAGTTCTGCGCGCTGCTCCTCCCGGACACCATCACGGCGCTCGCGAGGCTCCTCCGGGTGCACCATCGACGCGATGGACAGCGCGCGCGGCGATGGCACCGTCTGGCGCCGAGCGGCGCTCGACTTGCGCTCCGTGGACGCAAGAGGTTCTTTTTCCGCCGCCGTGTTGGGTGAGCCGATTTGGAGGGCGGCGAGGCGCGAAAAAGAAACTGGCGCGCGCCACGCGGCGCGCGGAAAAAAATCCTACTACCGCGCAACCGGCCCCCCCCCGGGCCCCTCCCGGAACGTACGGTGTACGGGCTTGTGCGGCGAGGGGCGCTGGACGCGCGGGTGGAAAAAAATGCTGTGGCGCCCGCCAAAGAAAGACCCGCTTAAGGTATGCGGAGAAAAATCGTCACGACCGGGCGCGCGTGTCCTCCTTTGGGTGGCAGTCCGGGCGGGGTGCGTGTGTGTGTCTGACCACTCGGACGGCTGCAATTTTTACAGCGCCGCGTACAGGCCCACGGTCATTGCGAAGGCGATGAGGCCGCCGCCCAGCAGCGCCTGGCAGATCGTGTCGAGCGTGTGCAGATTGTTGGCCAAATCAAAGACCGCAACCTCATCGCCCGTTGCGGGCCGCGTGATCTGCACGAGGCGCTTGCCGTCCACCTCCACGGGGTCGTACTCGGCCGGCGTCTCGGCCGGGGCGGCGGACGCCTCCACCGCCCCGGCCGGTCGTTCCTTGCGCAGGGCGAGCGTCTCGAGCGTCATTATCTTGAAGCCGCCCACTTGCTCGGCCTCGTCGTCGTCGGCGGCGGCGGCGGCGTCCTTGCCGCCGCCCACCATACGCGCCAGACGCTTGAACCACGTGTCAGACGCCAGCGCTGCTGCGGTGTTTCCCCCCAAACGCAGCCCGTTCGCGGGGTGCACTGCACAGCTGGCCGCCGTTTATACAGGACTGCGGTGCAGGCCGCCTATTAGGCCCATCCATCCGCACACCCCGGGGTGTGTGTGTGGGGTGGCGTGGCGCCTGCGCCTACACAACAGGCGTGGTTGCCGGTGGCGGCCCGGGCGCCGCGGTGGTGGGCACCGGCGTCGGGAGGCAGCCACAGGTGTTCACGAGTGCCGACAGTCCGTCGACCTCAGACGAGAGTCCGACCGACTTGTTCAACAGGACGGCGAGCAGCACGATGACGGCGATCAGCAGGCCGGCGAGCACGGCGAGCACCAGCAGCAGGCGGTACACCAGTTGCGAGAGGTTACGCAACGTGGGCTGCTCTGGTTGGTACATGGGGCGGTTTTTGGGCGAGAAAAAAAACTGTCGCGGCACGCCGAGAACGATCGCAAAACTCCCACAGACACGCACAACGGAACGCCGAGGGGGGGGGGCGCGACGCCCACCCTCTCTGCTCCCAATTCGGCGTGCGGAGCGCGGCGTGGCTTTACTCTCTTTTAGGCGGCTCTTGCGCGGCTCCGATGCCGTGCGACGGACGTGCCCGGCTCGACCTGGTCCAGCGCAGACACAGCGAGCAGCTCAGGCGCAGGAGAAGGCCGACGAGCAGCAGTGCCAGAAGCAGCGCCGCGGCGGCGGTGGCCGTGCTGAGCGCCGGTGGCGGTTGCACCTCCGGCGGGTTCTGGGGCGTGCCACCGACCGCAGCCGGTGGCACGCCGATCGCCCACACCGGCGACTGCGGCGGCGGCAGCACCGGCGGCGATGGTAGCGGCGCGGCCGCCACTGGGTCGACAAAGTGTTCCACCACCTTCTCGATCTGGGCCATGTGGCGGCGGCGGCGGCGGTTTTGGGGACCGGCGGGGGGTGTGGAGGGAGGAAATGTGCAGTCCTCGGCGTGCGCGCGGAGGTCCTAGAGGTTGTTCACCACGCCAGGCGTCTGGCGCGACTTTATGCTGGCGCGTATCACTGTTGTTTTGGCGGGAGGGGGTGTGCGGTGTAAGCGAGCAAAAAAAGTGCGACCGGCCGGCCCCCCCTCACCCCCCCCAAAAAAAATTTCCGGGCGCGCACTCAACACTGAGAGCGGCACCGCAATGATGAGCACCAGCGCCGTGATGGAGGGGCCCATCTCGCGGAGCACGGGCGTGACGCGCGTCATGAGCGTGGTGACGACCGCAAAGACGATCAGGCCGAAGGCGATCGTCAGCAACGCCAGCCAGGTCATCAGGATGGTCTTGCTGGGCAGCACCGTCGTGCGCTTTGAACCCTCGCGCGCGTGCATGGCCGCCTCGCGCTGCTGGGTGGCCATCACCACGCTGATGAAGGCCTTGGCAAACTCGAGCACCACCAGCAGCACGGCGTAGGCCGCCATGAGCTGCAGCAGGCTGCGATCCGACGCGAACACGCCCAACAGTGACACGACCAGGGCGATCGCCGCGTAGGTCCACATGCTGCTGACCACCGACTCGGTGTCCTGCTCCATCGAGGCGTCCATGTCGGCGGCCTCGCCGCGCGCGGCGAGCTCGCCACGTGCGAGTCCGCGCTCCAGCGCCCGGTGGCGCTCGCCCAGTTCCGCCATGTTGCGATCGTCCGCGCGGACGAAAAATTGGACGGGGTCGTCCGAGAGCGGATCGGCGCGGGATCGGTAGCTGTCCGCCTCGCGCCGGACCGACGGGGCCGGCGCCGGC
>DAIDIF010000180.1 GCA_027451805.1 Acidobacteriota bacterium
CAAGCGGTGGGCAGTTTCGCTACAAGCAGTGGATACAACTTTAATTATACCGGCTACAATTTCTCCACAATGCAACCAACGTATAACGGCTCGTGGAAGGAACCCGACATGGCTTCCGGGATAGCCTGGCTGGAATACTCAGCCTATCTTCGTTCGGGCAATCCAGCCTATCTTCAAACGGCGAAAGATGCTATGACTTACCTGGTTTCTCTTCCAGCATCAAGCAACCCAAGCTACGAGGTTCTCGCCCCATTTGGAACGCTGGCAGCAGCGGAGATGAACGCCACGGCGGGCACAAATTATCCGGTTGATAAACTTCTGGCCTGGAATTTCAGTAACTATGATCCCAATCGTCCCGGCTGGGGCGTCGAGACTGCCAACTGGGGCGGGCAGGACGTCTCTGGTCTCGTCGGCCAGGTCACCAGTCCGTCTTCCACGATTGGTGGATACGCCTTCTACATGGAGACAGCAACGCAGGCGCCTTCCGCATGAAGGTCATCACCTCCGGCCGGAAGCCGGCGGTGCGCTGCTTCATCTCCGCCGGCCACCGCTCGCGGTTGGCCCACAGGCGGCCCATGCCGCGGCCGACTTCGCCGTCGCCTTGGGTGAAGTTGCCAATCAGCTCGCGCCAACGCGCCGCCAGCGCCTGCGCCCGGGGGCCGCGCGGGTCCCCGTCCAACGCCGCTTCCACCTCGGCCAGCAGCGCCGCCCACCGGCGGCTGGCCTCCGCCTGCATCGCAGGGGTGAAGGCGGCGGCGCGGGCGGCGATGCTGGCTTTCGCCGCCGCGCTGAAATACCGGTGGGTCCAGGCGCCGGGATCGTTCGCCATGGCCATCTCCCTGAGGATTCGCTGCAGGCCGCCCGCGTTGGGGGCGCGCGGGCGCAGCGCCGCCTGAATTGCGTCCAGAGCGCGATTCAGCCGCCGCCGCTGCTCGCGCAACAAGCGCTGCTGCACCTGCAGCGCCTGCCGGAGCGGCAGGCCGCCCGCCGGCAGCAGGGTCTTGATCTGCCGCAGCGGAAAGCCAAGGTAGCGCAACGCCACGATCTGTTCCAGCCGTTCCAGATTGGCGGCGGAGTAGAGGCGGTAGCCGCGGCGATCGCCGCGCGCACCTCCTTCGCGGCGCGGCACCAAAAGGCCCAGCCGGTCGTAGTGGTGCAGCGTCCGCACGGTCACGCCGCTGAGCTTGGCAAAGGCCTGCACCCGGTACCCCGCTGTCGTGGTCGCCACCTTCGACCTCCTGCCTATGAGCTTGCCCCTGACGCCGGGTGAGGAGCAAGCGGACAACAGCCCGCCGCCCGCCGCACATCTCATCCGCCATGTTCTTGATCTGGTGGATCATCGTGGGCCTGATCGCCGGCTGGGCTACGGGCAAGATCATGCACGGTGCCGGCTACGGCCCGCTGCTGGACATTCTGCTCGGCATCGTGGGCGCGATCATTGGCGGATGGATCATGCTGGCCTTGGGCGCGGCGCCTAGCGGCGGCTTGATCTACACCATTTTGGTTGCCATCCTGGGCGCCGTGGTGCTGACCGTCGTGGTGCGTGCCGTCACCCGCCACCCGCCCGCTGCCCGCAGCCAGCACTAGCTCCGCCCCGATCCGCCGCACGCAGGCGTAGCGTTCGGGGTTGGTGCAGCGCGCCTCGCGGTACACCCAGCAGTTGTTGCACGGGCTGCAGCTCAGGCCCAACCAGACGCTGCCGGCGCGCTCGCCGATGGGGCCGTACCGCTGCGGCGTGTCCGGGCCGAAGATGCCGGTCACCGGCGCGCCCATGGCCGCCGCCAGGTGCATCGGGCCGCTGTCGGTGGCGATCACCCGCGCCGCACCGGCGAAGATGCACGCCAGCGTCTCCAGCCCGAACTCCAGCTCCACGGTTACCGGCCGCGGCGCCCGCCGGGCGATCTCCTCCGCCAGTTCCCGCTCCAGCGCGGTGCCGGCCACGATCACGGTCCAGGCCCTGGGCAGGCCGCCGGCGATCTCCGCCCAGGCGGACGCCGGCAGCCGCCGGAAACTTACGCTTGCGCCCGAGCCCGGGGCCAACACCGCATAGCCGCCGGCGCCGAGGCCGTGCGCCTCCAGCCATGCCGCCGCTTGCCGGCGCGCCGCCGCGCTCGCCGGCAGCGGCAGCAGCCCGCGCTTCGGCCTCACGCCCGCGCTCTGCGCCAACTCATCAAAAATGGTTTTCATTGGCCGTGGCGCGCGCCCCGGGTCCACCAGCCGGTCGTAGGCGCGGTTGCGGACGCGGCTGGCGGTGCGGAACCCGTGCCGCCGCGCCCCCCGCCGCGCCCCCAGGGTCAACAGCGTGGACCAGTACACGTGTTGCTCGAAATCCAACACCGTATCCGCCGCCCGGATGGCGCCCACCGCCTCCCGCAGCCGGCGCGCCCCGCCCCGCGGCTCGATCACGATGACGCGGTCCGTCACGCCCGGCGCGGTGAAGACCGGCGCGGCGCGGCGGGTGGTGATCACCGTGACCTCGGCGCCCGGCTGCGCCCGCAGCGCCGCCAGCGCCGGCAGCATCAGCACCGCATCTCCCAGGCCCACCAGCTTGACGACCACGCAGCGCCCCGCCGCCGCCGGCGGCGGCGATGGGGCCGCCCTTGGCCGCCGTCCCTGCGCCAGTCCCGCCAGCGCCACCAGCGGCGCCACGACCAGCTTATCCGCTAGGCGGATGAGCGCCGTCATCGCGCCAGCATCTCCTCGTACAATCGCTCCACCTGCCGCGCTACCGCCGCTTCCGCGAACCGCTCCGCGACCCGGCGCCGGCCGTTGCCCGCCAGCCTGCGCCGCAGCCCGGCGTCGGCGTACAGCTCGAGCATCGCTCGCGCCAGCGCGGCGGCGTCGCCGGGGGGCGTGAGGCGCCCGCACACGCCGTCCTCCACCACCTCCAGCATGCCGCCCGCGGCCGCGGCGATCACCGGCACGCCCGCTGCCATCGCCTCGATGGCGGTGCGGCCGAACGGTTCCGGCGCGGTCGAGGCGTGTACCAGCACGTCCAGCGCGGCATAGGCGTCCGCGATGGTTTCGCAAAATCCCGTGAAGTGCACCGCCGCGCCCAATCCCAGCTCGCGCGCCCGCGCCTCCAGCTCCCGGCGCCGGCCGCCGTGGCCGGCGGTGTCGTAAATGTCGTCTCCCACCAGCAGGAAGCGCAGCCCCGGCGCTTGCGCCAACGCCTGCCGTGCCGCCGCCAGAAACACCTCCTGGCCCTTCCAGGGCGCGAAGATCGCCACCATGCCGACCACGAAATCTTCCGCCCCCAAGCCCCAGCGCGCGCGGAACGCACGCCCCTCGCCCGCTTGCAGCGGCTCCGCCGCGACGCCGTTGGGCACCACCCGCAGTTTGGTTTCCAGGTGCGGCGCCCGCGCGGCATAGGCGCTGGCCACCGCCTGCGAGTTGGCGATGGCCAGGTCGCAGCGGCCGCTCAGGCCGCGCAGCAGGCGGAGCGCGTTCCCCGGCGGCGGGAAATCGTGCAGGTGCCAGAGCAGCCGCGCGCCCCAGCCCCGCGCCAGCAGGGCGCTCCAGACGTGCATCTTGAGCCCGTTGCTGTGCACCAGGCGCGGCTGCCGCCGTGCGCCGGCGCGCCGCAGCCGCGCCAGATAGGCCGGTGCTTGCACCGCCGGCAGCCACCGCGCCCGCCCGCCCGGGTTGGCGTGGTAGCGGCTGATTCGCCGCAGCGCCGGCGGCATCGCCGCCACCTCGGCGTCCACGCCCGCCTCACGCAGCAGTGCCGCTAGCGGCCCCTCCGAGCCCACCAGTGCGGCGGGCCGGAACCGGCTCCGGTCCAGGCCCGCCGCCAGGCTGAGCAGGCAGCGCTCCGCCCCGCCCACCTGGCCCGAGGGCGCCAGATACAGCAGCGAGGCCGGTGCATCCGCGTTCATGGCCGCAGCAACTCCTGGTGCAGCGCCCGCACTCGCGCCGCGGTAATGTCCCAGCGATATTCGCTCTGCACCCGCGCCCGTGCCTGCGCGCCCAGCCGCCGCCGCAGCTCCGGCTCCCGCAGCAGCCGCGCCAGCGCGTCCGCCACCGCGGCCGGCGACTGCGGGTCCACCAGTAGGCCGGTTTCGCCGTCCACCACCGCATCCACGATGCCGCCCGAGCGTCCCGCCACCACCGGCCGGCCGCGCGCGCCGGCCTCGACCAGGGCGATGCCGAACCCTTCAAAGCCCAGCCCGCGCGTGGTCAGCTCCTCGCGGCTGCAGAGCAGAAAAATATCCGCGCTGTCGTAGGCCGCCATCAGCCCCTCGTCCGGCACCCGCCCCAGAAACTCCACCCGCTCCGCCACCCCCAGCGCCTGCGCCAGCGCTTCCAGCCGGGGGCGGTCGTCGCCCTCGCCGGCGATGCGATAGCGCGCCGCGACGCCGCGCGCCTGCAGTTCGGCCACCGCGCGCAGCGCCGTGTCCACACCCTTGTATTGATCGCGGCGGCACAGCCGCGCCACGGTGAGAATCACCGGCGCACCTCCGCCGTCCGCCGGCGCGAGCGGCGCCGCCGCCAGCCACGCCGGCGGTGCCCCCAGCGGCACCACGTGCACCTCCGGCCCCCGCCCGTTCATGAGATCGCGCGCCCGCGCCGCGGTGAACCGGCTGTTGGCGATCACCGCCGCCGCGCCGCGCAGGCTCGCGGCCGCCAGTTTCGGAAAACGCGACTTGGTCACTTCCTCGCCATGCACCCAGACCACGTAGCGCAGGCCGTGGCGCCGCCGCAGCCACAGCCCGGCGTGCGCCGCCAGCAGATGGTTGCAATGCAGCAGGCAGGGCGCGGCGCGCTGCTGCGCCAGCCGCGCCGCCGCCTCGTGCAGGTACGCCACGGCGCCCAGTCCCTTGCCGCCGCGGTGGCGGGTGCGCTGCAGCGGCCACGCGTGCTCGCCCGGCGCCGCGCCGGCCGGCGCCACCGCCAGGCGCAGGATGTCGGTGAGGCGCCCGTACACCTCCCAGGTGAGCGTCTGAATGCCGCCCGCCGTGGGCGGAAAATCCGTCGCCAGCAGCAGCAGAGTGGGCGGGCCGGGGTTCATGCGTTGGCCTCGCGCAGCCGCCGCACGGTGTGTTCCAGGGCGAACTGCTGCGCGTACAGCCGCCGCCCCGCCTCGCCCAGCCGCCGCCGCCGCGCCCGATCTCCCAGCAGCGCCTCCGCCGTCGCCAGCCACTCCCCCTCCGGCGCCAGCGCCACGCCGCTCGATTCCCGCCACACCGGCTCCGTGCTCCAACCCGCGTCGGTAAGCAGGCAGCAGCCTTGCGCCAGCGCCGCCATCGCGGTCCCGCGCCGGCCGCTCACGCCGTCGGGG
>DAIDIF010000181.1 GCA_027451805.1 Acidobacteriota bacterium
GGCGACGTGGTCGCCGTCCGCGTGGCCGCCGCCCGGGACGCCCGCCGCGGCGCCCCCGGGCGCGACGGCGGCCGGCGCGAAGGCCGCGTCGTCGCCATCCGGCGCCGCGCCCACGCCCTGCTGGTGGGCACCTTTCGCCGCGACCCGCGCGGCGACTCCGTGCAGCCCATCGACGACCGCATCCGCGGGCGCGTGCTGATCGCGCCCGGCGACGACCAGCCGCGGGTGCGCGCCGAGGCCCACCGCGTGCTGGGCGGGGAAGCCGCGCCCCCACCCGCGCCTGAAACCGACCTCGATGGCCTGGTGGTCGAGGTCGAGATCACGCGCTTTCCCAGCGAGGCCGCGCCCGCCCGCGGCAAGGTGATCGAGGTGCTGGGGCGGCGTGACGACTTCGGCGTGGACGTCGAGATCATCATCCGCAAGCATCATCTGCCCCACCGCTTCCCGGCCGGGGTGCTGGCCGAGGCCGCCGCCCTGGGCCCGCACCTGCCGGAAGCCGAGCTCGCCCGGCGCCAGGACTTCCGCGCCCTGCCCATCGTCACCATCGACGGCGAGTCGGCGCGCGATTTCGACGACGCCGTCCTCGTGCGGCGGCTCGAGCACGGCGGCTACGAGCTCCAGGTCCACATCGCCGACGTCGCCCACTACGTCCGCCCCGGCTCCGCGCTGGACGCCGAAGCCCGCCTGCGCGGCACCTCGGTCTACTTCCCCGACCGCGCCGTGCCCATGCTGCCGCAGGAGCTCTCCACCTGGCTCTGCAGCCTGCGCCCGCGCGAGGACCGGCTGACGATGAGCTGCCTGATGGAGTTCGCTCCGGACGGCAAGCTCGTCCGCCACACCCTCACCCCCGGCGTCATCCGCTCCGCCGAGCGCATGACCTACACCCAGGTCAACGCCATCCTGGAAGGCGACGCCGCCACCCGCGAGCGCTTTGCGCCGCTGGTCGAGGGCTTCGAGCAGATGGCCGAGCTGCAGCGCCTGCTCTACGCCGAGCGCATGCGCCGCGGCTCCATTGACTTCGATTTGCCGGAGCCCGAAATCGCCTTTGACGAGTTCGGCCTGATGCACTCCATCGTCAAATCCGAGCGCAACATCGCCCACCGCATCATCGAGGAGTTCATGCTGGCCGCGGCCGAAACCGTCGCCCGCCACCTCCAGGCCGCCGGCCTGGCGCTCGTCTACCGCATCCACGAGCCGCCGGATTTGAAAAAAGTCGCCGAGTTCGAGGAACTCGCCGCCACCTTCGGGTACTCGCTCGGCCTGGGTTCCCTGCCCATCCTGAAAAAGCGCGTCCACGGCCGCCTGGTCGAGGTGCCGCTACCCGCCAAATTCAAGATCAGTCCCAAGAATTACCAGAAGCTCACCGCCCAGATCGCCGGCAAGCCGGAAGAGCGCATGCTCAGCTTCTTGATGCTGCGCTCGCTGCAACAGGCCCGCTACTCCGCCCGCAACGCCGGCCATTTCGCCCTCGCCGCCGATTGCTACACCCACTTCACCTCGCCCATCCGCCGCTACCCCGATCTGCTGGTTCATCGCATCCTCAAAGCCCTGCTCGCTGAAAGCCCTCCGCAGGCCGAACTGGCTTCCGCCGACGCGCTCGAGCCCCTCAGCCGCCAGGCCAGCATCGCCGAACGCCGCGCGGATGACGCCGAACGCGAGCTGCTCGACTGGAAGAAAGTCCGCTTCATGGAGCAACGCCTGGGCGAACAATTCCCTGCCCTGATCCTGCGCGTCACCCGCGACGGCTTCTGGGTGGAACTCGAGGATCAGTTCATCGAGGGGTTCGTCCCCGCCACTGCGCTCACCGACGACGACTACCGCTTCCGCAGCACCACGCAGGAATGGATCGGCGAACGCTTCCGGCGCCGCTTCAAACTCGGCCAGAAGCTCGACGTCATCGCCGAACGCATTGACCCCGTGCGCCAGCAAATCCATTTCGGTCCCGTAGTGCCTAAACAAACCACTAAACGCCGCTAACATTTCCACATTCTGTGCTAATGTTGTTTTGTGGCTACCGCGCGCATGAGCATCGATGTCTCCGCCGAACTCCGGCGCGAGGTGCGCATCGCCGCCGCGCGCCGCGATCAGTCCCTGCGCGATTACGTGATCGAAGCGCTCACGGCGCAACTGCGCCAGGACCGCGCCGCCGAGCAGGAGCGCGCCGCCATCCACGGCGCTTCCGACCCGGTGCTCACCGAGCTGTGGGACAACCCCGCCGATGCCGTCTACGACCAACTTGAGCCCCGGCCTGAGCCGAGGTGATGTTGTCCTGGTGCAGTTCGTCTTCGCCGACGAAAAGGGCGTGAAGCGCCGCCCCGGCCTGATCCTGAGCGCGGACGCCTACCATCGCGGCCGCCGGGAGGCGGTGCTGGCGGCGATCACCAGCAACACCGGCCGCATGCTTTACGGCGACTATCGCATCGCGGATGCCGACCTCGACGCCTGCGGCCTGCCCCTGGCCTCGACCGTCACCGCAATTGTGCGCACCATCAAGCAGGAGATGGTCGCCCTCCGCCTCGGCCGCCTGCCGGAGCCGGCGTTGGGCGAAGTCGCCGCCCGCCTCCGCGCCAGCCTGGCGCTCTAAGTCGCGACCCGCAGGAGTATCATGAGGTGACTTGAACGCCGCCATGCGTCTCCGCGTCGCCGTCACCGACACCGACTGGTACCGCCGCCTGCGCGGCCTGGCGTCGCTTGGGCAGCTCGACGAGGTCAACTTCTGGCGCCCGTCGGCGGCCGCCTTTCATGCGCTCTCACCCGGCGAGATATTCCTCTTCAAGCTGCATGCCCCGCACAACCTGATCGTGGGCGGAGGATTTTTCAGGCATACCTCCACCCTTCCCGTCGCCACCGCCTGGGAAATCTTCGGGCAGGCGAACGGCGTCGCCACCGAGGGGGAGTTGCTCACCCGGTTGCGAAAGCTGAGCCGGAACCCGGGGTTGGAGCTTGCAGACCCGATCACCTGCATCGTCCTCAGCGAGCCCTTCTTCCTCGCTTCGGACGCCGAAATCCCCTGCCCGCCCGAACTCTTCCCGCGCCATATCGTCAGCGGTAAGAACTACGATGGCCAGGCGGGAGCGGGACTGCGGCTTTACGCAACCCTGTGCGAGAGCCTTCGCCACAGCCACCTCGGCCCCGGCGTGGGGCCGGCCACCGCCAACCTGCTCGAGCCGGTCCACCGCGGCTCGCCCCAGATCGTCTATCCCCGCCTTGGCCAGGCCGGCTTCCGCATCGGCGTCACCGACGCCTACCGCCGGCGCTGCGCCATGACCGGCGAACGCACCCTGCCCGCCCTCGACGCCGCCCACATCTACCCGGTCTCCAGCGGCGGCCGCCACGATCTGCGCAACGGCCTGCTCTTGCGCCGCGACCTGCACAGCCTGTTCGACCTCGGCTATCTCGGCATCCATCCCCGGACGCGGCGCATCCTGGTGAGCCGCCGCATCCGCCAGGAGTTCGACAACGGCCGCGACTACTACGCCCTCGACGGCCGCGAGATCGCAGCCCCGGCGGACCCGGGCGCCGCGCCCATGCCGGACTATCTCCAGCTCCACCTGGACGCGGTGTTCCGGGGCTGAGCGTTCACTCCCCGCACGCCGCCCCGCTCGGCCCCGCCGCCGCCGGCAGCGCCGCCAAGTGCGCCGCGCTCAGCTCTCGCTCCAGCCCCGGCAGCGCCTGCTGCTCGATCTGCTGCAGCCGCACGGCGGCGTCGCGGATCTGCTTGCAGCTCGCCTCCACCGCCCCGACGTCGCTGGGCGTGGGCCGGTAGTCGCCGAAGTCGAGGTCCTGCAGCCGGCGGCCGAGGTCGCGGTTGGCGGCGCCGAAGCCGGCGTTGCCGGTGCCCGAGACCAGCGGCGCCAGCTCCTGGTCGAGCTGGGCGGCGGCGGCAGTCAACGCCGGGTCCTTGCCCACCTTCGCCTGGTCGGCGGCGAGCGTGCTGCGCAGCCGCGCGATCTGCTGGTAGGCGTCGTAACTCGACGCCAGCCCGGCGGTGACGCGCTTCTCCAGCGCCAATTGGGCCGCGAGGGCGGCCGGTGTCGCCGCCGAACGCGGGTCGTTCTTCACCGTCAGGTGGCGGGTGTAGGTCTGCCCGTCCACCGTCAGCTTCAGCGTGAAGCGGCCCGGGATGATCAGCGCGCCCACCGGCTGCACCCGCGGCGTGTGGCCGACGATGGCGTGCCAGGTGAGCGTGTACTCGGTGTAGTCGAGCAGCCCGCCGTAGTAGCTGTAAGTCAGCGCCTTGGGATTGGGGTAGCGCAGGTCCCAGTTGAAGCGGTGCATGCCCGCCGTGGTCGGGAGCACGTGCGGCGGCCCGAACCAGTACTCGGGCACGTTGGCGGGCGAGGTGTCGGGCGGGGGCGGGGTGTTGGAGTACTGGCGCACCAGATGGCCGGCGCTGTCGTAGATCGCCAGCGTCACCGGCCCCTGGGCCGGCGCCTTGAGGTAGTAGTCGAGGATCGCGCCCTCAGGCGGGTTCTGCCCCGCCGGCACCTCCGGCGGCAGCGGCGTGTCCTGGTTCTCCGACCAGCGCACCCGCATCGCCGTCTCCGGACGGTAGAGATAGGCCTCCGGCGCCGCCTCCGCCTGCGCCGCCTGGCGCAGCGGCGTGACGTCGTCGAGTATCCAGAAGGCACGCCCGTAGGTGGAGATCACCAGGTCGTTGCCATGCACCTTCATGTCGCTCACCACGGTGTGCGGCAGGTTCAACTGCAGCGGCTGCCAGGCGTCGCCGCGGTCGAAGGAGACGTAGGCCCCCATCTCGGTGCCGGCGTAAAGCAGGTTGGGATCCCGGTCGTCCTCGCGCACCACGCGGCTGCGCACCCCGGCGGGCAGGCCGTGGTCGATCGCCTGCCAGGTCTTGCCGTAGTCGCTGGTGCGGTACAGGTGCGGATCGGTGTCGCCGAAGTCCTCCACCGCGGCGTAGGCGGTGGCGGCGTCCGCATGCGAGGCGTCGAGGTTGTAGACCATGGAGCGCGCGCTCATGCCCGGCGGGGTGACGTTGGTTCAGCTCGCGCCTCCGTCCCGGCTGACTTGGATGACGCCGTTGCTGGTGCCCGCCCACAGCACCTGCGCCTCGACCGGCGAGGGCGCCAGCGCGCTGATCGCCGCCGGGCGCACAAACCCGCCGCGCGCGCGCGAGCCGCCGGGCCGCGCCCGCCCCAGAGGCGGGCGCTGGGTCAGGTCGCCGCCCAGATGCCGCCACGTGTACCCCCCGTTGTCGGTCGCCATCACGTACTGCGCGCACAGATACAGCCGATGCGGATTCTCGGGCGAAAACAGCGTCGGCGGCATGGAGGTAAAGCGATCCTGCGGCGTCGGCGTGTACACCACCGCCACCTGGCCGGTGACGCGGTCGTACCGGCGCAGCACGTGGTACCAGCCCTGGGTGTAAATCCAGCGCGGGTTCAGCGGATCGACGGCGATGTAGCCCGCTTCGAACCCGCCCACCGGATACCAATCGCGGCTGCGAATGTCGCCGTAATCGCCGAAGCTGACGATGCCGGCGGTGCCCGAATCCTGCTGCGCGCCATAGACCCAGTAGGGAAACTGATTGTCGGTGAAGACGTCGTAGAACTGGCCGTTGGGCAGGTTGAACCATGGCGTCCAGGTGTGGCCACCGTCCACGGTGATGGTCGGCCCCTGGTCCACGCCCAGGATCATGCGCTGGGGATTGCGCGGGTCGAGCCAGAGCGCGCGGTAGTCGTCGCCGCCGGGCGAGCCCTTGAACGGCGTGAACGTGCGCGCGCCGTCGGTGGAGCGGTAGAGCGACGTGCCCATCAAAAAGACCAGGTTCTTATCCCAAGGCGCCACATAAATCCGCCCCCCCGCGCTGCCGATCTCCGTGGTCGCCAGCTTCCAGGTCGCGCCGCCATCGTCGGAGCGGTATACTCCCGCGGCGCGCCCGCCCGCCAGCCCGCCCAGCAGCATGTACACCCGCTTGCCGTGCGTCCCGCTCGCCACAGCGATCCTGGCCGTGCGAATCCCCACCGGCAGCCCTTCGCCGCCCACCGGCGCCCAAGTGGCGCCCTCGTTGGTGGACTTGTACAACACCGGCTCCGCCTGCACCGGCCCGCGGCGCGCGCCGAAAAACCCGCCACGCTGCACCGCCGCATAGACCACCTTGGGGTCGGTGGCGTCCCAAGCCAAGTCGGTCACCCCCGCGCCCGGGTCGAGCACCTGCTTCCAGCGCCGGCCGCCATCGGTCGAGCGGTACACGCCGCGCTCGCCCGGCCCGCCGCCGCGCGGTCCCTCGGCGCCCACCAGCACCCGCTGGGGGTGGCGCGGATCCACCAGCAGCGCCGGAATATAGGCGCTCGTGCGCAAGCCCATCGCCTGCCAGGTCCGGCCCGCATCGGTGGACTTGTAGACCCCCTGGCCGGGCGTGAACGACCAGCCCGCCGGATCCCCGGTGCCGACGTACACGATGTCGGGCGCCGAGGGCGCCACCGCGACCGACCCCACCGAGGGCACCGCCTCCTGGTCGAAGATGGGCTTCCACACCGTGCCCCCGTCGCTGGTCTTCCACACCCCGCCTTCCGGCATCCCCAGGTAATACACCTCGGGTTCGCCGGGCACGCCGGTGACGGCGTAGACATTGCCCGAGCGATAGGGTCCGATCGAACGCCAGCGCATACCGGCATAGAGGGCGGGCGCAACCTGCTGGGCGGAGGCAAGGGCGGCCAGCAGCAGGCACGAACCCAGGACGGGAAGGCGAAGGCGCATATTGCAACCTTAGCCTACCGGCGAACCCTGTCAAGCCTGCCCGCGGCGGCGGAATGGTTCAGCGTGAGTAATGCCGCACCGAGAGCGCGATCGGCAGTCCGACAAAGAACCAATGTTCCACAAATTCGGCGGCCTGGTAGGCCAGCGGCAGGTGGCCGCCGGCGGGCGCGGCCGACAGCGGGATGACCACCTGGTGCATGAAGACATAGACCAGCGCGCCATAGATCATGCCGCTCAGCACCGCGCGCTCGACCAGGACGCGCAGTTTGCGGCTGGCCCAATAATAGGTGGCGGCCGCGCCCAGCGCGATCACGAAGTGCAGCACCACCCCCAGCGCGGCCGAGCGCGCGCCGTCGCGGAACGACGCCGCTCCCAGCACGCCGCTGGCGATGTTTTGCGGGATGCGGAGGGGCGCATGCGGACTGTAGACCGCGATGGCATAGGCCAGGTCGAGCCCGCCGACGATCGCGCCGCCGACCGCGATCGCCGGCAGCGCGCGGCGGCGGTGGCGAACTGGAACTGCGCTGGATGTGGGCATGGCGCCGATGCCGCCATCATGCCCCAACCCCGCCCCGCCGTCGCGCAGGAACAGCCGGCGGCGAGCAGATGCGGCCGGCGGCGTGACGCCGGGGGCTACTCCCCGCCGCGCGCCAGCTCCTGCGGCCGCACCCCCAGCACCCGCCGCATCTGCGCCGCCAGATGGCTGGCGTGGCAGAAGCCCGCCTCCAGCGCCGCCGCGCTGATGCTGGTCTTCCCGGTGCGCAGCAGCTCCGCCGCCCGCTCCACCCGCCGGCGGATGACGTACTGGTGAAACGGCATCCCCGCCGCCCGCCGGAACTGCGCCTTGAAGTGCGACGCGCTCAGCCCCGCCACCGCCGCCGTCTGGCGCAGCGTCAGCGGTTGCGCCAGGTTCTCTTCCACGAAGGCGAGCACGCGCCGCAGCTGCCGCCCCGCCAGCGCCTGGTTGGCGGCAAGGCGCGCTATGCCGGCGCGCGCGCCGGCATAGCCCTGCAGCAGCCGCGCGGCGAGCGCCGCGGCCAGGCTTTCCACATACAGGGCGCCGCTGGGAGAACCCGCATCCGCCTCGGCCAGCAACGCCCATCCGATATGCTCCAACTGCCGGTCACGCGCCCGGAACCGGCTTTGGATCCGCACCCCGGCGGCGTCCGGGCCCGCATCGGCAGCCATCGCCTGCAAATAGGCTGCCGGCAGGCAGAGCACCAGCGCGGTGTCCGGCTCGGTCATCTCCCAACGGCTGGGCATCCCCTCCGGAATGATGTCGATGTCGCCGTGGATCGCCAACCCCGCCTCGCGTTCGTCGCCGTGGGTGCAGAGCATCCGCACCGGCTTGCCCACGTGGATCACCACTTTCGTTCCGGCCCAAGCCGGCGCTTCCACCACGCCGGGGCCGTCGCGAATCAGGCTGGCCCGCAGGCCGTCGGCCATCGCGACCGGAGTCACCATCCGGGCGGGCGGGGCGGTGGACCCTGCGGTCGGCGAGGCCGGCATACCGCTCAGCTTAGCAGCGGCAGCGCCGCAGGTGGCTCGGCCACCTCTCTCCGGAGCCGCCCTCCCGCTGGTCGGGCTGTGGCCCTGCTTCGATCCCCGGCCACGGACGCCCGCGGGCGCTCCGGGCGTCTCCCCGTTGCCGCGTATGACCGGGAGCCAAACCAACGCCCGCCCCCGCCTCCGGCATCGGTACGGGGGAGGCCATGGCCATGCCCGAACCCGACACGAACGCGCCGTTGCGCGCGGCGGCTTCCGCCGATGCGTCCACCGCCGCCCTGTTGCGCGAGCTTGCCCGCGATGCCGCCGGCTACGCGCGCGACCTGGCGCAGATGTTTGCCGCCGAGCTGAGGCAGGAGTCGCGGTCGGTGGCCCGGCTGGCCATGATGTTGGCGGCGGGCATGCTGCTGCTGTTGTTCAGCTTCGGCCTGCTCACGGTCGCGCTGGTCGGCGTCGTCGCCCTCGCGCTCTCCAGCTGGCGCTGGGCGCTGCTGATCGTCGGCGTGGCCTACGGGCTGACCGCTCTGGGTCTGCTGGCGCCGGTCGCGCGTGCCCGGCGCTCCGGCCTGCTGCAGTTCCGCCATACCCGCCGCCGGGTGCGTGAGGACCGCGACTGGATCAAGGAGAAGATGGCGGCGTAAGCCGCGCGCCCGCGCGGCGCGTGGCTCGCGAACAATTGCCGCGTTATGATCGTGCATGCGGCAACGCCTGCCCGACCTGGCGTATGGACGCGACCCGCGCCAGGTGCTGGACCTCTACCTGCCGGACGCCCCCTCGCCCCGGCTGCTGGTGTTCATCCACGGCGGCGGCTGGCGCGGCGGCGACAAGCAGCAGTACCGCGCCCTGGGCGAGCTCCTCTCCAGCTTCGGCTACGCCGTCGCCCTGCCCAACCACCGCCTCGCCCCGGAGCATCCCTTTCCCGCGCAGGCCGAGGATGCCGCCGCCGCTATCGCCTGCGTGCTGCGCTATGCCCCCGAAAGCGGCATCCAGCCGCGCGGCGTCCTGCTGGGCGGCCACTCCTCCGGCGCCCATCTCGCCGCCCTGCTGGCGGTCCATCCCGACCTGGGCGAGACCATCGCGCCCTGCGACATCGCCGGCGTGATCTGCATCAGCGGCGTCTACGACCTCACCGCCTATGCCGCCGCCAGCGGTTATCTCGCCCCGGTGTTTGGCGACGCCCCCGGCGTCTGGGCTGACGCGTCGCCGCTGCGCCACGTCGGCGCCGGCGCCCCGCCATTCTTTTTCGCCTACGCCGAACACGACGTGCCCGGCGCCGCCGAACAGGCCCAGGCGATGGCGCGCGAATTGCGCCGCCACGGGGGCTTCGCCAGCGTCACCGCCGTTCCCGGCCGCGACCACGTCAGCATCCTCGCCGGCATCCAGTCGCTGCTCGATCCGCTGGCGCTCGGCCTGGCGATGTTTCTGCGCCAGGTGCGCTAAACGCGGCAACTTGGAGACGCCCTGTGCGCCCGCGGGCGTCCGTTGCCGGGGAGCGATGCACGGCCACAGCCCGACCAGCGGGAGGGCGGCTCCGGAGCGAGGTGGCCGAGCCGCGCCGCGCGCCCGCCGCGCCGTTTGCTACCATACCGAAGTGAGCACTGCAACTCCCGATTCCATTGCCCCAGCCGGCGGCAAACTGGGCGTTCTCATTCCCGGCCTGGGCGCGGTCAGCACCACCTTCATCGCCGGCGTCGAAGCCGTCCGCCGCGGCCTGGCCAAACCGATTGGCTCGCTGACCCAGATGGGCACCATCCGGCTGGGCAAACGCACCGACAAACGCTCGCCGCTGATCAAGGAATTTCTGCCTCTCGCCGCCCTCGACGACCTGGTTTTCGGCGGCTGGGACATCTACGCCGACAACTGCTTCCAGGCCGCCAGCCACGCCCAAGTGCTGGAAAAGGACCTGCTCGCCCAAGTACGGCCGCGGCTCGAGAGCATTCAGCCCATGCCGGCGGTGTTCGACAAGCGCTTCGTCAAGCGCCTCGACGGCCCCAACGTCAAGTCCGCCCCCACCCACTGGGAGTTGGCGCAGATGCTGCGCCAGGACATCCGCGACTTCAAGGCCCGCAACCAGTGTGACCGCCTGGTGATGATCTGGTGCGCCTCGACCGAAGCTTTCCGCGCGCCCGGCGAGGTCCACGCCTCGCTCCCGGCGTTCGAGGCCGGCCTCAAGGCCAACCACCCCGACATCGCCCCCAGCATGATCTACGCCTACGCCGCGCTGCAGGAGGGCGTCCCTTACGCCAACGGTGCGCCCAACCTGACCACCGACACCGGCGCCCTGCTCGCGCTTTCGCGCCAGCAGCAGGCGCCCATCTGCGGCAAGGACTTCAAGACCGGCCAAACGCTGATGAAGACCATCCTCGCCCCCGGCCTCAAGGCGCGCATGCTCGGCCTCTCGGGATGGTTTTCGACCAACATCCTGGGCAACCGCGACGGCGAGGTGCTGGACGATCCCGAGTCGTTCAAGACCAAGGAGGAGTCCAAGCTCTCGGTGCTCGAGCACATCCTCCAGCCCGACCTCTACCCCGATCTGTACCGCAACTTCTACCACAAGGTCCGCATCAACTACTACCCGCCCCGCGGTGACAACAAAGAGGGTTGGGACAACATCGACATCTTCGGCTGGCTCGGCTATCCGATGCAGATCAAGGTGGACTTCCTCTGCCGCGACTCCATCCTGGCCGCCCCCATCGTGCTCGATCTCGTGCTCCTGCTCGACCTCGCCCAGCGCACCCCCTCGCTGCGTGGGCTGGGGATTCAGGAGTGGCTGTCGTTCTATTTCAAGAGCCCGATCACGCCGCCCGGCCTCTACCCCGAGCACGACTTGTTCATCCAGAGCATGAAGCTCAAGAACACCATGCGCCACATCCGCGGCGAGGACATGATCACCCACCTCGGGCTGGAGTATTACGACTGAGCCTTACCAGACGAAGGGGATGAGCGCCCAGGTGCGCCGCATGTACTCGCGGTAGGGCTCGCCGAAGTGCTCAACCAGCGCCTGCTGCTCGACCCGGATCCGCCGCCAGTAGGCGATGAGGATGCCGGCCACCGCCACCGCCACGCTGTAGGCGTTGTTCATCGCCAAGCCCATGCCCAAGAGCGTGAGCACGGCTCCGGAGTAGGAAGGGTTGCGGACATATCGGTAGGGTCCGTGCATGACGATGCGGTGTTCGCCCTGGATGATCACCGAAGTGCGGAAAAACCGTCCCAGCGTCATCACGGCCCAGCCGCGCAGCACAACACCCAGCCACATGAGCGCGATGCCGGCGAAAAAGATCGCCTGCGGATGGCTCCGGAAGGCGCCCGACGGCACCGACCACATCAGCCTAAACGCCGCCAAGATGCCCGCCCAGACGAAGAGCACGACCCACAGCCGGCTGCCGCGGTCGCGGTTCTCGCCCTGGGTGCCGTCCGCCTCGCGCAGCCACACCCAGACCTCCAGCAGGCTCCAGGCAGCAAAGCTCACCCAGAACCAGCGAGCCAGCGCCGGGCTGGCGTAGAACAACGGTACGGTATGGGACATGGCGACGCTCCCCTATTTCGCTCCTGCCGAGCATACGCGAAACCCGCCGATGCGGTTCGCCTCACACGGGAGGGCGGCTCCGGTGAGAGGCGGCCGAGCCGCCGGGGCGCCTCCGCCGCCGCCACAGCCGGGGCCCGCCGGGCGGGCAGAGATTCCGCACCGGCTGCTCCTGCGGGCCCGGGGTCACGCCGCCAGCGCGGCCAGTTCGGCCAGCGGCTCGGTGAACGAGCACGAGCCGAAGCCGGCGAAGCCGCGCCGTAGCGCCGCGATCTCCTCCAGCGTCCAGCGGTACGGCCCCCAGGTGATGGCGCGCTCGCCGCATGCCGGCGCGTCTCTCCGCTCCAGTACCTCCAGCGCCGAGCCGCGGCCCAGCGCCGTGAGCGTGGCCCAGGCCAGCATCAGGTTGAGGTAGCCGTGCATCGTGGCGCGTGCCGCGCCGGCCTCGTAGGTGAGCGCGTGCTCGCCGCGCACCGCGTGGTGCAGCCCGGCGGTGGCCTTGAACGCCGTGTTCAACCCGCGGCAGGCCTCCAGAAAGCGCAGCACCGCCGGAGGTGACGGGATCGCCGCCGCCGTCACTCCCCCGGCGCGCAGCTTCGGCCGGGCGCCCGAGGCGTAGGCGGCCGCCGCCTGCGCCTCGAAGTCCGCCGCCGCCGGGTCGAGCTCGCGATAGACGGTCAGCCGGCCGGCGGGAGGGCTCGCCGGCGCCGGCGCGTAACGCGCCTCCAGTACGTCGGCGCGCGGGCATCGCGCCAGCGCGGCGCGGTCGGCGGCCGCGTCCTCGCCGCCGGTCGCGGCCACGCGCCAGTCCGCGTCCCGCGGCGCCAGCAGCGCCTCGAACTCCTCCAGCCGCGCCGCCGGGCACACGAACCGGCCCAGCGCCCACGCGTCCGCGCTGGCGCGGTAGCGCCGGTAGTTCCCGACGGCTTCCGCCATGGCCAGCCCCGCCGGCGGGAACAGCCCGGCATAGTCGATCGCGCCTGCCAGCAGCGCGCGCGCGCTGGGCGTGAACGGCTTCACAGCCCGCCGGTGAGCGGGTGGGCGCCGCCTTCCTCCACCCAAGAGCGGTAATACGCCGGGTCCTCGATCGCCAGCGCCGGCAGCGCCACCTGCAGCGGGCGGAAGGTGTCCATCATCACCGCCAGTTCGCTGGTCTTGGGCTTGCCCAGCGACTCCTCGGTCCGGCCCGGATGCGGCCCGTGCGGGATGCCGTCCGGATGCAGCGTCACCGAGCCGTACTCGATCCCCTTGCGGCTCATGAACTCCGCGTTGGCGTAGTACAGCACCTCGTCCGACATCACGTTGGAGTGGTTGTAGGGCGCCGGCACCCCCTGCGGATCGAAGTCGAACGGCCGCGGGCAGAACGAGCACACCACGAAACCGTCGCCCTCAAACGTCTGGTGCACCGGCGGCGGCAGGTGGAATCGCCCCACCCGCGGCTCGAAATCGCCGATGTTGAAGGCGTAGGGATAGTAATAGCCGTCCCACCCCACCACGTCGAAAGGATGGTGGTCGAGCGTCACCTCCTGCAGCTTGTCGTCCTTCTTGATCACCAGCCGGAACTCGCCCGTCTCGTCATACGCCTCCAGCCGCGCCGGCGCGCGCAGGTCGCGCTCGCTGTAGGGCGCGCTCTCCAGCAGTTGCCCGAACTCGTTGCGGTACCGCTTGGGGGTGCGGATGTAGCCCGCGCTCTCCATCACCAGGCAGCGCAGCTCGCCGCTGAAGTCGAAGCGGTGCAAAATGCCGCGCGGAATCACCACGTAATCGCCGCGTCGCACCGGCAGCGTGCCCATCTGCGACTCCAGCCGCCCCTCGCCCTCGCTCAGGTACACCAACTCGTCCGCCTGCGCGTTGCGATAGAAAAAATCGTCCGGCCGCGTGGCGCGGGCGAAGCTCATGGTCACGTCGGGATTGAACAGCAGCGCCTGCCGGTCGAGCGTCAGGCTGTTCACCACCGCCAGCTTGCCGGTCTTGAAGTGCCGGTGGCGGAACGTGGGTTCGGGATCGGCCGCCAGCGGCAGCGCGCGCAGAAACCGTATCCCGGTCACCCGCGTGGGCGGATGCAGATGGTAGAGCAGCGAGGCCGGCCCGGTGAAGCCGTGGTTGCCCACCAGTTCCTCCGGATACAGCCGGCCATCGGGCTGGCGGAAGATGCTGTGCCGCTTCGGCGGCACCTGGCCCATGCGCTGGTAGACCGGCATGCGAATCGCCTCCTATAAGTTGCCGCGCACCGCCTGCTCGCGTTCGATCGCCTCGAACAGGGCCTTGAAGTTGCCCTTGCCGAAGCCGCGGCTGCCGTGGCGCTCGATGATCTCAAAAAACAGCGTCGGCCGGTCCTCCACCGGCTTGGAGAAGATCTGCAGCAGGTAGCCGTCCTGGTCGCGATCCACCAGCACCCCCAGATCCTCCAGCTCCGCCAGCGGCTCGTCGATCGCGCCCACGCGGCCGGGGAGCTGCCGGTAATAGGAGTCCGGCACGCGCAAAAACTCCACCCCCCGCCGCTGCAGGTTGCTCACCGTCGCCACCACGTCGCGCGTCTGCAGCGCGATGTGCTGCACCCCCGGCCCGCCGTAGGCCTCCAGGTACTCGTCGATCTGGCTCTTCTTCCGCCCCGGCGCGGGCTCGTTGATGGGAAACTTGATGGACTCGGAATCGTCCGCCATCACGACGCTCATCAGCGCGCTGTACTCGGTCGAGATGTCCTTGTCGTCGAAGCTCAGGAAGCGCTTGAACCCGAGCACGCGGCTGTACCAGTCCGCCCAGTGGTTCATCTCCCCCAGCCCGACATTGCCCACGATGTGGTCCACGCGCAGGATGCCGGCGTCCTGCGCCGCAATCTCCGCCGCCCGGTAGCCGGGCAGGAACGGGCCGGCGTAGCCGTCGCGCGAGATAAACGAATGCAGCGTCTCCCCGTAGGTCTTGATCGCCGCGTGGCGCACCCGCCCCTCGCCCGGCTGGGCGCCCGGCCAGTCGCGCGGCGCGATCGCCGGCTCCGCCCCGCGCCGCACCGCCTCGGCGAAGGCGGCGTCGGCGTCGTCCACCTCGAAGGCGATGTCGTGCACGCCGTCGCCGTGCCGCCGGATGTGCTCCGCCGCCGGATGCGCCTCCGTCAGCGGCGTGGTCAGCAGAAACGTCGCCCGCCCCTGCTGCATCACGTAGCCGCACATCTGCCGGTTGCCGGTCTCCAGCCCGGTGTAGGCCGCCTGCGAAAACCCGAACGCGTGCCGGTAATAGAACGCCGCCTGCTTGGCATTCCCCACCCAGAACTCGATGTGGTGAATGCGCTTCAACTGCAAGGGATTTTCCGTCACCCCCATATTTAAGCACTATTGATTGAACGCGGGGCCGGTCGTGGCTGCGCCACGACACCCGCTACTACCTACGGGCGAGGTTCCGCGGGGGCCCCTCCGCCCCGCTCCACCTCGCCCTCGTTGATTCCTTCTGCGCGCGGCCGGTCGTGGCTGCGCCACGACACCCGCTACTACGCCCTCGTTGGCCGGCGCCGCTGCCGCTGCGATCACCGGTATGCTGGGACGTGCGCCATGCCGATTGACCTTGCCCTCGTGCTCCATGCACACCAGCCCGCCGGCAACTTTGACGCCGCCATCGAGCGGGCCTATGCCAGCGCCTATCTGCCCTTCGTCGAAGCCGCCGCCGAACGCCCCTGGCTGCGCCTGACGCTGCACTATTCCGGCTATCTGCTCGACTGGCTCGCCGCCCGCCATCCTGAATACCTCGCCCGCCTGCGCCAACTGCAACAGGCCGGCCAGTTGGAGCTCCTCGGCGGCGGTTACTACGAGCCCATCCTGGCGGCCATCCCGGCCGCCGATCAGCAGGAGCAGATCCGCCGCATGACGGAAGCGGTGCAGCGCCATTTCGGCCTGGCGCCGCACGGCGCCTGGCTGGCCGAGCGCGTCTGGGAGCCGCAACTGGCCTCGGTGCTGGCCGCCGCCGGGGTCGTGTATACCCTGCTCGACGATACCCATTTGGAGCTGGCCGGCGTCGCCAAAGACGACCTCCACGGCTACTGGCAGACCGAAGACCAGGGCCTGCGGCTCGCCGTCGTTCCCTCCAACTTCTTCCTCCGCCAGGCGATTCCCTTCCTGCCCGAGCCGGAGAGCTTCGATTTTCTCCTCGCCGCTGCCGCCCGCCATCCCGGCAGCCTGCTCACCATGGGCGACGACCTGGAGAAGTTCGGCAGCTGGCCGCACACGTTCGAGCACGTCTACCGCGACGGCTGGCTGCGCCGCTTCCTCGACGGCCTCGAGCAGCGCCAGGATGAGATTCGCACCGTGCGCCTGCGCGACCATCTGCGGGCGCACCCGCCGCGCGGCCTGGTCTATCTTCCCACCGCCTCCTATCCGGAGATGATGCAGTGGGCGGCGAGTTCCTCCTGGCGGGCCTTCCTGGCGAAATATCCGGAGGCCAACCTGATCCACAAGACCCACCAGGATCTGCATCGCCGCTGGCAGAGCGCCGATGCCGCCGCGGCCGAGGACCCGGAAGCGCGCGAGCACCTGCTGGCGGCCGAGGCCAACGACGTCTACTGGCACGGCTGGTTCGGCGGCCTCTACTCGCCCCACCTGCGCAATCAGGCCTTCACCCACCTGCTCGCCGCCGACCGCCTGCTGGCGCGCACGCAGCCGCCCTCGGCGCTGCGCCGCCTCGATCTGCTCGGCGACGGCGCCGAAAGCATCGAAATGCGCTCGGCCAGCCTGCGCCTATTGCTCACCCCCGGCGACGGCGCGACCGTGCAGGAGCTCGATTTTCTGCCCGCCGACGCCAACCTGGTCAACTCCATCCGGCGCCGCCCCGAGCCCTACCATGCCGACCTGCGCCGCCATGCCGAGCAGAACCCGGCCCATCTGCCCGGGCCGGTGGCCCTGCCCGCGCCGGCGCTGGAGGCGCTTCTCGTCTATGATGCCTATGCCAGCGCCAGTTGCCGCCTGGTTCAGGAGGCCGCGCCCGCGCCGGATGCGGCCTACACCGTAACCAACGCCGCTCCGGCTCGGGTGGAGCTGGCCTGCGGGCCGGTGCGCCGAATCTACGCCCTCGACAACGACACCCTCGTCGTTGCCGCCGAATTCGACGCCGTCGCCGGCCCCGCTCGTCTGGAATGGCTCTTCAACCTGCTCGCGCCCGATGCCCCCGATCGCGGCTATCGCCATGCCGGCCGGCGCCTGGACCTGCGCTTTGCCGGCGAGTTGCCGCCCTCCCCGCTCAGCCTGCTGGACGGCTGGCGCGGGGTTGAGATCGAGCTCACCGCCCCCGGCGCCGAGCGCTGGCGCATCGAGCCGCGCTTTACCGTCTCCCAGGGCGAGGCCGGGGTGGAGGCCATCTATCAGGGCAGCGTGATCGCCGCATGCTGGGCAGGCGGGCTGAGCCGGATTGTGACTCAGGCGAAAATTTTCCTTTCCTCATGCCACTTTTAGTGCAGCGTCGTGTACAATCACCCTTGTTTTTCGTACTGTTCCCGAGGAGGTTGCATGGCAGGTTTGACCAAGACAATGATCGTTTCCAGTCTGGCTGACGCGACCGGCTTGAACAAGAAGGAGTCGGCGCAGTATCTCGAGGCCTTGGCGGCGCTGGCGATTAAGGAGACCAAGCGCAGCGGGCAGTTCACCATCCCTGGGCTGGGCAAGCTGGTCAAGCAGCAGCGGAAAGCGCGCATGGGGCGCAACCCGCAGACCGGCGAGGCCATCAAGATCGCGGCCAAGACGGTGGTGAAGTTCCGCGTCGCCAAAGCGGCCAAGGACGCGATCGCGCCGCCCAAGAAGTAGCTCGCATCCGGCGCCCGCGCCGCGGCTCATCACTGAAGTCCAAAACGCGCACCCGCCCGCGGGGTGCGCGTGGTTTTTCGGCGCGCCCCGGCCCCACCGTTAGCCCGCAGGCTAACGATTGATCGCGGCCGCCACGAAGCCGGCGCCGAAGCCGTTGTCGATGTTGACCACGGTGACGTTGGCGGCGCAGCTGTTGAGCATGCCGAGCAGCGCCGCCAGGCCGCCCAGGCTGGCGCCGTAGCCGATGCTGGTGGGCACGGCGATCACCGGGACGCCGACCATGCCCGCCACCACGCTGGGCAGGGCACCTTCCATACCCGCCACCACGATGATGATGCGGGCG
>DAIDIF010000182.1 GCA_027451805.1 Acidobacteriota bacterium
CGGCTACGCCGCGCGTCCCGCTTGTGCTCGCGCCGGCACGGGGCCCCGAAATCCCCGTACCGGCGCTGCGCCGCGCTCCACCCCACGCCGCGGGCGGCGTGGGGACCCCGGTCGCTGGGGCCGCGCCTCCTCGCTCCCCGGTCGCTGGGGCCGCGCCTCCTCGCTTCCCCGGGGGCGGGCAGCCTTCGGAATGTCGCGGCCTTTCCGCAATTGATTTGCCCATGCGCAAAAGGCCGGCCCCCGCGGTGTGCCGTAAGCCGCGCTGGGGTCGCGCCAGTCTGATGGTGGGCCAGCGCTCCAGCACCGGCCTAACTCTGTTCAATTGTGCACAGGGTGCTTATGCGCGCCCATGGATATAAGGCGAGCCGGTGTTCAGTAACGGACAGCTATACCGTTGACCCGCTGCTACGGTTTAGACGTTGGGCGTAAAACTCTTCAGATGAGGAAGTGCTTTAATTATGAGCAAGCTTGTCGCGCGTACTGTAGCCTGGGGTTGTGCATTTGGCCTTTTGACACTTGCGCTTGCCGCGCACGCTACGGCCAGTCCGCTGGCGTGGACGCTCTCAAACGTCACTTTCGCCGGCGGCGGAACCGCGGTGGGTTCGTTTGCCGCGGATGCCAGCACGGCCACGATCACCAGTTGGAATATCGCGGTCAGCGGCCTGGAGGCGAGCAGTTTCGATACCACCTTCAGCGCACCCGGTGTCGGCGCATTGGTAGGCAACTGGTTGGTCTTTGCGAGCGGCGGCTCGACCTTGCTGGCCATGGTCAATGCGCCGTTGACGGATCTGGGCGGCTCGCGGTCGTTGACCGGCTTTTTCGCCGGCAGCAACAATGGGACGCAGTTCGACGCCGCGTTGACCGGTGGTGAAGTGTCGGCCCTAGCCGATCCGATGCCGCCATCGCCGGTTCCGGAACCGCCCACCTGGGTCACGGCGCTGACCGGAGCGTTGGGGTTGTTATTGTTAGTCTTCTGGTCGGGATTGGCCTTCAGCAGCAAGGGCGCGGTGGCGACGATGCTGCAGCGTCTGTAAGCGCACGGGCGGCAGGTGCTCAAGGCCTGCGGCCCGCAATCGGCGCAAGCGACCGGGCGCTACTTCGCCGCCGGCCAGGCGATCGTGCCGGCGGCTTCGATCTCCAGCGTCACGGTCTTATGGACGCGCAGGATCAGGTTGCTGGGGTTGTGCAGGCCCCAGGCCACGTAGGGCACGGTCGCCCTGCCGGTCGCGGTGAAATGGTTGCCCTGGACGGTCACCGTCAGCGGCAGCGCGAACCGATGGTCGCCGCCCACCAATTGCATCGTGCCGGTCAGCGTCACCTGGCTGGTCCCGTCGCGCCCCAGCGCGCCCTCCAGTTTTTCCGGCCGGAACACGATCCGCGGATACTTCGCCGACTCCAGCACCGACTTCTGCATGTCGCGGTCGCGCGCCGCGTTGCCGGTCTGGCCGCTCGCTGCCGCCACCGTCACCCGCCCGGTCGCCGCGCCGTTCACCGGATCCACGGCGACGACATTGGCGCCGGCGCCCGGGTCGAGCGCGAACGTGCCGTGTACGGTGTGCAACAGCGCCCCCAGCGTGAAGCGGATCTGTGTCCGCTTGGGGTCGAGCCTGGCCTGGATGTCGAGCCGCTGCAGCGCCTCCTGGTAGAGCGGGTTGCGCGGAAACTCCGCCACCAGCGGCTCCAGCCGCCGCCGCGCGCCCGCCGGGTGGTGGGCGTGCACCGCCGCCAGCGCCAGCAGCACCTGCGCATAGGGCTGCAGGTAATGTCCATGATCGGCGGTCTTCCGCAGCTCCGCGATCCCCTGGCTCTGGTTGGCCATCGCGCCGTCCAGCTTCAGCAGCCAGCGCAGCGGCGCCGGCTGCTGCCCGAGCACGTAGTTCTCCATCCCGATCGCGAGATAGGCGTCGGCGTAGTTGGGGTCGAGCGCCAGCAGCTTCTGCGCCACCGCTTGCCCCGCCTTCATCTGGCTCAGCGACGCCAGGTAGTGCTTCTGCACCACGCCCAGATAATCGGCCCGCAGCCCATGGCACAGCGCCTGGGTGTAGAGCGCGTCCAGATTGCCGGGCGGCGCCTTGGCCGCCAGCGCCTCCGCCCGCGCCAGCGCCTGCTCGAACGCCGGATCGCCCGGCCCCGCCTTGCCGGTGAACATGTTGGTGCGGTGAAAAAACTGCGCCTGCAGGATCTGCAGCCGGTTCATCTCGTCGAACAAGTCGGCCACCGCCTCTGACGCCGGCCCCAGCGGGTTCGCCGGGTGGGCCGCGATCCAGGCCTGAAACGTCTGGTGTGCCGCCGCGAACTCGAAGTTGTACAACTGCCGGTAGCCCAAATCCAGCCCGGTGAAGCGCAGGCTGCTGCTGCCCGCCGGCGGCGGCGCCGGGGCGGCGGCGGCCGCGCACGCCGCCGCGGCTAAACACAAGGCTGCCGCAAGGAATTTCCGCACTCCTAATTATGACGTGCCGGCGGCGCGCTGGTTGCATTCGCCGCCGCCGGGCGGATCAAAATCGGGATGCGGGGAAAGGCGAACTTGCCCGCCGCGTCGTCCACCGCGTTCACCTGGCAGAGGTAGTAGCCGGGTTGCAGTTGCGACAGCGGGATCGCAATCTGAACCACCGCCGCATGCCGCTCCGGATCGGTCAGCTTCTCGGTGCTCAGCAGTTGGCTGGCGAACGCCTTCACCCGCCCATGGTAAAAGGCCACATTCGTCAGCAGCCGGATCTGGTCCCCCGAATGGCCCACGAACTGCGGGTCGTAGACCTCGTAGTACAGATACATCTTCTGGTCGGTGCTGAACACGTGGCTCACGCTCAGCACCAGCGCCCGCCCGCTGCGGGTCATGGGGTCCATCGGATTCGGCTTCACCGGCGCCAACTGGCTGCCCACCAGCACCGAGCTGATGCTCAGCGCGTGCGGGTTGCTGGCCTCCTCCGCGGTCAGGTCGGGGATGTTCACCACGGCGTCGAAGGCGCCCATTTGCCCGGTCTGGTCCTCGCGCGCGGCGAAGCGGATCTGGTACTTTTCGCCCGGCGGCAGGATGAACCCGGTGCTGTACTGCAGGTTCTTGCTGTGCAACTGCTCGCCCGGCCCGGCCAGCGCCGGCGTCAGCTTGATGGTCTGGTAGACGTGGTCGAGTTGCCGGCCGCCCTGGTCGATCACCTCGCCCTCGATCTCCACTTGCGGCGTCGCCTTGGGATCCACGCCGTGCAGCGGAATTTCGCTGCCGGGAATGATGATGGACACCGGCACGTAGTAGCGGAAGTTGTTCAGCCGCAGATAGCCGTCCGCCAGGTACAGGTCGAGCGAATGATCGGCGATGTCGGCGTTGAGCTCGTCGTCCAACTGCTGCCGCCGGTCGTTGCGGTTCATGTGGTTGAGGTCGCGGGGCGCGAAGTAGCCCGGCCGCGCCTCCACGTGCACGCCCGGCAGGTTGACCTTGATGCGGATCTTGCGGTACTTGCCATCCTGCTTCGTGTTGCTCGAGACGTAGCCGATGAGGTAATACGAGCTGGTGTCCTGCTGCACCTTGGCGTACACCGGCGCGAAGTTGTTCGAGGTCAGGAAGGCCTTGCCGCCGGTGTCGGTGGCCAGGGTCGAGATCGTCTCCTGCTGCGCGAACTGCGCGCTCAGCGTGGACGACTGCGCCCCGCCGTTGAAGGCGCTGCGCCCGCGGATGCTGCCCTGGGTGGCGTCGCCGCCCGGGGGCATGGCCTGCAGGCCGCGCGCGTCCACGCTGTAGATGGAGGTGTTCGACTTCACGCAGGAGTTCACCGCCGAGCGCAGCGTGATCTCGTTGTCCACCCCGGAGCGCTGGATGCCGCTGGAGAAATAGACCAGCGACTTCTTCTGCTCGATCCCGCGCAGCATGTCGCAGATGGACTGCACCGCCTGCAGGCTGCGGTCGGCGTTGGCGATGTTGAACTCGCTGTCGTCGGCCTCAAAGCTGTTGCCGTCGTCCGCCGTGCCCTCGGTCGAGCCGGTCGAGCCCGCCTGGAACCCGGAGCTCGCCGCCGGGTTCAGGCTTTGCAGCGTGTTCAGCAGCGCCTGCTTGTCGGCGGTGAAGTCCTGGTTGACGTCGAGCGAGTTGCCCAGCGTCGCCACCGCCGCCAGATCCGCCGGCGCCATCCGGGTCTTGACGTACGCCTCCGCCTGCTGGATGACGTTCTGCACGTCCTCCGGCTGCATCGTCGTCAGGTCGAAGTAGAGCACGATCAGCCGCCGGTCGCGGTAGGCGTTCGCCGCCGCCGGCGCGATCGTGGCCGCCGCCTTGGCTTTCGCCGCCGGCGGCGCGCCCGCCACCACCGTCCCCGCCGGCCCTGCGGCGGCGGCCGCCACGGCCATGCGGGGCGGCGCCTGGTCCACGTTCTCGAAGTCGAAACTGACGATGTGCTGCAGCTTGCCGTCTTCGTAGACCGAGACCTCGCCCGGCTTCAGGTTGCGCACCAGGTTGCCGTGCGCGTCGCGCACCGTCACATTCACCAGCACCAGGTTGGTGGTCGCCTGGAAGCTGTACTGCGCCTTGGGCGGAGCGGCGGCGGGTTTAACCGCTTGCTGCGCCAGCCCGGGCTGCAGCCAGGCCAGGCACCCGGCGGTGCAGAGCAGGGAAAGGGTGGGGCGGAAGCGCATGGCCGACCTCAGAAGCGGAACCGGCTGGTGAAGGTGATCTGCCGCGGCGCGCCGAAGCCGGTCACTTCGCCGAAGGTGAGCGAGTTCAGGTTGGTGTCAATCCCCGACCAGTTGGGGTGGTTGAGCACGTTGTTGCCGTCGAAGCGCAGCTCCAGGCTGCGGAACTCGCCGATGCGGAACGTCTTGCTCAGCGAGGTGTTGAACATCACCGTGCCCGGGCCGATGATGATGTTCCGCCCGGCGTCGCCGTAGCTGCCCGCCGCCGGCGCGGTGAACGCGGCGGTGTTGAAGAAGCCGGTCAGGGTCGGGTTCGCGGCCGCAATCGGCGTGCCGGTGAGGTTGGCGCGCAGCGGCGCCGTCACCCCCAGCGCCTGCAGCCCCTGCGCGTTGGAGTAGATGTTGCTCACCAGCGGGCTGAAGGGCTGGCCGCTGTCCAGCGTCAGCGAGCCGCTGAACTGCCAGTCGCCCAGCGCCGAGCTCATCAGGTTGCTGTGGTCGCCCCAGCGGTGGTTGAGCCCGTAGGGTAGCTGCCACTCGTAGGCGGCGTTGAAGCGGTGGGTCATGTTCTGCGCCGACAGGCTGCGCTCCGCCGCCAGGTTCAGGTCGTTCTGCGCGATCAGCCCGCTGGGACCGCCGCCGCCGCCGATCTGCGAGGCGTCGTCCATCATCTTCGAGTAGGTGTACATCGCCCGGAACGAGACGCTGTCGCTCAACCGCCGGCTGACGATCACGCTGCCGCCGTGGTAGATGGAGTTGCCGCCGGTGGTGTCGTAGAGGAACACCGGCAGGTTGGGATCGAGCAGCCCGGTGGGGGTGCGGTTGGGCGCCCGCAACTGGTCCAGGTGCGTGCCCTTGGCTCCGCTGTAGTCCAGGTTGACCACGTACACGTTGTCGAAGGTGCGCTGCAGGTCGAGGTTCCACAGCAGCGAGTAGCCCACCGCATAGTCCGGGTTGACCCCGTACGTGTTCACCGTGGCGTTGGCTCCGCCGAAGCCGTTGGTCAGGCTGAGCGGCGTGGTGGCCGTGCCCAGGTTGGTCTGCGTGGTCAGGAAGGGCGACTGGTAGGCCAGCGCCGTCGCCATGTTGGCGTAGGCGCCGGTGTTGTAGGCCATGCCCGCGCCCCCGGTCAGGATCATGCGGCCCAGCGTCTGCCAGGCGAAGCCCAGCGAGGGGCGGAAGTGCCGGTAGGCGGGCTGGAGCACGGTATCGGGCACGCCGTTCTGCCCCGCCACCACCGCCGTCACCGCGCTGAAGTTCGGCCCCACCAGCAGGTTGGTCAGCCGGTTGTACTTTTCCGCGTAGGGCGAGATGTACTCCCAGCGCAGCCCGTAGCTCAGGGTGAAGTTGCCCCGCACCTGCCAGTTGTCGTTGAAGTACAGGTCGGGCTCGATCTGGCGGAAGTAGAACACCCCGCCGCCGTACTTCTCCGACGTCTGTTGCGGCAGCCCCAGCAGGAAGTCGGCGAAGTCGTAGCCGCTGTACTGCCCGTCGAAGGTGAACATGCCGTTCGGCATCTGGTCGGTCTCCGGGTTCGACTGGATCGCGCGGTAGTCGCCCCCGAAGCGGATGTTGTGCGTGCCCATCCGGCGGATGAAGGAGTCGCTGAACGACCAGGTCTGGCTGCGGACGTAGTTGGGCGCGGTGTCCTGCAGCCCGTTCAGCCCCGAGGTGGTGAAGTTCAAGGTCGGCAGGCCCCAGTCGATCGGATTGGTCGAAACCCCGGTGATGCCCAACTGGCCGGCGATGTTGGTGGCGTTGGCGTACAGGTTGGTGATCAGGTTGCGGCTGTAGTTGTAGTTCACGCTCATGAAGTTGATCCAGCCGTGCAGCGGCTGGGTGTACATCAGGCGTGCGTTCAGCCCGCGCGTCTTCGACTGCCCCTCGGTGAAGGGATAAAACGTCCCCGGCGTGCTGCCATGGCCGCCGGAGTAATTCATCATGAAGTTGAGGTTGCGCCCGCGCCCGAAGAAGCCGCGCCCGCCGCCGATCGGCCCGCTGAAGCTGTGGTTCAGCCGCAAGCCGAAGTTGTTGCTGGTGGAGAGGCTGTTGATGGTGTTGCCGTAGTTGAAGTGCCCCACCGCCCCCGGCGTGGGCGTCGGGATGTAGGCCAGCAGCCCCCGCGCGGCGGTCGAGAGGTCGCCCGGCAGGATGGTGTTGTTCGCGTACGGCAGCCCGGTGTTGGGGTCGGTGATGGTCACCGGCTTGCCCTGGCTGTCGGTGACGCCCTGGAAGTTGCCGCTCCGCTCCGCCAGCGTCGGCACCAGCGCGCTGACGTTGCTCAGGGTTGCGTTGTGGGTGCCGAAATAGCTGACCGTGATGCTGGTGTGGCCGTTCGACTTGTACAGGTGGGGGATGTTGAGCGGCGTGGTCAGCACCGCCGAGTAGCGCTGGTTGGCCGCGTTCGGCGGGTTGCGGGTGTTGGTGGCGCCGTTGATGCTGTCCGGCAGCGCGTTCAGCGCCGAATCGCTGAGCTGGTAGCTGAGGAAGCCGTGCGGCTGGTTGAAGCGGTTCTGCATCTGGCGGAAGCGGAACGCCCCGCCGCCGAACCGCCCGCCGCCGAAGCCGCCGCGCCCGGCGAAGCCGCCGCGTCCGGCGAACCCGCGCCCCCCGCCGCGCCCGAAGCTGTTCGGGTTGACGCCGTTGGCGCGCATGAAGGCCTGGATGGCGTTGGCGTCCATCGGGCGCTCGTCCTGGGTCGAAGCGCCGCTCACCAGCGCCGAATCGGTCGCCGCGGTGTCGCTCATGCCGGCGATGCCGCTGTCGCCGGCGCCGGCGTCGGCGTTGCCGGTGACGTCGCCGGTCTGGTTCACCGCCAGTTGGGCGTAGCCGTTGACGTCGCTGGCGCCGCCGCCCGCGC
>DAIDIF010000183.1 GCA_027451805.1 Acidobacteriota bacterium
CCCTACCAGACGCTGATCGCGAGCGTGCTGCATAAGTACGCGAGCGGGCGGCTGCGGGAAGGCTGAGGCCTTCCCGGCTTCAGTGGGCGGGGGCGAGGCCGGTGGCGAGGACGACGTCCTGGTTGGGGGTGAAGCGGGCGACGGCGAGGCGGCCGTCGGGGGCGAAGGCGTAGGCGCCGATGTTGAGGGCGCCGGTGAAGTGGGTGATGGGGTAAGGCTTGCCGCCGGGGACGGGGAGCGCCCAGAGGTTGGCGACAGTGCCATGGCGGACGACGTAGGCGACGGCCTTGCCGTCGGCGGTCCACTGGATGGGTCCGCCCGCGCCAGGCGGGCTCACCAGCGGCGTGACTTGCGGCTGGGCGCCGTCGAGGCGGACGATCACGGGTTTGGCCGCGCCCCCGAGCTTGGAGAGGAGGAACACACGCGCGCCGTCGGGAGAGACGGCGAGCGCGCCAGCCAGGACCGAACCCGGCCAAAGCTGACGCGGGGGGCCGCCGGCAAGCGGGACACCATAGAGCGACTGGTTGCCGCCGCCGGTGACGTACATGTAGACCACGTCGCGGCCGCCGAGCGCCACCGACGGGTTATAGGCCTGCGCGCCGCCTTGGGGATCGACCAATTCGGTGAGATCGCTGCCGTCGGCGTTGACGCGCCAGACGGAGCCGCTCTGATTCAGGCCGAAGACAAGCTGCCCGTTGGGCGCAGCCGTGAGATCGTATGCGAATCCTGGCGGCAGTTGCGCCAGCATGCGGGCATTGCCGCCATCGGCATCGGCTGCCCAAAGCTGGTACTTGCCGCCGAAGTTTTCCAGCGTTGCGAGACCGCCGGAGGGCGTCCAGGCAAGGCCGACGCGGCCATCCTGGTCCGTGCCGCCTCCGGGGATCTGGCTGAAGGCTCCGCCGGGGTGCGCCTGCGCCCAGACCGAGGATTCCGGCGCGGCGTGGATCATGGCCAATTGGCCGCTCGCAGACAGGCTGGCCTCGGCGTAGCCCTGGAGGCCATTGGTCAGGCGGACGAGTTTGCCGGCGGGATAGCTCACCTCCCAAATTTGGGAGTTGGCAGTGTCGGGGATGGAGGCGGAAAAGACGATGCCGCTGCCGTTGGGGAGCCAGCTCAGATCCGCCGCGGTGAAGGAGGCAACGGGCGGGCCGAGGTTGCGCACGGCGCCGGTGGAGGCGTTGACGAGCTGGATGTGGCCGGCGCCGGCGACGGGAGCTTCGGCGAGCGCGATCCAGTGTCCGTCGGGCGACCAGGCGGGGGCGTGGGTGGGCTGGTTGACGGTGCTGATCCAGCACTGCGAGAGGTAGCCATCGCCGGGGGCGGTGCTGTGCAGAACGCGGGCGGCGGAGCCATCGGGGCGGGCGAGCATGAGGGCGAAGATCGGCTGGTGGTTGGTGCCGTGGTCGGCGACGAAGGCGATTTGCTTGCCGTCGGGCGAAAAGCCGGCGCCGCTGCAGGCGCTGGCGGCGATGGTGCGCACGGCGCCGCCGAGGACCGGCACCGCCTGCAAGCGGTTGCCGTCGCGGAAATAAACCTGGCCGCCGTCGGGCGAGAAGGAGGGCGACTGGCAGCAATCGCCTGCGGGGGGCATGATCTGCACGTCGCTGTTGCTGACGATGGAGAGGAGATGGAGCGCGGTGCCTTGCGCGCCGTTATCCACGTGGGCGAGGAACTTGCCGTCGGGCGAGATCACGGCGTCGACGACGTTGCCGCTGAAGGTCAACTGGCGGTACTGGAGGGAGAGCGGGGGTGCGGCGGCACGCGGGCGCAGCGCCCACCACACGGCGGCGGCGGCGACGAGTACCAGCGCGGCGGCGGGCCAGAGCCAGGCGGGGCGCCTGGGCTTGGCGGCCGCGGCGGCCACGGCGGCCACGGCGGCGCTGACGGCGGCGGCCGAGCTGCTCGAGCCGGACTCGCGCTTCAGGCGCTTGAGCTCGCCGCGCAGGTCGGCGGCGGACTGGTAGCGCAAGTCGGGGTCTTTTTCGAGGCAGCGCTCGGCCACCTGGCCGACCATGGGCGCGAGCTCGGGGCGCACTTGGGCGAGCTTGGGCGGCTGGGCGTTGAGCACGGCCGCGACCGAGTCGGCAGCGTTGTTGGCGGGGAAGGCGGCGCGGCCGCTGGCCATTTCGTAGAAGACGGAGCCGAAGCTGAAGATGTCGCTGCGGGCGTCGAGCGTGCCGCCGCGCGCCTGCTCGGGCGACATGTAAGGGACCGTGCCCATGGCAACGCCGGGCGAGGTGAGCACGGTGGCGGCATCGGCGGGGCGCTCCACGTCGAGGCGGGCGAGGCCGAAGTCGAGAACCTTGATGTGGCCGCCGGGGGCGACCCAGATGTTTTCGGGCTTCAGATCGCGGTGGAGCACGCCTTTGCGGTGGGCGGCGTCGAGCGCGTCGCTGATCTGCACCGACCAGTCGAGCAATTGATCCGGGTCGAGCGGGCCGCGGCGGAGACGGGCTTTGAGCGTCTCGCCCTCGAGCAGCTCGAGCACCAGGTAGGGGCGGCCCTGGTCGTCGCCGACTTCGTAAAGGGTACAGATGTGGGGGTGGTTGAGAGCGGCGATAGCCTGCGCCTCGCGCTGGAAGCGCTCGCGCGCCGGCTCGTCGGCGGCGTCGGGGAGCAACTTCAGCGCTACGAAGCGGTTGAGGCGGGTGTCGCGGGCCTTGTAGACCTCGCCCATGCCGCCGGCGCCGAGACGCTCGAGGATCTCGAACGGGCCGATCTGGGAGGCGGAAGGCACGGAGGGAAGATCCCCATGGCATTCTGGCATAGGTGGCGACGGGGACGCGGCGACGCGGGCGGCCCCCGCGGGCACGGCTGGAACCGATATACTGGGAGCGCTGACCCTGCGTGGCGCCATCGTCTAGCGGTTAGGACGTCGCCCTCTCAAGGCGAAGATCGTGGGTTCAAATCCCACTGGCGCTACCAACCCCACCGTTGCTGCGGGCGCTCGACGCCAGCAACCGGGGAGGGCCGGCACCCGAAAATCCCACGAGTGGACGCCCCATGATCGACGCTACCGTGGAACGGTTCGCTCTGTGACGAAACGGGCGCTCGATCTGGACCAGATTCGCCGCACCGCGATAACGGCGGTGTTCTCGGACAAGGTGCTTACCGAACGCCTCGTCCTCAAGGGCGGAAACGCGCTGAGCTTGGTCTACGGAATTTCGGCGCGAACTTCGATCTCTCGATTTCTCCATCAAGGGCGATTTCGAGAACCCGGAGGATATCAAGGGGCGGCTGTTCGCGGCCCTGCGGGACCGCTTCGATGCGCGCGGCTACGTCGTGTTCGACCTGCGTTTCGAGCGGCGGCCGGAGCTTCGTGGGGCCGATGAGAAGCCCTGGTGGGGAGGTTACGAGCTGTCCTTCAAGCTGATTGAGATAGCACGATACGGAGAGCTTGAGGGCCGGCTGGGAAGGGTTCGCCTAGACGCCGTCCCCGTAGGCGCGCGCGATGCCCGGTCGTTCAAGATCGACGTGAGCAAGTGCGAGTACACGGACGGGAAGTTGGCCAGGGAGTTGGAGGAGTACGTTGTCTACGTCTACTCTCCCGAGATGATCGTGATCGAAAAGCTCCGGGCCGTCTGCCAGCAGATGGACGGGTACTTGCACAAGGGAGCTCGGAGGGCGCGGGCGAGGGACTTCTACGACATTTATCAAGTGCTCACGAACTTCGGGATCGATCTGGCGGCTGAGGAGAACCTGGCTTTGGCCCGCGATATTTTCGCAGCCAAGCGCGTTCCCCTGGAATTCCTGCGCGGACTTTCCCGCGTGCGCGAGTTTCATCGCCCCGATTGGCCTGCGGTGGTTGAAACGACCGCCGGCGGCCTCAGGGGATTCGACTTTTATTTCGATTTCGTCCTGGCCGCGGTGGCGGGGCTAGAGTCCCTTTGGGTGGAAGAGCCTCCACTCAGCTGAATATTCCGGCTGCGGGATGCCGTGGGCCAGGTAGAAGTCGATGGAGGTCCCGATGGCCCGCAGGCGTTCGCAATCGCCGGGGGGATATCCCGCCCGCTGCATGTAGAAACCTATTGCCTGGTGGTACGGGTAGACGTAGTTGAGCCTCTTCAGCGTCGCCAAGAGCGTCGGCACTGACGTTCTCTCCCGCGCTCCGCGAAAAGCCTCAAGGACCTGGTAAACACCGCCGGCATAGGCTGGGCGCACCACAATGTCGATCAGCGTGCGCTCGGTCTTGGTCACCTCAAGCAGCTCCGAATCGAATTCGAGGGCGCCAACTTCGAGCCTTCCCGTGCTTTTGCCGTTCAGCACCAAGAACGTGGCGCCATCGTAGCCGTAGGTGAGCGACGAGAGCCGCTGCTGACGGGCGAACGCCTTAGTGATCGCTTCCTGCGATAGCGCAGAGGCGTTGCCGGTGGCTTTCGGGCTCTGCTCATGGTTGAGGTAGACCGTCCTTCGCGGCACTTGATCGTTGAGCCCGCGCAAAAACACCGCCGTGCCGTGGGACAGGTACGCGGCCTTGAATAAGGAAAGGGCAACGCTGTAGGCGGACGCCGCGCCCCAGGTGTAGCGCGTAAAGATCCTCGCCTGGGGGTGCTCGCCGAAGGGGGCGATCTTGACCCTCTTGAGGTCGCCTCGGCTTGAGAGCAACTCGATGAATTCATCCGGGCCGGTGCTTGCCGCGAGCCGCCACTCGTCTCGCATGGTCTGGAGTATTCGGGCCAGCTCCTGGGCGCTAAAGACCCGCTTCCCCATGCGTTCGAAATAGCGCAGTATCCCGGGGGTTGCGGACTGGATTTTTGGTCTTCTTCCGCGCGCCATCTGCCATAGTTTAACACAAGAGCGGTGGGTATATATACCTACCGCTCAAAACTTTATACAGTCTACAATGCCTTTAGATTCAGCGACAACCGAATTTACATATTACTTTATTGCCTGGTTTAATGGTATATATACCATTCAACCAGGCACATTCACTGTTCATTTGGCCGTTGCGGCCGGCGACCCATCGCCATTGCTGGTGTCGTCCTTGGCGGTGGCCGTACCGGCGTGGCTGCCGCCCGCTCGGCGGCCGCGGCCCCGCAGCCGGCTTCAATCGCGCTACAGAAAAGTGCGGGTGAGGGCGTACCGTCGGCGCTATAGTGGAGCCGCTGTTGTCCTGGAGGCGGGTCACATGCGCGAGCGAATGGGTCGGTTGGTCACGGGCTGTTTTCTGGCTGTCTCACTGGCGGGGTTGGCGGGCGGGGTGACTGCGCGGGGGCAGGCGCCTTCGGCCAAGTCGATTACGACCTTGCAGTGGCGGTATGTGGGGCCGCAGGGGAACCGGATCGCGAGCGTGACCGGGGTGCCGGGGGATCCGCTGACGATCTATATCGGGGCGGCGGATGGCGGGGTGTGGAAGACCTCCGACGGCGGGACGAACTGGCGGCCAGTGTTCG
>DAIDIF010000184.1 GCA_027451805.1 Acidobacteriota bacterium
CTGGCGCGGCGTGGACTGGGGCAGCAGCGCGGCCAGGTCGAGTTCCGGCCGCGGCCGCAACAGCCAGAGCCGCGCCTCGCCCTGGAGCGCGGCGGCGAACACCGGGCCCGCGGGAGCCGCCAGCGCCAGCCGCGCGCGCAGCTTGGCCCAGGCCCCGGCGTCGCCGGCCGTCCCGGCGTCTTCCAGCGTGAAATACCCCCGCAGCTTGGCCATTACCGCGCTGGTGGACCACGCGGCGAGGCCGTAGGCCAGCCGATGGGTGGGCAGCACCACCAGCCCGGGCGCGTCCAGGTTGACGAAGGTCATCATCACCCATTCCCAGGGGCGGTCGGAGCGCGAGTTCGCCCGCCCGTCCTGTTCCTGCATCCACTGCAGCGCGGTCTCATAACGGTGATGGCCGTCGGCAATGACCAACGGTAGCGCCGCCATGCGCGACTGCAGCCGCTCCAACACGCCGGCATCGGTCTCGCGATACAGCCGGTGCGCGGTGCCGTATTCGTCCCGCACCTCGGCGACCGGGCTGCGCGCGCGTTCGAGCAACTCCGCCTCGACCGTCTGCGTGGGATCGCTGTACAGCATGAAGATCTGGCCGACGTGGGTGCGGGTGGCGCGCAGTAGCGCCTGCCGGTCCTGCTTCGGGCCGCTTAGCGTCTGCTCGTGGCGGAACACGACGCGGTGCTCGTAGGGCTCCAGTTTGCCCAGTGCGATGAAGCCGCGCCGCGTGGCAGCGGCGTGCTCCGGCGCGGTGAAGGTTTGCGTGTAGGGATAGATGCCCGCTTCCGGGTCTCGCCGCAGAACGCCCTCGCTGATCCACGACGAGAGATGGCCGGCGGCGCGCGTATAGACGTTGCTCTCTCCGTTGTCACCCGCCTGCGGCTCGCCCAGGATCACCCGCACCAGGTTGTAGGGACTGGCGGCGAGATAGCGCTGTCGCATGTCGGAGGAGATCTTGTCGTACGGCTGCGTCACCACGTCCTGGGCATGCACCCGGCCCAGGTCGTAGCGGTAGGCGGCAAACGGACGAATCGTGGCCATCGCCACCATTCTAGTATGCGGCTCGGGGCCCCGCAGTCACCTACCTCCCCCAGCCGTGCTCGTGGGCTTACAATAGGGCCATGAAGCGGGCAAGCGGCGCGCTGTTGTTGGGTCTATTCCTGGTGCTCGGATTGGCGGCCGCGACCGCCGCCCCGCGGGGGCGGATGCGGCCGGCGCCCGATCCCGATCCGGTGGCCGGCAACCCCCAGTCCAGGATTCGCGTCATCATCTATCAGGATTTGGAGTGTCCGGACTGCGCCCAGTGGCACGGCGTCTTCCTGCGCCAGATCATCCCCGAGTTCGGCAAGGACGTCGCCTTTGAGTTTCGCGACTTCCCCCTGCCGCAGCACCTGTGGTCGTTCAACGCCGCCGTGCTGGCGCGCTTTTTTGACCAGCAGAAGCCGCCGGTGGGCATGGCGTGGCGCGATTACTGCTTCACCCACCAGGATCAACTGACGCCCGACAACCTGCTTGATCGGGCCGCCGCCTGGGCAGCGCCGCATGGCATCACCCGCGCCCAACTCGCCCAGGTCTTCACCCGCAGCGACCTGTTCGCGTTGGTCCAGGCCGACATGCAGCGCGGGCGCGAGGATCACGTCGAGCACACGCCCACGGTGCTGTTCAACGGCGTGGAGGCCACCACGCCCACCCAGTTGGAGCAATGGTTGCGCCAGGCGACGGCCAACCGGCGCTGACCGTTTTGGCACCGCCGCCCGGCGGCAATTCGGGTTCAGCTTTGAACTTTTGCGGGCCCCCTGCACGCGCCCGCCTTCCAGCCCCAGGCCCGGTTTCTGAGTCCAAGCGAGCAGAGGGTCAAGAGGAGGACGGCATGCGGGAAAACTCCAAGCTACGCGGCGCGGTTCTGGAGACTTTGTGGAAGAGTTCCCTGGTGGGGTTGGCGGTGTGCGATGGGCAGAGCGGCGCTCTGCGCGATGCCAACGCCGCCTTTCTCGACCTGCTGGACAGCCGCTATCGCACCAAGAAGACGCTGGGCACGCCCCTGGAGCAGTGCCTGCCTACGCTCGAGCCCAGCGGACTGCAGGAGGCCTTCCGCCGCAGCTTGGCCACCGGGATGGCGGTGCACGCCGATGCGGTGCGCTTCCAGCGCGGCAACGGCGCCAGCGTGGCGGTCAACCTGATCCTGCTGCCGTTGGCCGAGGACAAGCCGGGCGATGCGGCCGCGCCCCTGGTGCTGCTGGTCGCATCCGAGCGCAAGACCGAACTGCCGGTGAGCGACAGTCTGAACCTGGTGGATGCGCACACCCGCCAAGCCCTGGGCCGCCAGTTCCATCTCAGCGCCCGCGAGATCGACATCGTGGGGGAATGCCTGCAGGGCAAGAAGAACCGCCAGATCGCTCAGGACCTGCACATCGGCATCTCCACCGTCAAGCGCCACCTGGAGAGCGCCTACCGCAAGCTGGGCATCAGTTCCTCGCGCTCGCTGCCGATCGCCATTCTCACCGTCCTCCGGACCCTCGGTCCGGCGCCGGTCGAGGTCTCCCTGGGGGCCGAGCCCGCGCGGCAAGCCGGTTCCCAGGCGGCGTGACGGCTGCAGCACGGAAGCCGGGCAATACGCGGCAACTGGGAGACGCCCGGAGCGCCAGCGCGCGTCCGTTGCCGGGGCCATCAACGCCTCATTACAAAACTTTTACAATGCCATCCCGCGCTTGCTGCTAGGGTGAGAATTGACACTCGCGGGAGGAGCTTTGAGCGCAACGGCGGCGATAGACGAGATTGATCTTTCCGGCATGGCCCGGCGCGGGGGCCTCAACTGGCCGACCACGCTGGTGCTGCTGGTACTCCACCTCGGCGCCGTGGCGGCACTGTTCTTCTTCTCTTGGAAAGCCTTCCTGGCGGCAGTGGCGCTCTACTGGATCGCCATCGGCGGCGGCATCGGCATGGGCTACCACCGCCTCCACACGCACCGCTCCTATGCGGTGCCGCGTTGGCTGGAATATGTGCTGGCGGTGTGCGGTACGCTGACGCTGGAAGGCGGCCCCATCTTCTGGGTGGCGACGCACCGGCTGCATCACCAGAAGTCCGACCGCGACGGCGACCCGCACTCGCCCCGCGACGGCGCGTGGTGGGCGCACGTCGGCTGGATCATTCTCGGCCGCCGCTGCCACAACGACACCCAGCGGATGGCGAAGTACGCGCCCGACCTCGGCAAGCATCGCTTCTACCTCTGGCTCAACAGCTACCACTACCTGCCGCTTTTGCTCTCCGTGCCGCTGCTGTACTGGTGGGGTGGCGTCCCCATGGTGCTGTGGGCGGTGTGTGTGCGCGTCGTGGTGGGGCTGCACGCCACCTGGCTGGTGAACTCGGCCACGCACATGTGGGGCCGGCAACGTTTCGCCACGCGAGATGATTCCCGCAACAACTGGTGGGTCGCATTGCTGACCTTTGGCGAGGGCTGGCACAACAACCACCACGCCCATCCCACCTCCGCCCGCCATGGCTTGGCGTGGTACGAAGCGGATTTGACCTACTGGCAAATCCGCCTGCTGGCCTGGCTGCGAATCGCCAAGAGCATCAAGGTCGCCTCGCTGTCCGAGTCTGCGCCCGCGGCCAGCCCCGCCGCCGGCGATTAAGCGCCGCACTCGCCCGCAGCGCGAGCCCGTACCATGGGTTCGCTACACTGGCGCTATGCGGATTAGTGGGCGGCGCCGGCGGGTGGCTGGGTTTGTGGTGCTGGGCGCGTGCCTGGTGGCGCTGGCGGCGGCTTTCAACGTCGGGTGGATTGTGATCACTGGTCGCGGCGTGCTCCTGGTGTTGGGCATCCTGCTGTTTCCCCTCATCGTCGCCGGCCTGGTGCTGAACACCATCTTTCTGGTGCGCGAGATTCGCCGCAATGAGCAGCACAACGCCTTCATCAATGCAGTGACGCACGAGCTGAAGACGCCGGTAGCCTCCATCCGGCTGTATCTGGAGACGCTGCAGTCGCGTCCGGTCGCGCCCGCCAAACAGCAGGAGTTCTACCGCATCATGCTCGCGGACAGCGACCGCCTGCTGCACACGGTGGAGCAGATTCTGCGCACCGGCCGCTTGGGCCACAGCCGCCGTAGGCGGGGCGGGGAAGTGCTCGATCTGGCGGCCCTGGTGCGGGAAGCGGTGGGCCTGGCGTCCGTGCGCTACGGCTTGGCGCCGGAGGCGATTGCCTGCCGGTTCGAAGCCGCGCCGGGTGAAGCCACGGTGTTCGGCGACGCGGAGGAATTGCGCGCGGCGGTATCGAATCTGCTCGACAATGCGGTGAAGTACACTTCTCCGGATGCGCCCTTGCCTCGGGTCGAGGTGGAATTGGCGCGCGAAGACGCCAAGGCGTGGACGCTGCGCGTGCGCGACCGCGGCATGGGCATTGCGGGCACCGAGCTGAAGGCGATCTTCAAGCGCTTTTATCGCGCCGCCAGCCATGCCTCCCAGGTCACCGGCACGGGATTGGGACTTTTCATCGTCCGTTCGGTGGTGCGCCGCCATGGCGGCCGCGTATACGCCGAAAGCGCCGGACCGGGCACCGGCAGCACGTTTGTGGTGCGCTTGCCGGCTGGCCCGGCGCTACTGCCCCAGCCCGCGCCCGCCGCGGACTCCAACCTGGGTGCGCGCGCGTGAGCAAAATTCTGATCATCGAGGATGAGCGCCATTTGGCCGAGGGCCTGCGCTTCAACCTCGAGGGCGAGGGTGACCGGGTGACGTTGGCGGCGAGCGGCGAAGCCGGCTTGGCGCTGTTCCTCGCCGCGCCATCGGATTACGACCTGATCGTGCTCGACGTCATGCTGCCCGGCAAAGACGGCTTCGCCGTGGCGGCCGAACTCCGCCAGGCGCATCACTATGTGCCCATCCTCATGCTCACCGCTCGCGGCCGCGCCGAGGACGTGCTGCGCGGCTTCGCCGCCGGGGCCGACGACTACCTGCCCAAGCCCTTCGAGCTGTCGATCCTGCGGGCGCGCATCGGCGGCTTGCTCAGGCGCAAGCGCTGGCAGCAGTCCCCGCCCGAGGCCGCCGAAGTCTACGACTTCGAAGGCCGCCATGTGGATTTCTCGAAACTGGAGCTGAGCGTCGGCGACCGCCGGTTGCCGCTCACGCTGATGGAGGCCAACCTGCTGCGCCACCTTATCCGTCACCGCGGCCAGGTGGTGTCGCGCAAGGCCATGCTGGAAGAGGTGTGGGGGCTGAAGGAGGCCACCGACACCCGCGCGATCGACAACTTCGTCGTCCGCCTGCGCAAATACATCGAAGACGATCCCAAGCGTCCGCGCCACCTGCTCACCGTACGCGGCATCGGTTACCGGTTCGTGCCGGAGCCGGCGAGTTGAAGACCGCCCGCCGCCGAGCCACCCGTCAGGCCGCGCGGGAGACATGGCGCGCGGTCAGATGGGCGCGCAGCAGGTCGGCGGAGAGGTCTTTGCCCAGGTAGACCTTGGAGTTGGCGTTGTCGGCAAGATCGGGCTCGAAGCGCAGGACATCGAATTGCAGATGATCGAGCGCGGCGCGCATGCCGTAAAAGCGGTTCTTGGTCTTCACGACGAGCTGGTGGTAGCCGTGCTCGTGCGCCCACTCCTCCTGCTGTTCGGTCAAGGCGCGATAGTGCCCCTGCTGCCGCCATTCGCGCCGCGTGCCGCCCAGCCAACTGTAGAAGATGCGCCGCCGCTCGAACGCCACGCAATCGCGCAGCCGGCGGCTGAGGTCGGCGATGGCCGGTTCTTCCCCCAGCAGTTCGCGTTCGGGGGCATGCAACTCGTGCCCCACCTTGAACGCAACCGGAATCCAGTGGCTGCCGTCTTCAGGAGATGGCGCGAGCGAAATCAGGATCAGATGGTCGCGCTGGCGCAGACGCTGACGCAGTTCCGCCGCGGTCTTGGGTGCGGCAAATTCGCCGAAGTACTGCTCCATGTACTCGACTTCGAGGCTGCCAGCCTCGAGGTTGTATTGGCGGATGACGTGTTGCACGGCTGCGCTGAAGGGCGTCGCCGCGGCGACCGCGGTGGCGGCGACCGGGTATCAGTCGTCTTTAAGAGTAGCGTGTCCGGGATGAGGCGTACAGTTCCACCGGCAGCCGGATGTCGGAGGGGCGCCGCAGCCGGCGGCCGTCGCCGCCATCCGATCTAGGCGGCGCGTTTCGCCGGGGACGCGGCCCGAAGCGGCGGCAACGCATGTAATTCGGACGCCAGATACCGGCCGGGCCAGCCACAGTGTGGGCAAAGGATGCGGAAAATGCTGAAATGATCGAGTTTGCCGCACTCGCCGGTGGCGAACGTGGTGCTACACCGCCCGCACTTCACGGCAAATCTCGCTTCGGGCCATTGGCGCGCGCCATCGCTCATGCGTGGTTTAGATGTCGTGCGGGCGCGTCTGGCTGGCTCGCCGGGGCGCTCCCGCATCGGAACCCCAATCCGCCCGGCGGCCCGAACGAGCGCGCCGCTGGCCGGGTAGGCGCTGTTGGGGCCGCTCCGCATGCCGCCCCGGAGCGCGGGCGCTCCGGACGCCCGGGGCGCTCCGGACGGGTTAAGAACGGCGCATGGGGTTCTAAGGCGGAATTTCGCGGTAGCCAAAGCATGGGCGCCGGTATAATAGCGAAGACATTCATCAGCATGGGCGGCGCGGTGGTCTGGCCCGCCCCATGGCGCCAAATTCGCCTGCCCCGCGCAGGTGCGGGAGACGATAGCCCTCTGTTTACGCCCCCCCAGTCGCTCCACGGGTTCGGCCGCCGCCGCGCGCTGGCGGGCCTGCTGGTTCCGTTCGCGACGCTGCTCGCCTGCATCGGGGCGCTCGGCCAGGCCCCGCCTTCGGCCCGGCCCGCCGCCAACCCCAACGTGATCTTTGCCGTCGAGTGCCACGGCAATCATCGCATCCCCTGTGAAACCATCAAGGCCCGCATCCTCAGCCGTCCCGGCTCGATCTACGACCCGGCGCAGATCAATCGTGATTTCAATTCGCTCTGGAACCTGGACGCCTTCGACGACATTACCTTCTCCATTCAGCACACCCCGCAGGGCATCATCCTGCACATCACGGTCGTCGAAAAGCCCCTCATTCGAGACATCCGCTACAAGGGCCTCAAATCCATTACCGAATCCGACGTGCTCGACCGCTACCAGGCCCGCGGGGTCCATCTGGAGCGCGACAGCCCTTACGATCCCACCATCGTCAAGCACGCCGAAGACGCGATCAAGGAACTGTTGGCGGAGCGCGGCCGCCAGTTCGCCACCGTCAAGGAACAGCTCGACGTTCTGCCCCCGAGCTCCGTCAACCTGACCTTCGTCATCAACGAAGGCCCCAAGGTGCAGGTGGGCAAGATCACCTTCAGCGGCAACAAAGTGCTGAGCTCCGGCACCTTGCGCGGCGCGATGAAGGAGCTGCACCCGATCGGTATCCCCTATTCGCTGATCTTCGAGAACCTGTTCAGCAAGACCTACGACGCCGCCAAGCTCTCCGAGGATCTGGAAAACGTGCGTGGCGCCTACCAGGACCGCGGCTATTTCGAGGCGCTGGTCGAAGATCCGAAGCTGACCCTGCGCACCACCCACCCCCGCCGGATACTGTTCTTTGGCGGAGGCGAAGGCCGCAAGGTGGACATCCACATCGCGGTGGCGGAAGGGCACAAGTACAAGGTCGGCACGATCAAGTTCATCAACAACAACTTCATCACCAACAACGCCCTGCTGCTGCAGATCCTCGGCCTCAAGCCGGGCGACACCATGGACGTCAGCAAGCTGCGCAAGGGCCTCGAGGCGCTGCACAAGTTCTACGGCCAGTACGGCTACATCAACTTCGTCGCCAGCCCCGACCCCGAGCCCAACGAAAAGACCCACGTGGTGAACATCACCATGGACATGCAGGAGGGCAAGCCGTTCTACGTCCACCGCATCGAATTCAGCGGCAACACCACCACCCGCGACAAGGTCATCCGCCGCGAGCTGTTGCTCGACGAAGGCAGCCGGTTCAACAGCGTGGCCTGGGACAACAGCATCCTGCGCCTCAACCAGCTCGGCTACTTCGACACCATCAGTCCCAGCGATGCCACCATCACGCAGAACACCAGCGGGCCCGAGGGCGAGGTGGACATCAACCTCCACGTCAAGGAAAAAGGCAAGAACTCGATCGGCCTCACCGGCGGCGTCAGCGGCATCGCCGGCAGCTTCCTCGGCCTGAACTATTCGACCAACAACTTCCTCGGATTGGGCGAAACCCTGTCCATGAGCACGCAGTACGGCGCCCTGACGCGCAACGTCACCTTCGGGTTCACCGAGCCCTACATCCACGACCGCCCGGTGCAGGCCGGCTTTACCGCCTACATCAACGACTTTCATTACGACCAGGCCAAGGAAGCCTCCATTCTCTACGGCCAGAACCTCGATCCTTACTTCTCCTCGCTCGGCGCCAGCAATCTGCTGAACTACGCCCAGAACTCCAAGGGCTTCACCCTCAGCGCCAGCTATCCCTTGTTCCACAAGTTCACCCGCTACGGCATTACCTACCGCTACGACGACTCCTCGGTGCAACCCTTCACCCAGGCCGCCTCGCTGCTGTTCAACTCGGTCAGTTTCAACGGCATTTCCGGTCCCAACAGCCTGAACGGCATCGTCACCAGCGAGCTGATCCCCTCCTTCAGCATCAACACGGTGAACAATCCGCTCTTCCCCACCGCGGGCAAGGACATCGAGCTGTCCATGGGCGTCGCGGGCCTGGGAGGCAACGTCAAGATTTTCGAGCCCAGCTTGCAGCTTGAATACTTTCATCCCGACCCGCTGTTCAAGCGCAACGTGCTCGCGTTCCGCTTCATCGGCACGATGGTCCGCGGCTACGGCGGCAGCGAGCCCCCCAACTTCGACCGCTTCTACACCGGCGGCGAGGACACGATCCGCGGCTTCGACATCATGGCCGTGACCCCGATCGCCCTGATTCCCACCGAGACCGCGGTTACACTGCAGGACCCGAACAATCCCGGTCAGCCGCACACCATCAACGTGCCCAATCCCACGCCCGGCAATCCCGGCGGCACGATCCCGGAGACGTTCACCGTCAGGATTCCGACCTACCAGTACGCCACCCCCGGCGGCGACATGGAGACGATCGGCAATTTCGAATACCGCATCCCCATCCTGCAGGGGCAGTTCCCGATCTCGGTGCGCTTCTTCACCGATGCCGGCCTGGACATGATCACCCAGCGCAACCAGTTCACCGTCAATAGCCAGGTGATCAATCAGTTGCAGACCGCCTTCGGGCGCCCGTTCTCGCGCTCCATCCCGCTGGCTGCGGGCACCAACTCGCAGCTTCGCCTATCCAGCGGCATCGAGCTGGACGTGATGCTGCCGGTGGTGCACGCGCCGGTGCGGATCTATTACGCCGTCAACCCCGGCCGCGTCAATACCGTGATTACGCCGCCGCAACTATTCACCCAGGGGGATTTCGAGCGCGGCATCCCGCAGGCGTTCCAGAGCGACGCCCTGGTGCAACAGGCGCTTCTGTTCACCATGCACCAGTTGCAGATCGCGCCCGGCTCGCCGTTCCAGGAAGCTCCCCACGTCTTGCGCTTCACCATCGGCACGACGTTTTAATCTATACTGCTTGCAAGAGCTTCGTATCATATCCATCGTCGAGGTTTCCATGAAATTCACGTCTTCCCTGGTCCTGGTCGGGTGCTTGTGCGCCTCGCTCCCGGTTGCCGCGATGGCACAGGCCAAGCCGGCCGCTTCCGCTCCTGCCGCTCCGAGCGGCCCCAGCAAGATCGGCATCATCAACATTCAAGAGGCGATCGTGACGACGCAGGAGGGGCAGAAGTTGGAGGCCGCGCTGCGGACGCGCTTCGCGCCCCGGCAGGCGGAGATCAGCAGCGCGCAAAAAGAGATCCAGGCGCTGCAGAAGCAGCTCGCCGATGGCGGCAACACCATGAGCGCGGACGCCAAGAGCCAGCTTACCCAGGAGATCGCCACCAAGCAGCGCGACTTCCAGCAGACCGCCCAAAACGCCCAGACCGATTACCAAAGCGCCGAGACCGACCTCATGAACGCCGTGGGCACCAAGATGATGGCGGTGCTGCAGACCTACGCCAAGCAGCACGGCTACACCGCCATCGTGGACGTCAGCCTGCCTTGGCCGCAGAGCCCGGTGCTGTATTACAACCCCGGCACGGTAATCACCAAGGACATCGTCCGTCTCTACGACGCAGCCCACCCGGTGACGCCGGCGCCGGCGGCGAAGCCCGGGAATTAACCCGCGACTTTCGCGCCCGGCGGGCCGCTAGAACTGATAGAAGCTCAGCTCCTGGGTGCCGTTCTGGATCCAGATACGCGCCTCGTCACGCTGAATGCCGTTGATCCGCACCAGCGCCACCAGCCCGCTGGCGTGGCCGCCGGGCGGAAGGCCGAGCTGCTCGATGCGGAACTTCGTGATCCTGCCCCATTTGCTCGCCGGCCCCCAGTCCTTCATGAAGGCATCCATCGGATACAGCTTGGGATCGGCCTGCCAGATGGCGTAGGCCTCCTGGTAGTTCTTGTCAATCAGCGCGTTGAAGAAGCGGTCCACGGTCCGCGTCGCCACGTAGCGCGGCCAGTACAGGTACAGCGCCGCTCCCACCACCACCACCACCGCGGCCGTGATCACCAGGATTCGCCGGCGGCGATCGCGCCGGGCGTCATACACCGGAGCATCGAGCAGGGTCATACTGCTATTTCAGCACGGTTTTGGCCCGGCGGCTGCGGTCGCGTGCGGCGTGCCGCTCCAGCCCCAGTTCGATCAGCCGGTCCAGCAGTCGGGGAAGCGCCAGCCCGCTGCTTTCCCACAGCTTCGGATACATGCTGATCGGCGTGAATCCGGGCATGGTGTTGACCTCATTGACCCACAACTTGCCGCCGGCTTTCTCCAGGAAAAAATCCACCCGCGCCAGGCCCGCGCACTCGCAGGCGAGAAACGCCCGCACCGCAAGCTGCCGCACTTGGCGCGCGATGCGCGCGCTCACCGGCGCCGGCGCCAGCGTGCGCGAGCCGGCGTCGGCGTACTTGGCCTCGTAGTCGTAAAACTCACGCCCGGCAATCACCTCGCCGGGCAGGGAAGCCTCGGGGGCGTCGTTGCCGAGCACGGCACACTCCAACTCGCGCGCGGCGAAGCCCTGCTCCACCACCAGCTTGGCGTCGAAGCGGCAGGCGAGCGCCAGCGCCGGCCCCAGTTCGTCCCGGGCGTGAACCTTGCTGATCCCCACCGACGAACCCATGTTGGCCGGCTTGACGAACATCGGGTAGCGCAGCGCCCGCTCCAGTCGCGCCATCACCGGCCGCGGCGCCCGCTCCCACTCCGGACGGTCCACGCGCAGGTAAGGGCCCACCGGCAGGCCGGCCTGCAGGAACAGCCGTTTCATCACGTCCTTGTCCATGCCCGCGGCCGAACCCAGCACGCCTGAGCCGACGTAGGGCACGGCGGCCAGCTCGAGCAGCCCCTGGATGGTGCCGTCTTCGCCGAAGGGGCCGTGCAAAACCGGCAGCACCACATCGCAGCGCCGCAGCCAGGCCCACGGGTTGGCCAGCGGGCGGCCGCGGACGCTCCAGCGCCCGTGGCGCGAGATCAGCACCGCAACCGGCTCATACTTGCGCCGGTCCAGCCCCGCCAGCACCGCTTGCGCCGAGACCAGCGACACCGCGTGCTCGCCGCTCTGTCCGCCCATGAGCACCGCGGCGCGCAGTTTCCGCTTCAAGAGCCGACCGTCTCCCGCGCCGGGCTCCAATGCTTCGGCCGGCGATTGGCGGCGAGGACTTTCTTGCGTAGCCGCAGCGATTTGGGCGTGACCTCGACGAACTCGTCCTCGGCGATGAACTCCAGCGCCTGCTCCAGCGTGGGGGCGTGGAACGGCACCAGCCGGATGGCTTCGTCGGCCACCGAGGCGCGCATGTTGGTGAGTTTCTTCTCCTTGGCGGCGTTGACGTCCATGTCGCCCTCGCGCGCGTTCTCGCCCACGACCATGCCTTCGTAGATCTCGGTTCCCGGTCCGATGAAGAGCGTGCCGCGTTCCTGGATATTGTTCAAGGCGTAAGTGGTGGCCATGCCGGCGCGGTCGGCGACCAGCGCGCCCGTGGGCCGCGCCGTGAAATCGCCCTGGAACGGGATCCAGCCGGCGAAGAGCGAGTGCAGCATGGCCGCGCCGCGGGTTTCGGTGAGCAGCACGCCGCGCAGGCCAATCAGGCCGCGCGCCGGAATGCGGAACTCCATCCGCACCCGCCCGGAGCCGTGGTTGATCATCTGCGTCATCTCGCCCCGGCGCGTCCCCAGCGCCTCGATCACCGCGCCGACGTTGGCTTCGGGGCAGTCCACCACCACCAGTTCCTGCGGCTCCAGCCGCTGGCCATTCTCCGACTTCACCACGATCTCGGGCTTGCCCACCATCAGCTCGTAGCCCTCCCGGCGCATGGTCTCGATCAGGATGGCGAGCTGCAGTTCACCGCGACCGAGCACGCGGAAGGCGTCCGTGTTGCCCTGATCCTCGACCCGGATGGAAACGTTGGTGAGCAGCTCCTTCTGTAGGCGCTCGCGCAGGTGGCGCGAGGTGACGAACTGGCCCTCGCGCCCGGCGAGCGGCGAGGTGTTGATGGTGAAGATCATCGCCAGCGTGGGCTCGTCAATGCGTACCGGTGGCCGCGGCATCGGACGCTCGGCGTCGGTGATGGTCTCGCCGATCTGGATGCCCTCCATGCCGGCGATGGCGACGATGTCGCCCGCCACCGCGGCGTCGGTTTCCTCGCGCGACAGGCCGCGGAAGGTGTAGAGGCGGGTGATGCGGGTGCGCACCAGCGTGCCGTCCACTTTGGCGATCGCGACTTCGTCGCCCACCCGCGCTTGGCCCTGAAATACGCGGCCGATGGCGATGCGGCCGAGATAGTCGCTGTAGTCCAGATTCAGCACCTGCAATTGCAGCGGGGCATCCGGGTCGCCGCCCGGCGGCGGGATGGCGTCCAGGATGGCGCGAAATAAGGGATCCAGATCCGTGCCGGGCTCGTCGGCGCGGATCGAGGCGGTGCCGGCCTTGGCGTTGGTGTACAGCACCGGAAAGTCGAGCTGCTCCTCGCTGGCGTCGAGGTCAATGAACAGGTCGTAGATCTCGTTCAGCACCTCGGCCGGCCGGGCGTCGTGGCGGTCGATCTTATTGAGCACCACCACCGGCGCCAGGCGCTTTTCCAGCGCCTTCTGCAGCACGTAGCGGGTCTGGGGCAGCGGACCCTCGCTCGCATCCACCAGCAGCACTACACCGTCCACCAGGTTGAGAGCGCGCTCCACTTCGCCGCCGAAGTCGCTATGGCCGGGCGTGTCCACGATGTTGATGCGAGTGCCGTGGTAGAAGAGCCCGGTGTTTTTGGCCAAAATGGTGATGCCGCGCTCGCGTTCCAGGTCGTTGGAATCCATCACCCGATCGGCCACCTGCTGGTTGGTGCGGAACACGCCGCTCTGGCGCAGCATGCCGTCGACCAGCGTGGTTTTGCCGTGATCAACGTGGGCGATGATAGCGATATTGCGGAGGGAGGCCACCACTAAGTGTAGCGCGCCGGAGGAGTTGGCGTCGGTGGCGGCCCCAGCGTCCTACCAATGTCCGGGCGCGCGGCGGGCGGAGGTGCGCCAGCGGGCGCGGCTGTAGGCGCGTGCCCAGGCTTGCGGCGAGGGATGGTAGCGCGGGCTGATGGACATGCGGTTCAAACGGTAGGGCGAGTCGCCGACGGCGATCAGGCCGCCGTGACAACCGAAGCACGAGCGGTAGCCGGCACGGCGGGCGGCCGCGCGCGCGGTGTCGTCGCAGTCGTCCGGGCCGCCGAAGGGATAGGCCAGATCCTGGGGCGCTTCGCCCAACTCCATCCCGAGGCGGCCGCGCGAATCCTCCAGCTCGCGCTCCAGCTTCGCTCCCCGCACCGTCGCCAGCCGGGCGTGGGTGACGGTGTGCGACCCGACGCCGAACCCGGCGCGGTGCAGTTCGCGTGCCTGCGCCCAGCTCATGGTGCGCGGCGGCGGCGCGAGGCCGGCGTCCCAGGGAAAGTGGCGGCGGGCGCCGATGGCGGAGGTGGGCAGAAAGAACGTCGCGCTGAGATCGAGCCGCTCGAGCACCGGCGCCGCCACTTCGGCGTTGTCGGCGTAGCCGTCGTCGAAGGTGATGCTCAGGCAGGGATGGCGGGCGGGGTCGCCGTGCGCCAGGCGCGCCAGCAGGCAGTCGAGGCTGAGGATCTCGAAGTGGTCGCGCCAGTAGCGGCAGAGCGCGTCGAAAATGGCGGGCGGATAGCTGAGCTCGTCGCCGGGGTGGTCGGCGATGCGGTGGAATGCCGCCACGCAGTACGGCCAGGGCGAGCCGCGCAGGCGGTCGAGCGCGCGGAAGACGGGCGCGGGGGCGCGAGCAGCCAGGCTGCGGACGGTCATGGTTGTTCTCCTGCGAGCCGCCGTCGCAGCCCGCGCAGCGCGAGAACGGCGCGCCCGGCGGCGCTGCCCGCCGCCAGGGTGGCGGGGCTGCGGCGGCGGCTGGTGGTCCAACGGCCTTTGTAGCCTTCTTCGCCGCGCAGGAACTCGAAGCGCTCGAGGCCGCGGGCGATGCAGTCTTCGATGACCGCGCTCAGCAGCACCGTGCCCGGGCTGAGTTCGCTACAGGCGGGATCGAAGCCGCTTTGGTAATAGAAGAACCGCTCGGCTGCCCGGAACCCGTACAGCGCCGCGATCGGCGCCGCAGGCGTGCGCAGCAGGTAGAGGCGGGCATGCACTGCCGCCGCCGGGCCTGCCGCCGCCCACCCCGCTGCCGCCCGGCGATGAAAGCTGCGCATGGCCGG
>DAIDIF010000185.1 GCA_027451805.1 Acidobacteriota bacterium
AGCGGCGCGAGGAGCGCCAGCAACGGCGCGAGGCGCGCAAGAACGGCACGCTGGACAAGAGCCCGGAGGCGCGCGCGCAGCGCAAGCAGGCACGGAAGGAGCGCCGGGAGGCGTCGACCCGCCGCAAGCAGGAGCGGCAGCAGCGCCGGCAGGAGCGCCAGCAGCGGCAGCAGGAGCGCCAGCAGCGCCGTGACGAGCGCCAGGCGCACCGTCAGCGCAAACAGGAGCGCCAGCAACGGCGCGAGGCGCGGGCGCAGCAGAAGAAGCAACAGGAGGACGACGCAAATGCCTCCAAGGCGGCCACCGAGAAGGCGGTCAAGGACGGCGCCGCCCAGAAGCCCGGCCGCATCCAGCGGGCCAAGGACTACGCGAAGCAGCGCTACCAGCAGTACCGCGAAAAACGCGAGCAGCGCAAGCAGGAGCGGCGCGAGCGATCCAACAGCGATTCTTCGGGCTCCAGCGGCGGATCGTCATCGCGCGGCAGCAGCGGCGGCGGTGGAGGAAAGCGCGGCGGCGGCAAGGGCGGCGGCGGTGACCAGTCGGGCGGTTCCAGCAGTGGTTCGGGCTCGGGTTCGGGCGGCAGCGGCAGCGGCAGCGGCGGCGGCGGCTCGGGCTCCGGGCAGCAGCAGCAGCAGTCCCAGGGACAGCAACAGATGCAGGGCCAGGGCCAGCAAACGATGCCCTACTACGGTCCTGACGGCTTTGGGACGGGACTGGCGCTCACGTACGGCCTGCCGCAGCAGCAGTACGTGCTGCTGCCGCCGACGTACTCCTATGTGCCGGGCACGCCTGTCAGGCCGGGCTACTACATTGATCCAATGACGGGCCAGCCGCTGCGCATCCCGCCGGGATTTGCGGTCGACCGCGACGGCCAGCTGGTCCGCATCACGCCTCCCGCGGCCGCCGCAGCTGTTCCCAAGCCGGCCGAGCCGGCCGGCGCAGAGCCGACCAAAGCTGCCGGGGCCGGCGGCGTGACGCACATCACAAAGGTCACCGTCTACACCGGCTCGGCTGGCAAGTCCGCCACACCCGCTGCTGCCGGCGCGACCCCCGCTGCTGCCGGCGCGGCACCCGCCGCCCCCGCCCCCGCCGCCCCCGCCCCCGCCGCCAACACGGCACCCGCGGCCAACGCGGTGCCCGCGGCGGCGGCGGCCGGCAACGAGCTGCTGCGCTGGCTGTGCGAGGCCCCGTCGTCGGACGAGGAGGGCACGAGCAGCTGCACGGGCGACGCGAGCAGCCGCTACTCGGACGACGAGTCGTCCACCTCGCTGTCGACCTCCTCCTCGGAGGGCTCTGTCATGGAGGCCGATGTGATCGCCTGGCGCGAGGCCGGCGGTTGCACCGCGCGGGTGAGCCCGTTGAACGCGCTGACTCACTACGCGCGCCACTGGGAGGCATCGGGCCTCGGGCCGCTGCCACCGCACCTTCACGACGAACTCGCCTCGGTGTGCCACGAGGAGCGCAGCGACGTGCGCACCGTGAACCGCATGGGCCTCATCTACGCGCACGCATGGGCCGCGGCGCGCATGGCAGCGCACGGCTATCTGCTGCCACGGCACGGGGAGTACGGCCTGCCAGGGGCCGGCCGAACGACGCAATGAAAAAAAAACCCAACGTTGGGCCCTTTCTCGCCAGCCCCACTCACTCGCGCACACACCCCCCACAAGGGGGGTGAGGCCACGCCCGCCACTTTTTTTTCTTTTTTTCCCACACCCGCCCGCGCCGCGTGCGCTCCTCCGCGCCTGCCATGGACCTGGACGACTTTGCGGTGCCCGGCGGCGCGCCGCTGGTGCCGCCCACGCAGGACGAGGAGGACCGCGAGCTGTGCCGGCTGCACCTGCGCCTGGCGCCGTCGCCCGAGTTTGAGGCCAACCAGATGCCCGTGCCGCAGAACGTGGTCTCGAACGTGTTCTCGGTGTGCACGCTGGCGGGCGCCGTGAGCGCGGTGGACATCTTCTGGCTGCTGCGCACCTTCCCGCAGTGCGACTACCGCCACCAGCAGTTCCCGGCGGCCTCGGTGCGCAACCGGCTGGTGCCGGGCCTGGTGGTGCGCATCTTCACGAACGGCAAGATCACCGCGCTGGGCGCGCCGACCCCGGAGGAGACGGAGCTGGGCCTGCAGGACGTGCGCCGGTGCCTCAACCACGTCGGCCCGTACCGCTTCGGCATGACGCCGCTGTTCACGAGCAACATGGTGGCGAGCGGGTCGCTGGGGCGCTTCGTGCGCATCGGCGACGTGGACCACGGCGACATGGCCGGCTTCACGCTGATGCGCGAGCTGTTCCCGGGCCTCATCTACCGCAACATCTCGCCCAAGGTCACGCTGCTGATCTTTGAGACCGGCGCGGTGATGATCCTGGGCGCAACCGACTACAACTCGATCTTCATCGCCATCCAGCGCCTGTTCTGCATCCTGCGGCCGTACATGGTCGAGCCGGACACGCCCGAGGCGGAGGCCTTCGCGGCCTGCCGCCGCCGCGGCGCCAAGGGGCGCAAGGCGGTGGGGCCGGACGGCCTCACCGAGGAGCAGCACAAGCTGTTCAACCAGGGCGTGATCGACGAGCCGGAGACGCTGGAGCGCGCCGCTGCGCTCACCGTGGAGGAGAAGAAGGCGATCGCCGCCGCGGTCAAGTCGCGCCGCCAGCGGGCGCTCAACATGGTCACGCACGAGGTGGTGCTCAGCCGCGAGCGCTTCAACGACCTCTTCACGGCGTACTACGCGGAGATCGTCCGCAAGGACCGCGCGCGCCGCGCCCGGGCGCAGGCGGCCGCCGCCGCGCAGCAGTCGCCCGGGACGCCGCCGCCGCCTCAGCCGCGCTC
>DAIDIF010000186.1 GCA_027451805.1 Acidobacteriota bacterium
CAACGGCCAGCGTATCTATATGGTCGGCAACCCGATTGAGGGCGGCACCGGCCTGTTCCGCTCCGACGACGGCGGCCAGACCTGGCAGCACATGGCGGGCAAGGACATGCGCATCGCCAACGGCCAGGGCGCCTATAGCTGCGGCGTATGGGTGGATTCGCAAAACCCCAACATCGTCTACACCGTCTCCACCGCCCTCTACCGTTCCACCGACGGCGGGGTGACCTTCCACGCCTTCAAGGGCGCGCCCGGCGGCGAAGATTACCACGACCTTTGGATTGATCCCACCAACGGCAAACACATCGAGATCGGCGCCGACCAGGGCGCCACCGTCTCGCTCGACGGCGGCCACACCTGGAGCCTCTGGTACACCGAGCCCATCGCGCAGGTCTACCACGTCGCCACCGACAGCCAGTACCCCTACTGGATCATGGCCTCGCAGCAGGACACCGGCGCGGTGATGATCAGCAGCCGCGGCAACTGGGGCCAGGTCAACTTCACCGACTGGAGCCCGCTGCCGTCGTCCGAGTTCGGCGTCATCACCCCCGATCCGCAGAACCCGCACATCCTCTACGGCGTCGGCTACGGCCCCGGCGGCGGCGGCAGCGGCCTGATCAAGATCGACATGACCACCGGCCAGTGGGAAAACGTCGCCCCCAACTTCGGCCCCGACGCCACCAAGTACCGCGCCGGATTCGACTTCCAGAAGAAGTTCGACACCGCGTTCGACCCGGGCGCGCTCTACGTGGCCTATCAGTGCCTGCTGGTGTCGCGCAACGGGGCGCACTCGTGGACCGCCTTCAGTCCCGACCTCACCACCGCCAAGGGCGCGCCCCAGGTGCCCTGCGGCACGCCCCTGCCGCCGCCCAAGCCCGGCGCGCGTCCGGCCGGCCCGTTCGGTCCCGCCGGCCCCTCGATCAACGACTTCTCCATCTCCAAAGTCAAGCGCGGCGTGGTCTGGACGGTGAGCAGCAACGGCCAGATCTACAACACCAGGGACGGCGGCAAGCACTGGTCCAACGTCAGCAACGTCACCGGCGCGCCCAAGGGCGCCAACTTCAACACCATCGAGGCCGGCGACGACGTCAACACCGCCTACATCACCGGCCGTATCGGCGGTGGCCGCGGCCCCGCCGGGGCCGCGCCCGCCCACGCGGACGCCGACGTGCCGCTGATCTGGCGCACCACCGACGGCGGCAAGACCTGGACCTCGATCACCACCGGCCTGCCGCGCGATCAGCGCACCGGGAGCTGGGTCAACATCCTGCGCGCCGATCCCCGCCAGCCCGGCCTGCTGTTCGCCGGCACCGAGACCGCGGTCTTCGTCAGCTTCGACAACGGCGATCACTGGCAGTCGCTGCAGCAGAACATGCCCAGCACCTCCATCCGCGATCTGGTCGTCCATACCGACTACCACATGAACGATCTGGTGGTCGGCACCTACGGCCGCGGCTTCTGGATCCTGGACGACATCACCCCGCTGCGCCAGATCGCCGCCCACGCCCAGGCCATCGCCTCCGCCTCCGCCTATCTCTTCCCGCCGGAGGAGGCGATTCGCGCCCGCGTCAACGGCAATTGGGATCAGCCCACTTCGATCGAAGTGCCGCACGCGCCCAATCCGCCCTACGGCGTGATCGTGGACTACTACCTCAGCCAGCAGCCCAACGGCCCCATCCAGCTGCAGGTGTTCGACTCCCACGGCAACCTGGTGCGCACCATCACCAGCACCTTGCCGCCGCCCACCGTGGGCCAGGCCTATCCCCGCTACTGGCTGGCCTCGCCCCAGTCGCAGGCGCTGAGCACCCACATCGGCCTCAACCGCTTTGCCTGGGACCTGCGTTACGGCAAGCCGCCCGCCTTCCAGCACGACCTGGAAAACCAGATGAACATGGTGGCGGGCACCACCAGCGCCGGCCCGCATGGGCCGCAGGTGATCCCCGGCGTCTACACCCTCAAGCTGACCGTGGACGGTAAGACCTACACCCGCCACGTCACCGTGATGAACGATCCCCGCGTCGGCCAGAGCTCCTCGCTCATGGCCGATCTGCGCGCGCAGAACGCGATCTCGGTGAACTCCTGGCACGGCATGCAGCAGAGCTACGCCGGCCACCAGGAAGTCAACGCCGTCACAACCCAGTTGGCCTCCCTGAGGAAGGGCAATTTGCCCGCGGATGTCGCCTCCCAAGCCAAGGCGCTGGACGCCAGTCTCACCGCGATCGGCGGCGCCATGCCGCGCGGCGGCTTCCCCTTCTTCCGCAACGCTCCGCCCAAGCCCGGCGCGATGCTGACCTTCGTCCAGATCAACAACGACTACAACACCCTGGTCAGCATGATGCAGGTCGGCCTCGATATGGCCCCCACGCCCGCCCAGATCGCCGCCTGGGAGAGCGACTGCAACAACTACAACCGCACCCTCGACGCCTGGAAGGACATGCAGCAGCACCAGCTCGCCGACTTCAACGCGGTGCTGTCCAAGAACAACCTGCAGCCGCTGAATCTCCCGCCCACGGGGATCCGCAGCGAGTCCTGCACGTTCAAGGCGCCGCAGCGCTAACCCCGCTCCGGAGCCTTGACCGGCGCGGGCGCGCAACCCCGACGCCGAATTCATTGCCCGCGGCTACGGCCGCGCTCCGGGCGCGTACACGCGGAACGTGCGGATGCGCGCCGTCCCCGTCGCCGCCAGAATGTTGAGCCGGACCCGCCGGGTGGTGGCCGGCGCGAAGCGGTCGATCTTCATGTGGCCGATCGCCTGGCTGGCGACCAGGGTTTTCCACCCGCCCGCTTCCCAGGCCTCGATGCGGTAGCGTTCGATGCGCTGGCCGTCGTTGAGCCATTCCATGGTCAGCGCGCGGTCCAGCGTCACCGGGGCAGGGAAGTCCAGCTCCAGCGTGGCATGGTGCGAGCCGCGCGGCGCCGTCCAGAAGGTGTCCGGATCGCCGTCGAAGGCCCGCTCGGCGTTGGGCGTGGCGCGCACGCGCTCGGCCATCACCGCGCTCGGCCCGTACTTGGCCCGGATGGCGGCGCCGAATGCCGCCAGCCGCGCGACGTCCTCGGCCGGCAGCAGCCCGCGCCGGTCCGGCGCCACGCCCAGCATCAGTTGCCCGCCCCGCCCCACGGTGTGCTCGTACATCCGCAGCAGCTCGGGTAGCGTCTTCAGCGTGCGCGCGGCGTCGGTATGCCAGAACCACTGTCGGTTGTGCAGCGGCGTGTCCGCCTCCACCGGCCGCCAGCGCCGCACCCCGTGGCGGTCAATCACATTCCAGTTCTGGTAGGGGATGTCGCCGTCCTCGTTGCCCGCCCAGCGGATGTCGCCGTAGGCGAACAGCGCCATGTCGGCGAACACCAGCGTGTTCGGCTGGCGGATGCGCAGCTCGTCAACGTAGCTTTTGAAGTTGTAGGTGTGCCCGGCGCTGCCCGCCCCGTCCAGCCACCACTCCACCAGGTTGCCGTAGCGCGACGTCAGCTCGTCCATCTCCTGCCGGTAGAGCGCGTCATAAGCGCCCGCGTCCTTATATCGCGGATCGTGCCAGTCCCACGGCGACAGGTAAATGCCGAACCGCAGCCCGGCCCGCCGCGCCGCCCGTTCCACCGCTCCCACCACGTCGCCCCGCCCGTGCCGCCACGGGCTCGCCTTCACGCCGTAGTCGGTGTACTGCGTTGGCCATAGGCAGAAACCGTCATGGTGCTTGGCGACGAACACCACATAGCGCGCCCCGGCGGCGCGGATCGCCCGCATCCACTGCCCGGGATCGAACCGCGTCGGGTCGAACACCGCCGGCGACGCCGTCCCGTCGCCCACCTCCTGATTCAGGAACGTGTTCGGCCCGAAGTGGATGATCACCCCAAACTCCAGGTCCTGCCACTCCAATTGCTGCGCCGACGGCCGGATGCGGGCCGCGCTCTGCCCGCTGCCGGCCACCCCGGCCAGCAGGAGCAGGAGCAGGAGAGTCATCACGCGCCTCATGGCGCCGATTCTCGCGAATTGCTGCCGCCGGCGCAACCATCGCACTTCGCGCCTTGCGCGGGCGTTGACGCCCGCCGCAGCCCATGGTATGTTGAAGCTTCCTACGGATCCGGCAGCCGCCGGGACGGTTTCCGCTGGTTTCTGCCCGGGTTTCACCCTGCCATGAGGCGAATTTCGCCTTCTCCTGCGTCCTCACTCTCCGCTATATCAGCCCATCCGCATGACCATCGCTGAACTCAAAGAAAAGAACATCACCGAACTCGCCCGCATCGCCCGCACCCTGGAGCTTCCCGGCGCCAGTGGCATGCGCAAGCAGGACCTGATCTTCAAGATCCTCCAGGCCCAAAGCGAGAAGGAGGGCCACATCTTCGCCGAGGGCGTGCTCGAGATCCTGCCCGACGGCTACGGCTTCCTGCGCTCGCCCGACTACAACTACCTGCCCGGCCCGGACGACATCTACGTCTCCCCCTCCCAGATCCGCCGCTTCGACCTGCGCACCGGCGACACCTGCTCCGGCCAGGTCCGGCCCCCGCACGAGGGCGAGAAGTACTTCGCCCTGGTCAAGATCGAGGCCATCAACTTCGAGGCCCCCGAAGAGGCCCGCAACAAGATCCTCTTCGACAACCTCACCCCGCTCTACCCCTCCGAGCGCATCAAGCTCGAAACCACGCGGGAGAGTGTCTCCGGCCGCATCATGGACCTTTGCACCCCCATCGGCAAAGGCCAGCGCGGCCTCATCGTCGCCCCCCCCCGCACCGGCAAGACCATGCTGCTGCAGGCCATCGCCAACTCCATCACCACCAACCACCCCGAGATCGTGCTCATGGTGCTGCTGATTGACGAACGCCCGGAGGAGGTCACCGACATGCAGCGCACCGTCAAGGGCGAGGTCATCAGCTCCACCTTCGACGAACCCGCCAGCCGCCACGTCCAGGTGGCCGAAATGGTCATCGAAAAGGCCAAGCGCCTGGTCGAGCACAAGCGCGATGTCGTCATCCTGCTCGACTCCATCACCCGCCTGGCGCGCGCCTACAACACCGTCGTTCCCCCCTCCGGCAAGATCCTCTCCGGCGGCGTGGACTCCAACGCCCTGCAGCGCCCCAAGCGCTTCTTCGGCGCCGCCCGCAACATTGAGGAAGGCGGCTCGCTCACCATCATCGCCACCGCCCTGATCGACACCGGCAGCCGCATGGACGAGGTCATCTTCGAGGAGTTCAAGGGCACCGGCAACATGGAGATCATCCTGGATCGCAAGCTGGTGGACAAGCGCGTCTTTCCCGCGATCGATATCCAGCGTTCCGGCACCCGCAAGGAAGAGCTGCTCATTCCCAAGGAAGATCTCAACCGCGTCTGGGTGCTGCGCAAGGTGCTCAACCCGCTCTCGGTCACCGAGTCCATGGAACTGCTGCGCGACCGCCTGCTCAAGGCCAAGAGCAACGCCGACTTCCTGTCGGCGATGAACGCGCAGTAGCGCGTCCGCACGATGCCCAGCCACACCGACGCGGTGCAGCGCCTTCGCCAGGAGGAGGCCGCACTGCGCCAGGGCGGCGGCGCGGCCAACATCGCCCGCCAGCACGACAAAGGCCGGCTCGCGGTGCGCGAGCGCCTCGCGCTGCTGCTCGACCCCGGCTCGCCCTGGCTCGAGATCGGCCTCTTCGCCGCCTGGGAGATGTACGCCGAATGGGGCGGCGCCCCCGCCGCCGGCGTGGTTTGCGGCCTGGGCAAGATCCACGGCCGCTGGGTCATGGTCATCGCCAACGACGCCACCGTCAAGGCCGGCGCCTTCTTCCCCATGACCGCCAAGAAGGTGCTGCGCTGCCAGACCATCGCCCTCGAAAACCGCCTGCCGCTGGTCTACCTGGTGGATTCCGCCGGCGTCTTCCTGCCGCTGCAGGACGAGGTCTTTCCCGATATTGACGACTTCGGCCGCGTCTTCCGCCACAACGCCGTCGCCTCCGCCCAGGGCATCCCGCAGATCACCGCCATTATGGGCAGTTGCGTCGCCGGCGGCGCCTATCTGCCGGTGATGTGCGACACCATCCTCATGACCGAGGGCAGCGGACTCTACCTCGCCGGCCCCGCCCTGGTTCAGGCCGCCATCGGCCAAAAGGTTTCGAGCGAGGACCTCGGCGGCGCCAAGCTGCACGCCGCCGTCAGCGGCACCGTGGACTTCCGCGAGCCCGACGACCCCGCCTGTCTGGCCCGCATCCGCTCCCTCATCAGCCGCCTGGGCCCGCCGCCGGCTGCGCCCTTCGACCGCGTCGCCGCGGTCGCGCCCGCCCGCCCCGCCGCCGATCTCGAACGCCTCTATCCCGAGAACCCGCAGCAGCCCTACGACGCCCGCGACCTGCTCGCCTGCATCCTCGACGCCGCGCCCTTCGACGAGTACCGCGCCGAGTACGGCCAAACCCTGGTCTGCGGCTACGGCCGCCTGGGCGGCTTCGCCGTCGGCGTGGTCGCCAACCAGAAAAAGACGGTCAAGCGCGCCGACAAGCGGCTGGAGTTCGGCGGCGTCATCTATCCCGAAAGCGCCGACAAGGCCGCGCGCTTCATCATGGACTGCAACCAGAGCCGCATCCCGCTGCTGTTTTTCCACGACGTCAACGGCTTCATGGTGGGCAAGGAGATGGAGGCCGCCGGCATCATTCGCGCCGGTGCCAAGATGGTCAACGCCGTCGCCAACAGCGTCGTCCCCAAGCTCAGCGTCATCGTCGGCGGCAGCTTCGGCGCCGGCCATTACGCCATGTGCGGCCGCGCCTACGACCCGCGTCTGCTGCTCGCCTGGCCCAGCGCCCGCTACGCCGTCATGGGCGGCGACCAGGCCGCCAGCACCCTGCTCGAGATCAAGGCCCGCCAGCTGGAAAAGGACGGCCACGCCCTCGCCCCCGCCGAGCGCGACGCCCTGCTCGCCGACATCCGCGCCCGCTACGAGTCCCAGACCGACCCCCGCTACGGCGCCGCCCGCCTCTGGCTCGACGCCATCATCGCCCCCGCCGACACCCGCGCGTGGCTCCTCGCCGGCCTCGAAGCCGCCGCCCTCAACCCCGAAATCCCGCCCTTCCGCACCGGCGTGCTGCAGACCTAGCCCCCGCCGCCCGCGCCCGGCGGCCGCCTGGCGGCCGCAAGTCACTTGTGACTCTAAGTGACACATCCGTAAGCGGTTGACGCGCCATCGCTGTTGAAAATAAAGGAAATCTAACCCTCTGTCGATGGAATGCTGTGCACGGCTTAATGAGTGCACAGGAGATCGGCTATGGGTGAATCAAGGCATTTCCCCCAAGGCAGCGCTCGGCTCCTCGCGTTCGCCGCCGGCTTGCTCGTCGCCGGCCTCGGCGCCCAGACCCCGCCCCCCCAGGGTGTCCTGGCTTACCTCAACTCCGCCGCCGTCAGCTCCTTCGACGCGCGCCACGACACCACCGCGACCCGCCTCAACCCCGCCCGCGACCTGTACCTCATCACCGCCGCCGACGGCCGCACCGACCGGCAGTTGCTGAACGAACTCGAAACCGATCCCGCCGCCGGCCATCCCGAGTTGAACGGCACGCTTCCGCTGGCCGGCCCGCACTCCCGCCTCGACGCGTTCCAGTCCACCGCCTC
>DAIDIF010000187.1 GCA_027451805.1 Acidobacteriota bacterium
CGCCCCGATCGGCACCGCGATGTACTTCACCACCCCGAACAGCCCCATCCCCAGCGCCAGCCCGCTGAACTCGCTCAGGATGTTGCCGAAGTCGGCGATGCCCAGCACCAGCATGGCGAAAAACGTCGCCCGGAACCCGAACTCCTCCCGGATCAGGTCCGAGAGTCCCTTGCCCGTCACCGCCCCCATCCGCGCCGCCATCTCCTGCACCACGATCAGCGCAACCGTCGTCGGGATCAGCGTCCACAGCATCAGGTAGCCGAACTTCGCCCCCGCCTGCGAATAGGTCAGGATCCCGCCCGGGTCGTTGTCCACGTTGGCGGTGATGAAGCCCGGCCCCAGCACCAGCAGGAAGGGCAGGATGCGCGTCAGCCAGAACGACCGCGCGCCCCGCCGCCGCGGCTTGGCCGCGGACGGGGGCAGGGAAGCGGCAACCGAGTCGGGTTGGGGCCGGCGGAATGGCAAATCCTGCTCGTGATGACGGGTCTGGAAAGGGAACACGCCCGTCGAGAGAAGATCAGCCGGCGCCGTTTAGCCCGCTGAACTGCCTCCCGGGGGCATGCTTCCGCCGCCAGGGTCCGATGACTGTGTCATACGCAATTCCCACGCTAGCATGCCCGCGCGCCCCGCCCCCAAAAAAACGCCCCGGCCGCCGGGCCGGGGCGCAAGCCAACTTCCTTGGGGTAGGCGGCTACTGGCTGGAGCAGCAGCCGCCGCTCGCCGGCGCCGACTGCAGCACCGGCAGCGCCTTCGCGCCCGCCTGGACCGCCGCCTTGGCCGCGTCCCCCGCCACCTGCGTCGTCTGCCCGCCGCTCGGAATCTGCATCATCGAGAGCTGCCGGTCGAACGGCATCGAGTACTTCTTCTCGATCTTCTCCCGGTACACCGGCCCCGAGTTGTAGGTGCAGAACGGATAGATCAGCCCGTTGGGCGCGGCATAGTGGATGATGCACCGCTTCACCCGCTCCACGTCGTAGTTGTAGCTGTCCATGAAGTGCATGCCCGCCACCATCAGCGTCTTGTAGACGAAGCCCTGCTCCGCCTCGTTGCCGCGGCCGTAGCTCTTGTCCGTCATCCCCTGCAGCGTCTGCAGGAAGCGGGTGAAGGTCAGCCCCTCCGGCGCCCGCTCCGCGTGGAAGTGCTTCTGCAGCGAGTTCCAGGTCTTCACCTTGCTGAAGAACTTGAACCGCGCCTTCTCCGCGCTCCGCGCCAGGTTGTCGATGTCCTGCAGCATGTTGCCCACGTCCACGAAGCGCGTCACCGGCACCGCCTGCTTCGTCTTCTGGTCCACGAACATGTAGGTGCCCATCGAGCAGTGCGGATGGCAGCTCAGCGAGGTCGTCTCTTCGCCGCGCAGCGCGCTGATCAGCTTCGAGAACGGCGTCACGCACGCCAGCGGGAACCAGTCGTTGTACGGGTCCGCCAGCCCGGTCTGCTCGTGCACCGCGTGCGCCACGTCCGCCAGCGTGAACCGCTTCGCCTCCAGTTCCTTGCGCGAAATGCGCCCGGTGAAGGTCACCGGCTGGAAGCTGATGCCGCTCACCACGTCGATGTTGTCCAGCGCCAGCTTGATGATGTCGCCGATCTGGTGGTCGTTTAGCCCCTTGACGATGGTGGGCACGAAGACGATCTTCATGATGCCCGCCTTGCGCACGTTCTCGATCGCCTTCAGCTTCTTGTCGAACAGCGACTCGCCGCGGGTGCGCTTGTAGATGTCGTCGCACACCCCGTCGAACTGCAAATACAGCGTGTGCAGCCCGGCGTCGCGCGCCTTGATGCAGAAGTCCAGGTCGTTCCACATCACCCCGTTGGTCGCCACCTGGATGTGGCTGAAGCCCATCTCCTTGGCCAGCGCCACCGCGTCATGGAAGCGCGGATAAATCGTCGGCTCGCCGCCCGAGAACTGCACCACGCGCCCCGCCACCGGCCGCTCGTTGCGCAGCGCCTGCAGCATCTTGCGCACCTGGTCGAAGCTGGGCTCGTAGAGGTAGCCCGCCGCGTTGGCGTTGGCGAAGCAGACCGGGCAGGTCAGGTTGCAGCGGTTGGTCAGATCCACGTTCGCCAGCCCGGTGTGGCTGGTGTGCATCGAGCACAGCCCGCACTGGTCGGGGCAGCGCGTCGCGCTCGGAATCGCCGGGTTCGACAGCCCACGGTTGTCGCCGAAGTACCACTGCTCCATCTTCAAATAGAGCTTCACGTCGGCGTAGATCTTGTCGCGGAAGTAGCCGTGCGTGGGGCAGGTCTTCTCCATGAAGACCGCGCCGTTTTCTTCGAACTCGCGCGCCTCGATCACCCGCGTGCAGTCCGGGCACAGCGATTGCGTGATCTTCGGCAAGCCTTTGTGGATGGCCTCGATGCGGCTGCCCGAGTGCGTCGTCTCCGGCTGCAGGACGGTGAAATCGCTCCGCTTTGCTGGCGCGAAGGTCTCGGGAGCGAACGTCTGCGTGCTCATTGCGCTGCCTCCTTGCAAAACCTGGGGGTACAGTTCGGCCGAAGCCGCTACTGTGGCGGAATTCAAAGCCCGTTCCCCGCCAATTGTGATGCTAATCACCCCGCGCTGACTCCCCAAGTCCTTTGCGGTGAATGGCGCTTGGGCGCAGCGAGCGGTGCCTGCGCGGCCTTGAACGGCGCCCCGAAATTCTCCCCAAGTCCTTGCTCTCCAAGCACTTGCCTTGGCTGCACGGGCGCGCCTGGCTCAATCCGACAATTCCGCGAACTTCGCCTTCAGCTTCTCCCACATCGTCGGCGGATGCTGCTGCCGCGCCAGCAGCCGGTGGGCGTAGTAGCAGGCCCCGCAGGCAAACGCATACTCCGGCTCCGCCAGCAGCGCCGGCATTCCGTCCAGCGGCGCCGGCTGCGCCACCCGCACCGGCATCCCGGTGGAAGCCGCCAGCATCTCACGCAAACCCTGCAGCCGCCCCCCCCCTCCCACCACCACGATCCCGCCGCCCAGCGCTCCCGCCTTGCCCACCTCCGCCTGCAGCATGCGCACCAGCTCCCGCGCCCGCGCCTCGATGCACTCGCACAGCCGCCGCCGCGGCAGCGACCGCGCTGGCAGATCGCCCACCCCGGGCAGCGCGATGGTGCTGGTCTCGCCCGCGAAGCTCGCCGCCACCGCGCCGTAATCGCACTTGATCCGCTCCGCCTCCGCCGCCGGCGTTCCCAGCCCGGCCGCGATGTCGTTGGTGAAGTGATCGCCGCCGATCGGCACCACGCCCGCATGCGCCAGCCCCCCCTGGGCGTAGAGCAACACCCCGGTTGTGCCCGCGCCCATGTCCAGCAGCGCCACGCCCGCGTGCCGCTCCTCCGCGCTCAGGCACGCCTCCGCCGCCGCCAGCGGCGCGAAGATGATTTCCTCCACCTCCAGCCCGGCGTGGTTGGCCGCCAGCACCAGATTGTCTTTGGCGGCGCCCGCCACCGTGATGGCGTAAATCCTGGCCTCCAGCCGCGAGGCCAGCATCCCCACCGGCTCCTGCACCCCGCCCTGCCGGTCCAGCACGAACTCCTGCGGCACCACGTGCAGAATCTGCCGGTCCTCCGGCAGCGTGATCGAGCGCGCCAGGTCCAGCACCCGCCGCGCGTCCTCCCGCGTAATCTCGCGGCTGCGCGAGGTCAGCGCCACCCCCGCCTGGCTGGTCACGCCCCGCACCTGCGCCCCGGTCAGGCTCAGCAACACCCGCTCCACTGGCGCGCCGCTGCGTTGCTCCAGCGCCGCCGCCGCCGCCCGCACTCGTTCCGCCACCGCCGGCAGCGACACCACCGTGCCCTTCCGCATCCCCTGCGACGCCACCGTGACATGGCCCGCGTAGCGCATCATCCCGTCTCGCAGGCTTACCTGCAGCAGCGTGGTGCGCGCCGTGCCCAGATCCAGCACGGTGAAGCCGTTGGGCGGCGCCGCGCTCATCCCCGTCCTCCGCGCCCCCGCGGGCGCGCCTTCCCCGCCGCCTTGCCCACGGCCCTCGCCGCCGGCGGCGACCCCGGGTCTACGATCGCCTGTCCGTCATAGCGCAAGTCCACCGCCGCCAGATACGGATAGGTCCGCTGCCAGCCGCCCACCTGCGCCAAAAAGATGGCGTAGCGCGCGGCGTAGTGCTCGTTGCCCAGGTGCACCAGCACGCTCGCCCCGCCCCCCGTCGGGCTCACCCGCACCCGCGCATCGTCCGGCTCGCCCACGTCCACTTCGGAAACCTTCCAGGTCGCGCCCCCGTCCTTCCGCACCCCCGCCATCACCGCCCCGAACTGCTGCATCTGCGTCCTGCGCTGCGCCACCCAGGCCGCCGCGTCCGCATCCGCCGCGCCCGCCCCCGCCAGGCCCTCGATCACCGGGAAGTTGTAGCGGCCGCCCGCCGGCTCCGGCAGCAATACCCCGGCCGCGTCCACCAGCTTCATCGCCGCGCCCGCGCGCGCAAACCCCACCGGGGTGCGCTCGGTGATCTGCACTTGCAGCCGCGCCGGCCACAGCCGCAGCACCGCTGCCCGCCGCACCCACGGGATCGCCTCGATCGCCTGTTGCCGCTCCGCCAGCGGAATGAAGAAGACGTCGCGCCCCAGATCCGCCGAAAACACCGCCAGCACTTGCTTCGGGGAGGTGTGCAGGGCGCCCACCACCGCGATCTGGTCCGAGCCCGCCAGCACGAACCACGGGCTGTGGAACAGCAGCGCGTCCAGCCCCACTGCCAGCAGGATCGCCAGCCCGCCGTACGCCGCCGGCCGCCATCCCGTGCGCGCCAGCCGCAGCCAGTCCGCCGCCCGCCGCCGCCGCACCCGCACCGGTTTCGACCGCCGCCGGTACTCGGCCTCCAGCTCCTCCGGCTGAGTCTCGCCCGGCTGCGGCGGCCCGTCCTCCGGATCGGGGTTGTAGGTGCGGCCTGGCATCGTCACCGTGCGCGCGGCGCCGTCCGCGCTTCGGCGGCTTGGGCCAGCGCCGCCAGCAGCTTGTCGCCCAGCCCGGAAACGCTGCCCGCGCCCTGCGTCAGGACCAGATCATGCGGCCGCGCCGCCGCCGCCGCCTGCGCGATCGCGCTCTCGGCGTCGCCGGCGTAGGTGCACTGCGCGCCGCCCGCCCGCGCCCGCTCCGCCAGCCGCTCCGCGCTCACCCCGGCGATCGGCGCCTCGCCCGCCGCGTAGATGTCCAGCAGCCAGCTCTCGTCCGCCAGCCCCAGCACCTGCGCGAACTCGCCCTCCAGGAAGTGCGTGCGCGTGTACCGGTGCGGCTGGAAGATCATCAGCACCCGGCCCGCCGGTTTGCTCGTCGCCGCCACTTGGCGCGCCGCCTGCAGCGTCGCCGCCAGCTCCGTCGGATGATGTCCGTAGTCGTCCACCACGGTCACCCCGCCCGCTTCTCCCCGGATTTGAAACCGCCGGTCCACGCCGCGAAAGCCCGCGATCGCCGTCCGGATCATCTCCAGGTCGCGCCCCAGCAGCAGTCCCACGCCCACCGCCGCGGTCGCGTTCAACACGTTGTGCAGCCCCGGCCGCGGCACCCGGAACTCGCCCAAATCCGGCCGCCCCAGGTGCTCCCGCCCGAATAAATGCGCCGCCGCCGCCGTCGCCCGCAGCCGGAAGCGCGACTCCAGCCCCGCCAGCGTCGGCTCCAGCACCTGCAGCTCGCTCTCCGCATGCAGTCCGTAGGTCAGCACCCGCCGCCGGATGCGCGCCACGATCGCCCGCGTCGCCGCGTCGTCCGCGCCTGCCAGCACCGTGCCGTAAAACGGCACCCGGTTGGCGAACTCGATGAACGCGGCTTGAATGTCCTCCAGGTCGCGGTAGCAGTCCAGATGCTCGCGGTCCAGGTTGGTGATCACCGCCAGGATCGGCGAAAGCTGCAAAAACGAGCGGTCGCTCTCATCCGCCTCCGCCACCAGGTAGGGCGTGCTCCCCAGCCGCGCGTTGGAGCCGATCGAGTCCAACCGCCCCCCCACCACCACCGTCGGGTCCAGCCCCACCCCCGCCAGCACCGTCGCGATCATCGAGGTGGTCGTGGTCTTGCCGTGCATCCCCGCCACCGCGATCCCGAACTTCAGCCGCATCAGCTCGGCCAGCATCTCCGCCCGCGGTATCACCGGAATCTGCCGCGCCCGCGCCGCCTGCACTTCGGGGTTGTCCGCCGTCACCGCGCTCGACACCACCACCACTTCCGCGTCGCCCAGATTCTCCGCCGCATGCCCGATGGCGATGCGCGCGCCCAGCCCCGCCAGCCGCTCGGTGATCGGCGATCGCCGCACGTCCGAGCCCGACACCGGCCAGCCTTGCACCAGCAACACCTCGGCGATGCCGCTCATCCCGATGCCGCCAATGCCGACAAAATGGACCCGAAACACGCGCGACAGCATGCTGCTTTCCATCCTACCCGCGCCCGCCGCGCGCCCGCTAGGTACTTGTTAGGCGTCGCGCCCGTCCATCCCACCCACTTGCCTTAGAATGAACCCACCGATGCGCCCCGCCATTTTTTTCGATCGCGACGGCACCTTGAATGAGGAGGTCGGCTATGCCGGGCGCGCCGAGGACTTCCACATCTTCCCCGCCGCCGCCCCGGCGGTTCGCCGCGTCAACCAGGCCGGCTGGGCCGCGGTGGTGATCACCAACCAGGCCGGCGTGGCGCGCGGCCTGTTCCCCGAATCCGCCGTCGCCGCGCTCCACGCCCTGCTGGGCGAACGCCTCGCGGCCGCCGGCGCCCGCCTGGACGCGTTCTACTACTGCCCGCACCACCCCGAAGGCGCCGTCGCCGCCTATGCCCGCGTCTGCGACTGCCGCAAGCCCCAGCCCGGCATGCTGCGCCAGGCGGCCCACGATCTCGATCTCGATCTCGCCGCCTCCTGGGTGATCGGCGACCGCCGCATGGATGTCGCCGTCGCGCGCGCCGTCGGTGCCCGCGCCGCCATGGTCAAAACCGGCTATGGCGCGCGCGAGCTCGCCGATGGCGACGCGCTCTCCGCCCGTCCCGACCTCGTCGCCGACGACGTCCTCGCCGCCGTCGGTTACATCCTGCAACCGGGTGACCGATGAGTGCTGGCCTCATCGCCACCGCCGCCCCCTACGCCGGCCTGCGCCGCTGGCTGCGCCGCTTTCCCGCCCTCACCATCGCCGTCTGGGGCGACCTGGTGGCGGATGAGTTCCTCGACGGCGAGATCGCCCGCGTGTCGCGCGAAGCCCCCGTGCTCATCCTTAAGCGCCGCCGCCGCGCCATCGCCGCTGGCGGCGCCGCCAACGCCGTCGCCAACCTCGCCGCCCTGGGTGTGCGCGTGCGCGTCCTCGGCCTGCTCGGCGACGACGAGTCCGGCGCCGCCCTGCGCCGCCTGTTCACCCGCTGGGGCGTGGATACCGCCGGCATCCTCACCCTCCGCGGTCGCCCCACCCCCACCAAAACCCGCATCCTCGCCCACCATCCCCACACCAGCCCCCAGCAGGTGGTGCGCTTGGACCACGAGCCCCCGCCCCCGCCCGCCGCCGCCGAGCGCTGGCTGGCGCGCGCCGCCCGCCGCACCTTGCGCGGCGCCCACGCCCTGCTC
>DAIDIF010000188.1 GCA_027451805.1 Acidobacteriota bacterium
CGCGGCTGGTGACCGCCTGCGGCGCGGCGAGGTTGAACGGGCCGCGGTAGCGGGCGTCATCAAGAGTGGCGAGGAAAACGCCGCGGACGTCGGCGAGGTGAATCCAGGGCAGGTACTGGCGTCCGTTGCCGATGGGGCCGCCCAGGCCGAGGCGGAACGCCGGCAGCATCTGGGCCAGCGCGCCGCCGTTGGGAGCGAGCACCACGCCCAGGCGCAGCCGCGCCACGCGCACGCCGAACGGCTCGGCAGCCTGCGCCGCGCTTTCCCACGCTTGGCAGAGCTGAGCCAAAAAACCCCGGCCGGGCGTGGCGTCTTCGGCGAGCGGCTCGTCGCCGCGGTCGCCATAGTAACCGACGGCGCTGGCGCAGACCAACACGCCTGGCCGCGGCTGCGCCGCCGCCAGCGCCGCGACCAGCCGCTCCGTAACCCCCACGCGGCTGGCGGCGAACGCTTGCCGCCGGGCGGCGGTCCAGCGGCGGGCGAGCAACGGCTCGCCCGCCAGGTTGACCACCGCGTCGCACCCCGCCAGTGCATTCGCCAGTGCGGCCGGCGCCGCCAGCGCCGCGCGCCCGAGCGGCGTCACCGCGTCCCCGCGTGCGGCCAGCCCGGCCGCCAGCGCCCGCCCCAGCAGACCGCTGGCGCCCGCCATCGCAACTCGCATACAGTACCCAGTATGCGGCGCTTGGCCTTCGCGGTTGTCCTACTCACGGTTGGCGCCTGGGCCGGTCCCCAGAAGTCGCCCTGGGTGGAGGTGAAGACGCCGCACTTCCACGTCTTCTGTGATGGCGGCAAAGGCGACGCCCGCAACGTAGCCCTGCAGATGGAGCGCATGCGGGCGGTCTTCCGGCAGGCGTTCCCCGGCCTCCGGGTGGACCCGCCGGCGCCGATCGAGGTGCTGGCGGTGCGCAACGGCAAGGAGATGCGCACGGTCGAGCCGGCGGCCTACCTGGGCAAGGGCAAGCTGACGTTGGGCGGCTACTTTCAGCGCACCCCCGATCACGACCTGATCTTATTGCGGTTGAGCGCGCCCGGCGACACGCATCCCTACCGCATCATTTACCACGAGTACACGCACCTGGTGACCTCGCGCGGCGAGGTGCCGTTGCCGGTGTGGTTATCCGAGGGGCTGGCGGAATTTTATGAGAGCACGGAAATCCACGGCGATGATGTGGCGTTGGGCAAGCCCGAGCGCTTCAATATCGAGCTGCTGCGCCAGCAGGCGCTGATTCCCCTGCCAACGCTGTTCGCGGTGGACCACGCCTCGCCCTATTACAACGAGCAGGACAAGGGCACGATCTTCTACGCCGAGTCCTGGGCGCTGACCCACTATTTCATGCTGCGGCAGCGCCGGCGGCACTCGCAGGATCTGGTGAATTACCTCGCCTTCCTGCGCCAGGGCCAGGACCCGGTGACGGCGGCGGCGCATGCCTTCGGCGACTTGGCGGCGCTGCAGAAGCAGTTGCAGGGATATGTGAACCAGCTTTCCTTCGTGTACGTGCACGAAAAGCTCAAACTCAAGATCAACCCCAAGAGCTTTACGGTGACGCCGCTGCCGGTGGCGGCGGCGGACGCGGTGCGGGGTGAGTTTCTGGCCTGGAACCAGCGCTACGCGGACGCATCGCCGCTGCTGCACAGGGTGCTGCAGCAGGATCCGGGCAATGCGCGGGCGCTCGCCAGCCTGGGCTTCCTCGCCTACCAGCAGCGCCGGTTGGCGGCGGCGGCGCGCTGGTATCGCCAGGCGGCGCAGCGGGCGCCCGGCGATTTTCTCGACCAATACTTCGCGGGCATGCTGCTGACGCAGCACCCGCCGCTCAGCCCGGCGCAATCGGCGGAGGCGGCAGCGAACCTGCAGGCGGCGATCCGGCTCAACCCCGCCTTCGCGCCCACCTACGATGAATTGGCGGTGCTTGATGCGGAGGAGCATCAGCATCTGCACCAGGCCGACCACCTCGAACTGGAGGCGATCAGCCTCGACCCGGCCAACTTCAACTACCGGGTCAATACCGCCAGCATCCTGATATCACTGGACCGCACCCAAGACGCCATCGCCGTGCTGCGGGCGGCGCTGCCGCGCGCGACCACGGCGGCGGAGCGGGCGGAGTGCGAGCAACGGATCGGCCAGGCGCGCCAATTCCTACGGGCACAAGCGGAGGAACAGAAGGCGGAAGCCGCAGAGCAGGCCTATCTGGCGCGCAACGAATCCCAGCCTGGGCTGCCTGGGGCGGGCGGCGAAACGAACTCGCCGAACGTACCCGCGGCGCCTGCGCCCCCGTCTGATGCCGGCCCGCCGACGCTGTCCCGCCGCCCGGCAGGCGTCAAGCAAACCTACATCGGCAGGATCGACGGCGTGCGCTGCAACGACCAACCGAAGTTGTCCTTGTTCTCGATGGCCTTGGCCCTGGCGACGGGAGGCACAACGGTCACGCTCCACACCGCCAACTACTTGCAAGTGGCGTTTGCAGCCGCCAATTTCACCCCCCACGGCGTGCTCAATCCCTGCACCGGGCTCCAGGGCCTAAAGGCGACGGTGACGACGGTCGGCGGCGAGATCACGGCCATCGTCCTGAGCCGGTAATCCCTTTGCCGGGCGTGTGATCCCGGTTACAGAAGCCCACTTCCGCGGCGATATACGTTCACGGCAGCAGGAGTATCCGGCTGCGAGGCGAACATGGCGCTGCACGAGCCCTTACCGGAAGCGCTGGAGGGGCGGGGAATCTCCCGCCGCCGTTTTGTCCGGTTTTGCAGCGCGATGGTGGGCATGCTGGCGCTGCCCGAGCATTACGTGGGGCAGGTGATACAGGCGCTGCAAGCCACGCACAAGCCGGTGCTGGTGTGGCTGGAGTTTCAGGACTGCGCCGGCAACACCGAATCCATACTGCGTTCGGCCGACCCGCCGGTGGCGGAGGTGCTGCTCGACCTGCTGTCGTGGGAGTACCACGAGACCATCATGGCGGGAGCGGGCCGGCAGGCGGAAGCGGTGCTCGAGCGGGTGATGGCGCAGGACACCGGCCAGTACATCGCGGTGGTGGAGGGCTCAATCCCGACGGCGGAGGGGGGCGTGTACTGCACCATCGGCGGGCGCACGGCATTGGACATCGCACGCCAGGTATGCAGCCACGCGGCGGCGACGATCGCGGTCGGCGCCTGCGCCTGGGACGGCGGACTGGTACGCGCCGACCCCAACCCCACCGGCGCGGTGGGGCTGGAGGAGGCGGTCCCGGGGATCAAGGTGGTGAATCTGGGCGGCTGCCCGCACAACGTGGCGAACACGGCGGCGGTGCTGGTGCACTATCTCACCTTCCATGAGATGCCGGCGCTTGACCAGTTCCACCGGCCGCTGTTCGCCTACGGCCAGCTCATTCACGACCAGTGCGAGCGCCGGGCGCATTACGACGCGGGCGAGTTCGTCGAGGCCTGGGGCGACGCCGGCAGCCGCAAGGGCTGGTGCCTGTACAAGATGGGCTGCAAGGGGCCGGATGCGACCTACAACTGCCCGACGGTGCGCTGGAACAGCGGCACCAGCTGGCCGGTCAAGGCGGGGCACGGCTGCATCGCCTGCGCCTCGCACCGCTTCTGGGACACCATGTCGCCCTTCTACAAGCCGCTGCCCAGTGTGCCCGGATTCGGCGTGGACGTGAGCGCGGAGGAGATCGGCTGGGGGGTGGTAGGCGGCGTGGCCGGACTGACGGCGGCACACGCCATCGGCAGCGCGCTGCGGCGCAAGGCTGGCGGCCCGGAGGGCGGCGCCGCGCCGCCGCCGGAGAAGCCGGCCTAGCGGCCAACGGAGCCTGCGATGGCGCGAATCGTAGTGGATCCCGTAACCCGCATCGAGGGGCACCTGCGCATCGAGGCGCAGGTGGAGAACGGCAAGGTCACCGACGCCTGGAGCTCGGGGACCATGTTTCGCGGCATCGAATTGATCGTCCGCCATCGCGATCCGCGCGAGGCGTGGCTGTGGACGCAGCGTATTTGCGCGGTCTGCACCATGGTGCACGCGCTCGCCTCGGTGCGCGCGGTGGAGAACGCGCTCGACATCGAGGTGCCGGACAACGCGCGCCTGGTGCGCAACATTATTTCCGCTTCGCAATACATCCACGACCACGTGGTGCATTTCTACCACCTGCACGCGCTGGACTGGGTGGATGTCACCGGCGCGCTCAAGGCCGATCCGGCCAAGACCAGCCAGTTGGCGCAGTCGCTGTCGGAGTGGCCGAAATCGAGCACGACCTACTTTCGCGGGGTGCAACAGCGCGTCAGCCGGCTGGTCGCGAGCCGGCAGCTCAGCCTCTTCACCAGCGGGTACTGGGGCCATCCCGCCTACCGGCTGCCGCCGGAGGCGGATCTGATGGCGGTGGCGCACTACCTGGAGGCGCTGGAGTTTCAGCGCGAGTTCATCCGGATTCACGCAGTGCTGGGAGGCAAGAACCCACACCTGCAGTCGTTCCTGGTGGGCGGGATGAGCACCTCGCTCGATCCGAACGAGCCGCAGGCGCCGCTGAATCCGGAACGGATGGATTTTTTGGCGCAGGTGGCGCAGAGCGCAAAAACGTTCGTGGACCAGGTGCTGATGCCCGATGTGCTGGCGGTGGCGGGGTTTTACCCGGAGTGGTTCGCGCTGGGGCGCGGACCGGGCAGCTATCTCAGCTACGGCGCGTTTCCGCAGGGCGGCATCCGCGACACGTCGCTCTACTTTCTGCCGCGCGGCATCCTCCTGCACGAAGACCTGAGCCGCGTGCACCCGGTGGATCCGGAGAAAATCGCCGAGTACGTCACCCACTCCTGGTACGACTACCGCGAGGGCGACCAGGTGGCGAAGCCGCCGGCGGAGGGCGAAACCAATCCGCGCTACAGCGGGCCCCGGCCACCGTTCGCGTTCCTGAACGTGGAGGAGAAGTACTCCTGGCTGAAGGCGCCGCGCTACGACGATCAGGTGATGGAAGTGGGGCCGCTGGCACGCGTGCTGGTGGCCTATGCCGCGGGCATGACCGAAATGAAGACGGCGGTGGACGGCGTACTGGCGCACTTCAAAGCGCCGCCGGCGGCGCTGTTTTCGACGCTGGGGCGGATTGCGGCGCGGGCGCTGGAAACGCAATTGCTGGCCAACCACATCGTGGGTTGGATCGGCGAGCTGCGCAACAACATGCAAAGCGGCAAGCTGGCGATCCACAACGGCGAGAAGTGGGAGCCGGCAACCTGGCCGGCCTCGGCGCGCGGTTACGGTCTCTTTGAGGCGCCGCGCGGCTCGCTGGGGCATTGGGTGGAGATCGAGAACCAGGCGATCAAGAACTATCAGTGCGTGGTGCCGACCACCTGGAACGCGGGGCCGCGGGACGTGCACGGCCATCGCGGACCGTACGAAACGGCGCTGCTGGGCACCCCGCTGGCGGACCCGGAACGGCCGCTGGAAATTTTACGCACGGTGCATTCCTTCGATCCGTGCCTGGCCTGCGCGGTGCATGTACTGGACGCGCAAGGCCAGGTTCGCGGGCGGGCGGAGGCGCGGACATGAGCTCCCCCAAGCTGGTCCCTCCTCCGCCCGAAACTCTGTCTCCGCCCCCCGCGGCGGAGAACCTGACGCGGGTGTACGTCTGGCAACTGCCGGTGCGGATGGCGCATTGGGTGATCGTGCTGTCCATCGCAGTGCTGAGCGTCACCGGCTACTACATCTACCAGCCCTTTCTGAGCGCGCGCGGCGACGCGGCGTTCACGATGGCGCGCATGCGCTACCTCCACGAGCTGGCGGCGTGGTGCTTTCTGAGCGCGGTGTTGGTGCGGCTGTACTGGTTCTTCCGCGGCAACCGCTGGGCGCACTGGCGCAGCTTTCTGCCGCTGCAGGCATGGTGGCGGCGGGGATTCCGCAAACAGTTGCGCTACTACCTGTTTCTGGAGCGCGATCCGGACAGCAAGGTGGGCCACAACCCGCTGGCGGCGGCAACCTACCTGGTGGTCTTTGGGGTGATGGCGGTCGAGATCGCCACCGGACTGGCGCTGTTCAACCACATTGTCGACAGCCCGGTGCTGGGGTGGTTCGTCAACTGGATCCCGGATGCGATCCCGATCCGGTACGTGCGCGAGATCCACTTCCTCATCCTGTTCGTGTTTCTGGCGTTCATGATTCACCACGTCTACAGCGCGGTGCTGATCGGAATCGAGGAGCGGAGCGGGTTGATGGACGGCATCTTTTCGGGCTTCAAGTTCTTTCCGGCGGCGTTCGTGGCCTCGGATCCGGCGCGCGGGCCGCAGGATGCGCCCGTGCTGGCGGCGGGGCGGTCGCAGTGGCGCGGACAGCCGGAGGCGCGGCCGTGACGCCGGCACCGGACGACGGGGTCGCGGTTTTGGGAGTGGGCAACCTCATCCACAGCGACGACGGGCTGGGGATTCACGCGCTGCGCAAGCTGCAGCGCGACCCGCGCGTGCCGCGCGGCGTGACGCTGCTCGACGGTGGGACCTTTGGTCTGGAGCTGATCGCCTACGTGCACGAGGCGGGGCGGATTCTGTTGCTGGACGCAGTCGACGTGGGCGCGGCGCCGGGAACGCTGGTGCGGCTGGAGGGCGACACTCTGCGCGGGCTGCCGGGCGGCGCCAGCGTGCATCAGTTGGGCGTGGCCGACCTGCTGGCGGCGCTGCCGCTGGCCTCGGAACGGGAGCGGGAGATCGTGTTGCTGGGGGTGCAGCCGGCTGCGACGGACTGGGGCACGGAACTGACCCCCGAGGTGGAAGCAGCCGTCGGGAGCGTGGTGGAGGAAGCGATCGCACAATTGGAGCGGTGGCGCCAGGCGCCGGCGATGGGAGCAGCAAGCTCATGTGCCTAGCGATCCCAGGCCGGATCCTCGAGCGCTCGGGCCGCGACGGCACGGCTTGGGGGCGGATCCAGTTCGGCGGGATCATGCGCGAGGCCTGCCTGGACTTCGTGCCCGAAGCGGCGGTGGGCGACTATGTGATCGTGCACGTGGGCTTCGCGATCAGCGTGGTGGACCGGGCGGAGGCGGAGCGCAGCTTCGCGCTGTTGCAGTCCATGGGCGTGCTGGAGGACGAGTTGCGCTCGGACCTGGAGGCCGGCTGAGCCGTGCAGTACCTGGACGAATACCGGGACGCCAAGATCGCACGCGCGCTGGCGGCGGAGATTGCGCGGCGCACGACGCAGCCCTGGGTGCTGATGGAGATCTGCGGCGGGCAAACGCACACCCTGGTGCGCTACGGCATTGACGAACTTCTGCCCGCGGGCGTCGAGATGGTGCACGGGCCGGGCTGCCCGGTGTGCGTGACGCCGCTGGAGACGGTGGACAAGGCGATCGCAATTGCGGCGCGGCCGGAGGTGACGCTGCTCTCCTACGGCGACATGCTGCGGGTGCCGGGCTCGCGCGGCGACCTGTTCCAGGTCAAAGCGGCGGGCGGGGACGTGCGCATCGTCTATGCCCCGACGGAGGCGCTGAAGTTCGCGCGTGCGCACCCGGAGCGGCAAGTGGTGTTCTTCGCGGTGGGGTTCGAAACCACCGCGCCGGCGAACGCGATGGCGGTGTGGCAGGCGAAGCGGGAGGGGCTGCGCAACTTCTCGATGCTGGCCTCGCACGTATTGGTGCCGCCCGCCACCCGCGCACTGCTCGCCTCGCCGCGCACCCGGGTGCAGGGGTTCATCGGGCCGGGACATGTGTGCACGGTGATGGGCACGCGCGAGTACGAGGCGCTGGCGCGGGAGTTCCGCGTGCCCATCGTGGTCGGCGGCTTCGAACCGCTTGACCTGCTGGAAGCGATCCTGATGCTGGTGACCCAGCTCGAGCAGGGGCGGGCGGAGGTGGAAAACCAGTACGTGCGGTCGGTGAGCCAAGTGGGCAACCCGCAGGCCCAGCGGGCGCTGGCGGAGGTGTTTGCGGTGTGCGACCAGAAGTGGCGCGGCATTGGCGGGATCGCGCAGAGCGGGCTGGCGTTACGGCCGGAGTATGCCGCTTTCGACGCGGATCGGCTCTACGGCACCGCGGGCTTCAGCGCCAGCGAGCCGGCCGAGTGCATGAGCGCGGCGGTGCTGCAGGGACTGCGCAAACCCGCCGACTGTCCCGCGTTCGCCACGCGCTGCACGCCCGACACTCCGCTGGGTGCGCCCATGGTGTCGTCGGAAGGCGCCTGTGCGGCCTATTACCTCTACCGCCGGCACACCGCGGGCGCCGGGCGGGCGTGATGGGCGCCGGAGCCGGCTTCGAAGCCTTGAGCTGCCCCACTCCGGCGCCGGCCGGGGACGCGATCCTGCTCGGCCACGGCAGCGGCGGCAAGATGAGCGCCGAACTGCTGCAGCGGCTGCTGCTGCCGGCGCTGTGCAACCCGGTTCTGGACCGGCTGGAGGACCAGGCGATGGTGGAGGCGGGCGGGGCGCGCCTGGCCTTCACCACCGATTCGTTCGTGGTGAAGCCGCTGTTCTTCCCCGGCGGCGACATCGGCACGCTGGCGGTGAACGGCACCGTCAACGACCTGGCCATGGGCGGGGCCAAGCCGCTGTTCCTGAGCTTGGCGCTCATTCTGGAGGAGGGGCTCCCGCTGGAGCCGTTGCGGCGGGTGATGGCGTCGGTGCGCGCGGCCGCGGATGCCGCCGGCGTGAGCGTGGTGACCGGCGATACGAAAGTGGTGGAGCGCGGCAGCGGCGACGGCATCTTCGTCAACACCTCGGGGATCGGGTTGGCGGCGGAGGGGGTGGAGCTGTCGGCGGCGTACGCGCGGCCCGGCGACCGGGTGTTGCTGAGCGGCACCATCGGCGATCACGGCATCGCGATTCTGTCGCAGCGCGAAGGACTGGAATTCGGCGGCGCCATGGCGAGCGACACCGCCGCCCTGTATCCGCTGGTGGAGGCGATGCTGCGCACGCGGGCGGCGATCCGCTGCCTGCGTGACCCCACGCGCGGCGGCGTTGCCAGCTCGCTGAACGAGATTGCGGCACGGTCAGGCGTGGGGATCGAACTGGACGAAAGCGCGATTCCGGTGCACGACGCGGTGCGGGGCGCGTGCGAGATGTTGGGGCTCGATCCGCTGTACGTGGCCAATGAAGGCAAGCTCCTCGCCATCGTAGGCAGAGAGGATGCAGCGGCCCTCCTGGCGGCGATGCGCGCGCAACGGTTGGGACTCGAGGCCCGGATGATCGGGACCGTGACCGGCGCGCATCCAGGCATGGTGACGATGCGGACGGCGCTGGGAACGTCGCGCATCGTCGATATGTTGGCGGGCGATCAATTGCCGCGCATCTGCTGAGGGCGACGATGCACGAAATGAGCATTGCCGGCTCGATTCTGGAAGCGGTGCGCACGGAGGCGCGGCGCTTCCCCGCCGGGCACGTGCAGAAAGTGGCGATCCGGATCGGCGGACGGGCGGGCGTGGACCCGGAGGCGGTGCGATTCTGCTTCGACGTGCTGGTGCAGGATTCCGAACTGGAGCCGTTGACGTTGGTCATTGACTTCCGCGAGCAGGGCGAGGACCTCGATTTGGCCTATCTGGAGGTGGAAGATGGAGCGGCTGCCGCTCGAACGTAAGGTGCTGAGCGAAAATGACCGGCTGGCGGCAGGGTTGCGCGCCCGTTTTGCCGAACACGGCATCCTGTGCTTGAACCTGGTCAGCGCGCCGGGCTCGGGCAAGACCAGCCTGCTGGAGCGCACCCTGGAGAGCCTGGCGCCGACGGAGCGGGTTGCGGTGCTGACCGGCGACATCCAAACCGAGAATGACGCCAAGCGGCTGGCGCGCTACGGGTTCCCGGTGCGGCAGATCACCAACGGCGGCACCTGCCACCTCGATGGGCGCATGATCGAGCGCGGGTTGGAGGGGTGGGACCTGGCCGCGATCGAGCTGCTGCTGATCGAGAATGTGGGCAACCTGGTGTGCCCCTCGAGTTATGACCTGGGCGAAGCAGCCAAGGTGGTGGTGATGAGCGTGACCGAAGGCGAGGACAAGCCGCTGAAGTATCCCTCGATCTTCTTCAAGTCCAAGCTGATGGTGCTGAACAAGCTCGACCTGCTGCCCTACGTGCCGTTCGACGTGGCGGCGGCGGAGCACAATGCGCGCCAAGTGCATCCGGAGATCGAGATCGTACGCACCTCCTGCCAGACCCGGGTGGGACTGGAGGACTGGCTGGCCTGGCTGCGGCGCGGGATGTCGCAGCGGGTGGCCGTGCAGGTGTGATCGTCCGCAGGGAAATCCGGCTCAGCGGCATTGTGCAGGGCGTTGGGTTTCGGCCGTACGTCTACCGGCTGGCGCTGGGGCGCAAGCTGGCCGGCAGCGTGGGCAACACTGCGGGCGGCGTCACGATTCAGGTGCAGGGGCCGGCGGAGGCGGTGGCGGATTTTTTGGCGCGGCTGACTCCGGAGGCGCCGCCGCTGGCGCGGATCGCGGCAATGGACGTGCGCGAGGTGCCCTGCCGGATGGAGGACGGCGGCTTCGCGATTGTTCCGAGCGCGAGCGCAACGCGGGCGCAGGCGGGCGTGTCGCCGGACGTGGCCGTGTGCCAGGACTGCCTGCGCGAGCTGTTCGACCCGGCGGACCGGCGCTTCCGCTATCCCTTCATCAACTGCACCAACTGCGGACCGCGGTTCACGATCGTGCGCGGCGTGCCCTACGACCGGGCGCGGACCGCGATGTCGTGCTTCCGCATGTGCCCACAGTGCCAGGTGGAATATGACAGTCCGGAGAACCGGCGGTTCCACGCCCAACCCAACGCCTGCTGGGGGTGCGGGCCGCGGGCGGAGTTGTGGGACGCGCGCGGCCGGGCGCTCGAGGCCGCCGACGCGATCACGGCGGCGGCGGAACGGTTGGCGGCGGGGCAGATCGTGGCGGTGAAGGGGTTGGGGGGCTTCCACTTCGCGGTGGACGCGGCCAACGGCGCGGCGGTGGAGCGGCTGCGGCAGCGGAAGCGGCGGTACGAGAAACCGCTGGCAGTGATGGTGAAGGACATGGCGGCGGCGGCGCGCTGCTGCGACGTGGACGCGGCAGCGGCGGCGCTGCTGCAATCCTGGCAGCGGCCCATCGTGCTGGTGCCGCGGCGCGCGGCGGCGGCCGTCGCAGACGCAGTAGCGCCGCAGCAGACAGACCTGGGGCTGCTGTTGCCGTATACGCCGCTGCACCATCTGCTGTTTGCGGCGGGCGCCGGCGCCGCCCTGGTGATGACCAGCGGGAATCTGAGCGAAGAGCCGATCGCGATGGACAACGCCGAGGCGGTGCATCGCCTGGGCAGGATCGCCGACGCCTTTCTGGTGCACAACCGCGACATCCTGCGGCGCTGCGACGATTCCGTGGTGCGGCCGGCGGGATGCGGGGCGCAGGCGATTCGGCGCTCGCGCGGTTACGTGCCGGCGGCGGTGCCGCTGGCACGGACGGGGCCGGCGGTACTGGCGGTGGGGGGCGAGCAGAAGAACACGATCTGCCTTACGCGCGGCGGCGAGGCCTTCCTGAGCCAGCACATCGGCGATTTGGAGAACGCGGCCGCGTTCGAGTCCTTCGGCGACACCCTCGGGCACCTGCGAGGCATCCTCGAGGTCGAGCCGGCGATCGTCGCGCATGACTTGCACCCGGGATATCTCTCGACGGATTGGGCCGTCCAGTGGGCGCGGGAGCGGCCGGAGGTGCGGCGGATCGGCGTGCAGCACCACCATGCGCACATCGCGGCGTGCATGGCCGAGCACCGGATCGAGGGGCGGGTGATCGGACTGGCGCTGGACGGAACCGGGTACGGAGAGGATGGCGCGATCTGGGGCGGCGAGGCGCTGATGGCCGATTACGCCGGATTCGAGCGGGCGGGGCAGTTGGAATATGTGGTGCTGCCCGGCGGCTCGGCGGCGGTGCGGGAGCCGTGGCGGATGGCGGCGAGCTACTTGCAGGCCACCTTCGGCGCGGGTTGGATGGAGCTCGATCTGCCCTTCACGCGACGGCGGGAGAGAAACCAGGCGGCAGTGCTTGCGCAGGTGATCGCACAGCGCGTGAACTCACCCTGGACGTCCAGTTGCGGGCGGTTGTTCGACGCGGTGGCGGCGCTCGCCGGACTGCGGGAGCGGGTGAGCTATGAAGGCCAGGCGGCGATCGCGTTGGAAATGGCGGCGCGGGGCGTGGAGGACGCGGCAGCCTATCCGTTCGAGGTCAATCGCGGCCCCGGCCGCTGGCAACTTGGGGCGCGGCCGATGATCACCGCCGTGGTGGAGGACTTGCGGCGCGGCGTTGTGGCGGAAACGGTCGCGCGGCGGTTTCACAACGGCCTGATCGCGGCGCTGGCGGAAATGGTGGCGAAGCTGCGGGAGCAGAGCGGGCTGGAGCGGGTCTGCCTGAGCGGCGGCTCGTTCCAAAATCAGATTCTGCAGGACGGCTTGGCCAAGCGGCTTCGCGCGACCGGTATGCAGGTATTCACCCATGCGCAGGTTCCGGCCAACGACGGCGGCCTCAGCCTCGGCCAA
>DAIDIF010000189.1 GCA_027451805.1 Acidobacteriota bacterium
CCAGCACCTCGATCACCTTGCCGCGGCGGGCGTCCCGGGCGGCGGCCACGCGGACGGCGACCACGTCGCCGGGCAGGGCACCGCCGGTATAGGGCGGAGGAATGAAGATGTCGCCGCCGCCGGCGAGCGGCGGCTCGGGGGTGACGAAGCCGTAGCCGTCGCGATGGAGGGCGATGACGCCCAGCACCTCGCCCGTCGCGGCCAGCGGGCGCGGCGCGGCGGCCGCCGGGGCCGCGGTCGCCGCCACCAGCTCGAAGCAGTGGTGACGCTCGCGCAGCCTGCCCTGGCGCGCCAGCGCCGCCAGCGTCAGCTTCAGTTCGGCGCGCTCGGGGCCGCGCACCTTGAGCTCGCGCAGCAGTTGCTTCAGCGTCGCCCGCCGCTGCGGCGTGCCGGCGATGTGGTGCAGGATCAGATCGGGCGTCAGGGCTGTTTTCATCGCGCCGCCCGTGCTAGGCCGTGGCCGCCGCCGCCCGCCGGCGCTCCACCAGCCAGGCGTGCTGCAGCGCGTCCAGGTCGCCGTCGAGAACGCGGTTGACGTCGCCGATCTCCAGCTTGGTGCGGGTATCCTTCACCATCTGGTAGGGCTGCAGCACGTAGCTGCGGATCTGGCTGCCGAAGTCGATGTCGAGCTTGCTGTCTTCCACCTTGCGCGCCTCGGCCCGCTTCTTCTCCAACTCGTGCTCGTAGAGGCGCGAGCGCAGGATCTTCATCGCCATGTCCTTGTTCTTGTGCTGCGAGCGCTCGTTCTGGCACTGCACCACGATGTTGGTGGGCAGGTGCACGATGCGCACGGCGGAGTCGGTCATGTTGACGTGCTGGCCGCCCTTGCCGCCGGCGCGGAAGGTGTCAATGCGCAAATCCTCGTCGCGGATGTTGATCTCGATGCGGTCGTCAATCTCGGGGCTGACGAAGACGCTGGCGAAGGAGGTGTGGCGGCGCTTGGCCTGGTCGAAGGGCGAGATGCGCACCAGCCGGTGGACGCCGGTCTCCGACTGCAGCAGCCCGTAGGCGTACTCGCCTTCGATGGTGACCGTGGCCGACTTGATGCCCGCCTCCTCGCCCTCCTGCCGGTCGTTGAGGCTGGCGCGGAACCCGTGGCGCTCGGCCCAGCGGGTGTACATGCGCAGCAGCATCTCGGCCCAGTCCTGGCTCTCGGTGCCGCCGGCGCCGGGATGGATGGTGAGGATGGCGTTGAGGCCGTCGTTGTCCCCGCCCAGCAGGGTGCGGGTTTCGATGCCCTCCAGCGCGGCGCGCAACTGGTCCAGCTCGCGGCGCAGATCGCCGTCCACCGGCTCGCCCTCGCGCGCCAGCTCGAAGAGAGCGTCGAGATCGCCCAAGGCGCGCTCCAGCCGCTGGTCGTCCTCGAGCAGCTCCTGCAGCCGTTTGCGGGAGCGGTTCACGCTCTGCGAACGCGCCGGATCGTTCCAGAAATTGGGGGCGGCGGCCTGTTGATCGAGCTCGCTCAGTTGACGTTGGAGTCCGGGCGGGTCAAAGATACACCCGCACGTCATGCGCCTGGGCGGCCAGCTGCTGGCCTTCACGCTGGAGCTCGTCTAGGTCCATGCCCTAGGATAACAGGCTCGACTCGAGGTGCAGGCGAGCGCTTTGCAGCCCGGGCGCGGCGGCGGTGACGGTGATCGGCCCCGGCTGGGAGAGGGTTTGCACCAGCGCCATGCACAGGCCGTTGAAGGCGCGGCGTTGGGTGGCGTGGTCGGGCTCGTGGCTGCTGGGGTCGCCGTTGCCGACGCCGAGCAGGCGGGCCGGGCCGGCGAGCGTGAAGCTCACCGGGTTGCCGGCGGTGGGCGCCAGGCGGCCCTGGCCGTCCTGCACTTCCACCGTCACCACCGCCAGGTCTTCGCCATCGGCCGCGAGCCGCGCGCGGTCGGCGCGCAGCGCCAGCCGGGCCGCCGGGCCGGTGGTTTCGCGCCGCGCGGTGAGCGCGGCCGGGCCGCGGCGGCCGCGCGCCTCGAGCACGCCGGGGGCGAAGGGCACGTGCCATTGGGCGTGGCCCCAGCGCTCCACCGGGCGCACGCCCAGGCTGCGCCCGTTGAGGAACAGCTCGACCGCGTCGCAATTGGTGTGGCACCACACCGCGATGGGCTCGCCCTCGCGGCCGGCCCAGTTCCAGTGGGGAAACAGGTGCAGCACCGGCTCGTCGGTCCACCAGGCGCGGTAGTAGTAGAAACTGTCCTTGGGGAAGCCGCAGGTGTCGAGGATGCCGAAGTGCGAATTGATGCAGGGCCAGCCGTACGGGGTGGGCTCGCCGCGATAATCGAACCCGGTCCAGGCGAAGCCGCCGGCGAGGAACTCGCGCGCGGCGTAGACCTTCCACCATGCCTCGGCGCTTTGCGCGTAGCTGGGGAAGTTGACGTCGTAGGCGCTGACGTAGCCGCGCTGGGGATCGTTGGCGTAGATGCCGCGGGTGGATACGGCAGAAGCGGTTTCGGTACCGACCGTGGGTTGCGACGGGAACCGGCGATGGAAGGCGTCGATGTGCGGGCCGGTCATGGCGCTGCCGCCGCCGTTGCCGTAGTTGAACCCCTGCACGTCCACCACGGCGCTGGCGCCGCGCCCCCAGCCGCCGTTCATGGCGAGCGTGACCGGGCGCGTCGGATCGAGCCGCTTCGCCAGCCGCTTCATCGCCGCGAGCACGCGCGCGCCCACCGGCGTGCCCTGCTGCGGCTCCTCGTTGCCCAGCGACCACAGCACGACACAGGGGTGGTTGCGGTCGCGGCGGATGAGGCGCTCGAGCTGGCTCAGGCCCTCCGGGGTGGAGGCGAACATGCGGGTCTCATCCAGCACCAGCATGCCCAGGCGGTCGCAGGCGTCGAGCAGTTCCGGCGTGGGCGGGTTGTGGCTGGTGCGGATGGCGTTGCAGCCCATCGCCTGCAGGCGCTGGACGCGGTAGCTCTGCAGCCGGTCGGGCAGCGCGGTGCCGACGCCGGCGTGGTCCTGGTGGTTGCAGGTGCCCTGGATCTCGACCCGCTTGCCGTTGAGCAGGAAGCCGCGCTTGGGATCGAAGCGGAGGCGGCGGACGCCGAAGGTGATTTCGATCGCATCCAGCGGAAGGCCGGCGGCGGTTTCCAGGCGGCAGCGGGCGCGGTAGAGATGCGGCGCCTCGGGCGACCAGAGGCGGGGGCTGGGGAGCGTGGCGTCCGCGGCGAGGGTGGCCTCCTGCCAGGGGCCGATTTCGGCGCTGCGCGAGCGGGCGGCGGCGGCGGCGTTGCCGTCGGGGTCGAGGCAGGTGACGCGCAGGCGGCAGCGGGCGGCGGCATCGCTTTGGTTGCGCACCTCGGCGTGGACGGAGACTTGGGCGTCGCCACTGGCGCCGACGGCGCAGCGCACGGCAACGCCGTCGGAGGCGAAGTGGGTGGGGTGGGTCTGGAGGAGCCAGACGTGGCGGTACACGCCGGCGCCTTCGTAAAACCAGCCCTCGCCCAGCGTGGCGTCCACGCGCAGCGCCAGCAGGTTGGCGCCGCCGGCGTGCGCCAGCTCGGTGATGTCGAACTCGAACGGGGCGTAGCCGCTGAAGTCGCGGCCCACATACTCGCCGTTGAAGAACACCATGGCGTCGCGGAAGACGCCGTCGAAGCGCACGCCCAGCCGGCGTCCGGCGGCGGCGGCCGGCAGCGCGATCGGCCGCCGGTACCAGCCGATGCTGGTCGCGGGATAGGCGCGGCCCAGCGGCTTGAAGCCGTGTCCCCGGAGGCGGCGATCATCCTGGAAGGGCAGATCCACCGCCCAGTCGTGGGGCAGGTCTATCGCCGACCAGGCGCTGTCGTCGAAGCCCAACCCGGCCGCCGGGGCGGCGTACAGCGCCTTGGCGAAGCTGGACTGGTTGCGCCCGAAGCCGAAGTCGCGCGCCGGATCGTCGGCGTGGCCGGGATGGAAGCGCCAGCCGCGGTCGAGCTTGTGGCGGCGCTCGCCGGCGGGCGGCGGGGCGATGTCCACATCCTCGCCGGCGGGCGGCGGGGCGGCGGCGGCGCCGGGCAGGCGCGGCGCCAGCGCCAGGGCGGAGGCGGCGAGCGAGGTTTTCAGGATGTCGCGGCGGGTGGGCATGGGGCCTCCTGCGGTTGCGCCCGCGGCCGGCGGAGGAGCGCCAGGCCGGCGAAGCCGGCGGCGATCAGCACGCACAGGTAGGCGAGCCAGTCGCCGTGGCGGGTGTAAAACGTCAGCCCGGTGCGCGGGCTGAAGCCCGACACCAACGCGCCCGCGCGGAACGGGGGCAGCTCCGCCCGCACGCGGCCGTAGGGGTCGATCACCGCGGTCAGGCCGCTGTTGGTGTCGCGCAGCATCCAGCGGCGGTTCTCGATGGCGCGCATGCGCGCCATCATCAAGCCCTGCGCCATGGCGGAGGAGCGGCCGTACCAGCCGTCGTCGCTCTGGTTCACCAGCCACTGCGCCCCGTCCAGCACCTCCTGGCGGGCGAGCTGGGGAAAGATGGATTCGTAGCAGATCAGCGTCGCGAACGCCCGGCCGCCGTCGTGGAACAGCACCGGCTTGTGGCCGGGCACGAAATCGCCCACGTCCTGCACCATCTTGCCCACCCCGGCAAGGCGCTGCAGCCAGGCGGGCAGCGGCACGTACTCGCCGAAGGGCACCAGGTGGATCTTGTCGTAGCGCTGGCCGGTGGTGCCGTCGGCGTGGATCAGCAGCGACGAGTTGCGCGGAAAGCGGTAGTTGGGCAGGCCCTGCGCCGTGCGCGGGTAGGTGACCTCGCTGAAGAGAAACGCCGCCCGCGCGCGCGACAGCATCATCGCCGTGATCGCCTGAAAGCCGGGCTGCAGGGCGTAGGCCAGCGGCGCCGGCTGCTCCGGCCACAGGATCAGGTTCACGTGCCGGCCGTGGACGGGCGCCGACAGCGCCTGCTGCTGCTCGAGGAAACGGGTGAGGGAAGCGCTGGTCCAATTCTGGTTGAGGGCGGTGTTGGGCTGCACCAGGCGCGCGCGCAGGGTCTCCACCGGCAGCGAGGGGGGGTGATACGGCCAGGTCGCGAAGCCCAGGATCACCCCCAGGCTGATGCCCAGCCAGGCGTCGCGCCGGGTCGGCCATCCCGGCGCGCCTTCGGCGCGGCTGGCGTAAAAGCGCATCGCCAGGTCGGCGAGCAGCGTGTTGGCGGCGGCGATGATCAGGCCGGCCCCATAGACGCCGGCGATGGGCGCCACCAGCATGAAACCGGCGTGGCTGACCTGGCTGTAGCCCAGCAGGTTCCAGGGAAAGCCGCCCATCGGCGTGTAGGTGCGCAGCAGCTCGACCGCGACCCAGAGAAACGGCAGCGGCAGGACGCGATGGCCGGAGCGGCGGCCGATCCAGTAGCCGAGCCAGGCAAACAGCGCCACATAGCTGCCCATCAGCGCCAGGAACAGGACAAACACCACCCCCGCCAGCGCCGGACTCAAGCCGCCGTAGTTGTGCACCGTGGCCGCGATCCAGGGGCAGCTCAGGCCGAAAAACACCGCGCCGGCGACGTAGCCGCTGGCCAGCGCGCCCCAGCCGCTGCGGGCGCGCGCCACCACGATGAACAGCGGCGTCAGCGCCATCCACGCCAGCCAGTCCCAGCCGCGCAGCGGGAAGCAGGCGCTCAGCGCCGCGCCCGACACCGCCGCCGCCACCAGCGACGCCGCATTGGGAACCCGCAGCTTCAAATGCACAGCTTAGGGTACTAGAAGGCGCAAGGGTCCACGCAAGCGCGGCCGCGAGGCGGGGTGGCGAAGGCGGCTTGCAACCGGGTGGAAGCGGGAGCACACTACTGGCGTTTGCCGGGCCCGGCTGGGGCGGGGCCCTGGAGGATAGATATGGCGCAGAACCAAAACTTCACCAAAATTTGGATGGCCGTCGCGATCGTAAGCTTCGTGCTGCACTTCAGCCTGGAGCGGCTGGCGCGACCCAGCTTCGCGAACAACCAACTGATGCCTTGGCACCTGCAGCCCACGGTCAGCGCCACCATCATCCTGGCGCTGGCCACGTTCATCCTGGCGAGCGCGTTCGCCTACATCTTTCTGCAGGGCTATCGCGGCGGCGGGGCGGCCGAGGGCGTGCGCTTCGGCATTTGGGCGACGCTGCTGGCCAGCGTGCCTGTCAACCTGGCCTTCGCCGCGGTGCTGCCGGAAGGGCGGCGCATCCCGGCCGAGTTCATCGCCATCGATCTGGTGACCTATGTCGCCTGCGGCGTGGTGGCGGCCATGCTGGCGGGCAAGAGCGCGCCCGCGGCGCAAGAGAGGAAAGCCGCCGCCTAATCCAGAAACGCGGGCTCGGCCTCGGGCTCGGGCGCGGGCGCGGCGGAGCGTGCCGGCGCGGCGGCGGGCTGGGGGCGGAGGTAGCGCTCGAGCTCCTGGCGCGAGTCGAAGTAGTTGGCCACCAGGCGGCCGAGTGCGCGCTCGCGCATTTCGGCGCGCGACACCAGCGGGCGGTAGACGTAGGCGCGCCCGTGCCGCTCGCGCTCCACCACGCGCTTGCGCAGCAGCCGCTCCATCACCGTCAGCACCGTGGTGTAGGCCAGCGGGCGGCCGCGCTCCGCCAGCCGGGCGTGCACCTGCGCCACCGGGGCGCGCTCCAGCGCCCACAGCGCGGCCAGGCATTCCAGCTCCAGTTGCGGCAGCTCGCCGCCCGAGCGCGACCTCACCGCCCCGCCGCCTCGGCGCGGGCGCGCTCCTCCTCCAGCCATTGCGGCGCGCGCAGCAGCGGCCGGTCGAGCGAGCGGTTGTAGCCGGTCCAATCGCCGGCGACCGGGTCCTGCAGCAGTTGGGTGTGCATGGCCTGCATCTTCGAGTCCATGTCGTCGAGCTGGTGCAGCAGCATCGCCTCGGGAAACATCGGCAGCTTGGGCGAGCCGAACTCGTAATGGCCGTGATGGCTGACGATCAGGTGTTCGACCAGCGCCGCCAGCGCGGGCGGAAAATCGGGCAGCGCGGCCAGCTTGTCGTGCAGGATGCGCAGCACCAGCACCATGTGCCCCAGCAACTGGCCGCGGGTGGTGTAGCGGAAGCCGCGCTCGTAGTCGAGCTCCTCGATCTTGCCCAGGTCGTGGAGCAGGATGCCGGTATAGAGCAGGTCGGCGTCCACGAAGGCGTAGTTCTGCATCACCAGCCCGGCCAGCCGGCAGAGCGACATCACGTGCTCCAGCAGGCCGCCGATCCAGGCGTGGTGCAGCGTCTTCGCCGCCGGCGCGCGCCGGAAGCGCGCGGCGATCGCGGGATCGCCGAAGACGGCCTCGAGCAGGGCGCGCAGATGCGGGTTGGCGATGGCGGCGATGCGCTGCTCCAGTTCGCGCCACATGGCGTCCACGTCGCCGGCGGTGACCGGCAGATAGTCGCCGAGCACGACGTCGCTCTCCTCCAGCCGGCGCAGGCGCTCAATCTTGAGCTGCAGCTTGTCGCGATACAGCGCCACTTGCGCCTTCACCTTGATGAAGTCGTCGCCGGCGAAGCTGTGCTGCACCGCCGCCACCTGGTCCCACATGTTGGCCTCGATCTGGCCGGTGCGGTCGCCGAGGGTGAGCGAGAGGTAAGGGTCACCGTCCTTCTTTTGCCGCACCTCCTTGCGCAACACCAGAAAGCCGGCGGTCACGGCGGTGTCGGGCGCCAGATCGGCGACGAACGGAGGTTTCAGAATCTCGGCCATCGACCGGCCGCTAGCGGCCGCCCCCGCCCATTTGGAAGCCGCCGGGCTTCTTGTCCTTGCCCGTGGGTTTGGGCAGATCGCTGGGCAGCACGCGCTGGAAGTGGGTGATCTCGGAGGTTTCGCTGGCGGCCGGGGCGGCGCCGGTATCCACATAACCCGGCTTGATGGTGATGTAGGCGTTGCGTCGCAAGCCGTCCAGGTAGGTCTTCAGCTCCGGTTTCAGCGCCTGCTGGTAGAGGACGTAGTTGATGGCGGAGGTGGCCTGCTGCAGCGTCTCCTGCCCGGCGTGATGGCGCGCGGTCACCTTGAGGATGAGGTAGCCGCTGGCGATCTTCTCCACCGGCGTCACGCCTTCCACCGGCAGCGACCACAGCGTCTTGGCCAGGCTGGCCTCGAGCTGGTTCTTCTTTTCGAAGCCGATGTCGCCGCCATCGGAGGCCGAGGCCGCGTCGGAGTATCGTTGCGCCAGTTTGCGGAAGCTCTCGCCGTTGGCGGCGCGCTGCTGCACCTGATCGGCCAGCGATTTCAACCGCGCCAGCTCGGACGCGGGCTTGCCCTGGGTCTTGATCAGGATCTCGCTCAACCCCACCTCGTCCGGCGTGACGAACTGCGCCTTGTGGGCGTTGTAATAGGCCGCGATCTGCTGCGGCGTGGCCTGCGGCACGCGCGGCGCGACGTCCTGCTCGATCACCATCTGCTGCAGAATCTGGTTCTGCATCGCCTGCTTGAAGTCCTCGTAGTTTTCGCCCTGCGACTCCACCGCGCGCTGCAGGTCCTGCATCGTCGCCAGGTGATTCTGCTTGCGCAGCTGGTCGAGCTGGAGGATGGTCTGGGTTTCGGCGCTCAGGCCGAGGTCCTTGGCGCGTTGCACCAGCAGTTGGTTGTCAATCAAATTGGACAGCAGATCGCGCTTGGCCTTGGCGATCTCGGTCGCGCTCACCGGCTGGCCCGACTGCTGCGCCCGCTGCTGCAGGTCGGTCATCATGCTGGCTTCGGCATTGGCGTAGTCGGTGGAGGTGATGATCTTATCGTTCACGCGCGCCACGATCTGCTCGACGATGGTGGTGTGCGGCGGCGGCGGCTCCTCGGTGGGCAGGCCCGGCATCATGGGCGCCAGCGTGCCGGCGGTGGAGACGGCTTTGGCCGGGGATTTCGCGGCCGGTTTCGGCTGCGTTTTGGCTTGCGCCGCGGCCGGCAGGGTGAGCGCGCAGGCGAGGGCGAGGGTAAGCCCGAGGCGGGGGTGCTTCATGCGCTCATTATCCTACATCCGTAGGCGGGCAGGTGTCAGCGCTGGACGCCGCCGAGCTGGAGCAGGCGGCGGACGATCTCGTCGGCGCCGGCCTGCACCTCCTCGTCGCGCAGCGTGCGCTCGTCCGCCTGGAAGCGGGCGCGCAACAGCAGGCTGTAGTGGCCCGCGGCGACGCCGCGGCCGCGATAGATTTCGGCGGGCGTGATGGCGGCGAGGTGGGCGATGGGGGGGATGCGCAGCGCCGCCGCCGTGGCGGCCCAGGTGAGGCCGTCGGCGAACAGAAACGAAAAATCGCGCTCGCTGGCGGGGAAGCGCGAGGGTTCGCGGTAGGCGGACGGGCGCGCGCCGAGCGCGTACAGCGCTTCGAGATCGAGCTCGGCCAGCCAGACGAACGCCGGCAGCTTCCAGGCTTCGGCGATGCCGGGATGGAGCTGGCCGAAGCGGGCGACGCCGCCCAGGCGCGCGCCGCGGCCTGCGGCCAGCCAGGCGGCATCGGCGGGTTCGGCCGCGAGCGGCGGCAGGGCGAAGGCGTGCAGCACGGCCTCCAGCTCGCCCTTCCAGGCGCGCAGGTCCAGCCCCTCGTCCGCCGCGCCCAGGCTGAGCACCGCGCGCTCGTGCGGCCGCCCCTGCTCGAGGCGGTACACCTTGGCGATCTCGTACAGCCGCGGCGCGGCCACGCCGTACCGCAGGTTGTGCTGCAGCAGGCGCAGCATGGCGGGCAGGGAAGAGGTGCGCAGGATCGCGGCTTCCTCGCTCAGCGGGTTGAGGAGCTCGACCGGCGCCGCTGCGGGTGCGAAGCGGCGGCAGGCGGCAGCGTCGTCGAAGCTCATCGCCAGGGCCTCGAAAAAGCCGCGGCCCAGCAGTTGGCGGCGGACGCGGTCGCGCAACGCGGCCTCGGGGCGCGGCGTGCCGGCGCCGGCGAAGGCGGGCAGGGCGGCGGGGATGCAGTCGAAGCCGGCGATGCGGGCGAGTTCCTCGATCAGGTCGATCTCGCGGCGCAGATCGGCGCGCCAGGAGGGCGGCTGCCAGCCGCCGGCGGCGGGCGCGCAGCCCAGGCTGACGAGGATGCGCGCCTGGTCGAACTCCTCGATGCGGATGCCGAGCAGGCGTTCGATCTCGGCCGCGCGCAGCGGAATCGGCGCCGCCGGCGCGGCGGCGCTGCCGCGCTCGGAGAAGCCGGCGACGTGCGCGCCGGCGGCTTGGGCGCGCGCCGCCAGCAGGCGCGCCGCCTGCCGCGGACCGGCGGGATCGGCGCCGCGCTCGAAGCGGTGGCTGGCGTCGGTATGGAGCGTGTGGCGGCGCGCGGCGCGGCGCACCGCCGCCGGGTCGAACCAGGCGCTCTCGACCACGGCGCGGCGCGTGTGTTCCGTGATCGCCGTCTCCAGCCCGCCCATGACGCCCGCCAGCGCCACCGGGCGCTCGGCGTCGGCGATCACCAGGTCGTCGGCGGCGAGCGCGCGCTCGATGCCGTCGAGCGTGGTCAGCCGCTCGCCCGGCCGCGCCCAGCGCACCCGCAGCTCGCCGCCGCGCAGCGTGTCGGCGTCGAAGGCGTGGGTGGGGTGGCCCATCTCGAAGAGGGCGGTGTTGGTGAGGTCGGCGAGCGGGTTGATGCTGCGGTGGCCGAGGGCGCGCAGGCGCGCGGCGCTTGCGGGCGGCGGGCGCAGCGCGGCGACGTCGTCCAGCGCCAGCGCGCAATAGTGCGGGCAGGCTTCGGGCGCGTCGATGTGGATCGCGCCCGCGCCGCGTCCGGGCGCCAGCGCCGCCCCGTCGGGCGCCGGGCCGAGCTCGAGCGCGAGCGCGGCCGCCAGCTCGCGCGCCACGCCGTAATGGCTGAGGCAGTCGGGGCGGTTGGCGGCCAGCTCCAGTTCCAGCGCGTCGCCCTCCAGGCGCTCGGCGGCGAGGCCCACGCGCGACAGCGCGGCGGCGATCGCCGGCCCCGCGGCGGTGGTGGGGGCGAACTCGCGCAGCCAGGAGAGCAGCACCTTCACCGGAACTGCTCCAGGTCGCGGAGGTCGCCGGCGTATTGGCGCTGCACATCGTTCCAGTCGTAGCGCAGCATGGTCAGGCGCTCGATCCCCATGCCGAAGGCGAAGCCCGAGACCTCGGCGGGGTCGTAGCCGGCGAAGCGGAAGACCGCCGGGTCCACCATGCCGCAGCCCAGCACCTCGATCCAGCCGCTCTGTTTGCAGGTGCGGCAGCCCGAGCCCTGGCAGAAGATGCAGCTCACGTCGAGCTCGGCGCTGGGCTCGGTGAAGGGGAAGTAGCTGGGGCGCAGGCGGGTGGCGACGCCCGGGCCGAAGAAGGCGCGCGCGAAATGATCGAGCGTGCCCTTGAGATGCCCCAGGTGCAGGCCGCGGTCGACCGCCAGGCCCTCGATCTGGTGGAAGTTGGGCGAGTGCGAGGCGTCGGGCGTGTCGCGCCGGTAGACGCGGCCGGGCACGATGACGCGCACCGGCGGCGGCTGGTGCTGCATGATGCGCACCTGCACCGGCGAGGTGTGGGTGCGCAGCAGGTGCTGGGGCAGGCCGGGGCCGACGTAGAGCGTGTCGTGCTCGTCCCGCGCCGGATGCCCGGCGGGGATGTTCAGCGCCTCGAAGTTGTAGTACTCGGTCTCGATTTCGGGGCCGTCGGCGACGGTGTAGCCCAGGCGCAGGAAGATATCGGTGATCTCGTCGCGCACCGCCAGCATCGGGTGCATCGCCGCGGCCAGCGCCGGCCGGCCGGGCAGCGTGAGGTCTTCCCACGCCGTGGCGGCCGGCTGGGCCTGGGCCTCCGTCGCCGCCAGGCGTTCTTCCGCCCGCAGCCGCAGCGCGTTCAGCGCCGCGCCCAGCGCCGGCTTCCATTCCTTGGGCGCGAGCCGCAGCCAGTTCTGATTGATTAGCGTGACCAGGCCGCGCTTGCGCCCCAGCCAGGCTTCGCGCTCGGGGCGCGCGGCGGCCAGCGCCGCGTCGAACTCGCCGAGCGACGCCTCGAGCGCCTCCGGCGTGGCGAGGCCCAACTCCGGCCACGGCGTCGCGGCCCAGCTTGCCAGTTCGGCTTCGGTTTTCACGCCGGCCCTCAGGCCGCCGGCAGCGCCGCCTTGGCCTGCGCCACCAGCGTGGCGAACCCGGCCGGGTCGGCGATCGCCAGTTCGGCCAGGATCTTGCGGTCGAGCTCGACACCTGCCAGCGCCAGGCCGTGCATGAACTGGCTGTAGCTCATGTCGTGGGCGCGCGTGGCGGCGCCGATGCGCACGATCCAGATCTCGCGGAATTGGCGCTTGCGCTGCTTGCGCCCGCTGTAGGCGAATTTGAGCGCCCGCTGGCTGGCCTCTTTGGCCGAGCGGTAGAGCTTGCTTTTGGTGAGGAAAAAGCCCTTGGTGAGGCCGAGGAGCTTTTTGCGCTTTTCCTTGCGCTTGCTGCCGCGTTTGACGCGAGGCATCGTTTTCTCCTTTCGGAACGCCTGGCCGGCACGATGGGAGCCGGCGCAGGCGGTGAGCTCGCCCCGGCCGCGGCCGGGGGCCCGGGTGCATCCCTGCGGTTAAGAGTAGGGAATCATGCGCGCAATCCGGCGCTGGTCGGCGGCGCTAATCAGCGTCTCCTGGTCCAGCACGCGCTTGCGCTTGCGCGCCTTCGAGGTCAGAATATGGCGCGCGCCGGAGTGGCCGCGCACGATCTTGCCGCCCCCGGTGGTATGGAAGCGCTTGGCGGCGCCGCGATGGCTCTTCAGCTTCGGCATCCCGATAGTCTACCAGAAGCCCCGGACGTCAGGACTTCTTGGGCGCCAAAATCGCCGTCAGCGCGTTGCCTTCCATGCGCGGGCGGAACTCGACGATCGCCGCCGCCGCGACTTCCTGCAGCAGCTTGTTGATCAACTGGAAGCCGATCTCTTTGTGGGTGATCTCGCGGCCGCGGAACTGGACCACCGCCTTGACCTTGTCGCCGTCGTCGAGGAAGCGCAGCACGTTGTTCTTCTTGAACTCGAAATCGTGATCGTCGGTGTTGGGGCGGAACTTGACTTCCTTGATGACGACGTTCTTCTGGTTCTTGCGCGCCTCGCGCGCCTTCTTCTCCATCTGGTACTGGTACTTGCCGAAATCCATGATCCGGCAGACCGGTGGATCGGCGCTGGGGGCGACCTCGACCAGATCGAGCGTGCGTTGGCGGGCGAGGGCGAGCGCGTCCTGCGGCGTCAGGATGCCCAACTGCGTCCCTTCCTCGTCGATAACGCGCACCTCGCGGGCCCGGATGCGTTCGTTGATGCGCGTGCGGGGTTCGGGAATGCGGCGCGGGCGGAAGTCGCGGATAGGGTCGCTCCTGGCCGCGATAGCTGCGGCAAGCAGAGTATAGCATTGATTGCACGCGCGGCCGGAGGCGCAGCGCCGGGCTGGGGCCCGTGCCCGTCAATGGGAGCGGGATTTTTCCCGCAGCGTCCTTTTTGCGTCCAATATAGAATTATCCGCCAATAGTTTTTTAAGGAGCTTGCCATGCCCGTGCCCGAAGCGCCTCATTCCGGTATTCATCTCAGCGGCCGCGCCCTGGCGGTGGTGCTGGTCCTGGTCGGCGTGGTGGGCGCGATGGCGTTTTACCGTTCCCGCGGCGCCGCGCCCACGGTTTGGACCGGGATCACCCATTCCACCGAAGGGCCGCTGGCGGCGAGCGCGGTCGCGCCGCTGATCGCGCAAGACCAGGCGCAGGAGAAACTGGCGGAGCATGTGGCGCCGGCGGTGGTGCAGGTGAATGTGACCTCCCACGCCACGCCGAGCGGGCCGGGCAACGGCATGCCCCCCGACAATCCGCTGTCCCAGTTTTTTGGCCAGTTTCCGCGCCGGCCGCAGTTCGAGCAGGGCATCGGCAGCGGCATCATCATTTCGCCCGACGGGTTCATCGTCACCAATAACCACGTCGTCGCCGACGCCACCACCATCCGGGTGACCCTGAGCGATCTGCGCACCTTTCCGGCCAAGGTGGTGGGCACCGACGCGCTCACCGACCTGGCTGTGATCAAGATCGCCGCCACCGGCCTGCCCAACCTGCCCTGGGGCAACTCGCGCACGCTGAAGCAGGGCGACGTGGTCTACGCCTTCGGCAATCCGTTCGGATTGCAGTTCACCATGACGCACGGCATCATCAGCGGCAAAGGGCGGATTCCGGCCCCGTCCGACCGCACCGACCTGCGCGCGCCCGGCGATTTCCTGCAGACCGACGCCGCCATCAACCCGGGCAACTCGGGCGGGCCGCTGGTGAACGTGCGCGGCGAGGTGGTGGGAGTGAACGCGTTCATCTACACCTCGACCGGCAGTTTCAGCGGCGAGGCGTTCGCGATTCCGAGCGAGATCGCGCAGCCGATCTCGGCCATGCTGATCGCCAAGGGCAAGGTCATCCGCGGCTACTTGGGGATCACCCTTTCGCCCGCGGATCCGGGCATGATGCATTTCTTCAACCTGCCGGCCAACGCCAAGGGCGCGCTGGTCAGCCAGGCTGTGGCCGGCGGCGCCGGCGCGGAGGCGGGGCTGAAAGCCGGCGACCTGATCGTGAGTTTCAATGGCAAGCACGTGGACGACGCCACCCAGCTCCAACTGGATACCGCCGCCACGCCGCCGGGCTCGCACGCCACCATCGGCATTCTCCGCGATGGCAAGCCGATGACGCTGCACGCCACCCTGGGCATCGCGCCGCAGGATGAAACCAAGGCGGCGGCCAACGCCGGCGGTCCCAGCACGGTTTCCGGGGTGCAGTTGGGCGTGGAGCTGCAGGACATCACGCAGCAGGCGCGCGACCGGTTCCAGCTCGGCGACAACGTCAAGGGCGCGCTGATTCGCAGCGTCACTCCCGGCGGACCGGCCTACAACGCCGGTCTGACCCCGGGCGTGGTCATCACCGACGTCAACCGCGTCCCCACGCCCGACACCGCGGCGGTGCGGGCGGAGCTGCGCAAGCTGCCCCCGGGGCAGGATGTGCTGCTGCGCATCTACACGGGCGGGCCGCAGGCCGGCTCGGTGTATATCGTCGTGCACCCCGCGCCCAATCCCGGCCAGTAGGTGGCTCGGCCACCTTGTGCTCGTGCCGCCCTCCCGCTGGTCGGGCTGTGGCCGTGCTTCGATCCCCGGCAACGGACGCCCGCTGGCGCTCGGGCGTCTCCCCGTTGCCGCGACCGGATCCGAACGAGGGCGGATGGCCCGGCCGGCGTCGCGTCGCCGGGGCAGAACGTGTGCTACCATAGTGCCTTCCACCCAATGGATAGAAGAGTAGAGGAGCGACGCCCCAGGAATGGCGACCACAGCTGAAGCCAAACAAGAAGTAGTCGGCACCTACCGCATTCATCCCACCGATACCGGTTCGCCGGAAGTGCAGGTGGCGCTGCTCACCGAGCGCATCACCTACCTCACCGAGCATTTCAAAACCCACGCCAAGGATCATCACTCGCGCCGCGGCCTCTTGCTGCTGGTCGGCAAGCGCCGCCGTTTGCTGGATTACCTCAAGCGCGAGTCGCCCGACCGCTACCGCGGCCTGATCCAAAAGCTGGGCCTGCGCAAGTAATCGGCAGCCGTTCGGCTGTCGCCGGTGCTGCCTTAATTCCCAAGAATCGAGAAGACTTATGCCGTCGAGCGTGACCATTGAATTAGCCGGGGGAAAGACCCTGACCCTGGAAACCGGAAAGATCGCCAAGCAGGCCGGAGGCGCGGTGATCGTGCGCCTGGGCGACACCATGGTGCTGGCCACCGCGACCAGCGCCAACCAGCCGCGCGAGGGGATCGACTTTTTCCCGCTGACGGTGGATTACCGCGAGTACACCTACGCCTCCGGGCGCTTTCCCGGCGGCTACATCAAGCGCGAGGGCCGGCCGACGGAAAAAGAGATTCTCACCAGCCGGCAGATTGACCGGCCCATCCGGCCGCTGTTCGCCGACGGCTTCCGCAACGAGACCCAGGTGGTGGCGCTGGTGCTCTCCGCCGATCAGGAGAACGACCCCGACGTGCTGGCGCTGACCGCCGCGGGTTCGGCGCTGCACGTCTCCGACGTGCCCTTCCCGCAGGCGCTGGCCGGGGTGCGGGTCGGCTATGTGGACGGCAACTACGTCTGCAATCCGACCTACGCCGAGATGCGCTCGAGCCTGCTCAACATCACCGTGGCGGGCACCGCGGCCGGCATCTCCATGGTCGAGGCCGGGGCGCAGGTGGTGTCCGAGGACGTGGTGGTGGGCGCGATCGAGTTCGGCCACGAGCAGATCAAGAAGATCATCGCCGGGCAGGAGCAGTTGCGGCGCCAGGCCGGGGTGCCCAAACGCGCGGTCACCGCGCCCGTGGTGGACGAGACCTTCTACAAGAAACTGTTCGCGCAGTACGGCGCGCGCCTGACCGAGGCGCTCGACACCAGGGCGCATCCCAAGCTGGAGAGCGGCAGGCTGGCGGCGGCGATCGAGGCCGAGGCGCTGGCCGCGGTGCCGGCCGAGCAGCCCGAGCTGAAGCCGCAGACCAAAAAGTATTTCGAGCTGATGCGCGAGCGCATCTTCCGCGACACCCTGCTCGACGAGCGCCGGCGGCCGGACCACCGCGCCTTCGACGTGATCCGCCCGATCACCTGCGAGGTGGGGCTGCTGCCGCGCGCCCACGGCTCGGCGCTGTTCACCCGCGGCGAGACCCAGGCGCTGGTGACGGTGACGCTGGGCACCAAGGAAGACCAGCAGCGCATCGAGACGATCGAGGGGGAAGGGTTCAAGCGCTTCATGCTGAACTACAACTTCCCGCCCTTTTCGGTGGGCGAGGTCGGGTTCCTGCGCGGCCCCGGCCGGCGCGAGATCGGCCACGGCGCGCTGGCGGAACGCAGCCAGCTCTCCCAGCTTCCGCCCGAGGGCACGTTCAACTACACCATCCGGGTGGTGAGCGACATCATGGAGTCCAACGGCAGCAGCTCGATGGCCTCGGTCTGCGGCGCCTCGCTGGCGCTGGCCGACGCCGGCGTGCCGATGCAGGCGCCGGTGGCGGGCATCGCCATGGGGCTGGTCAAGGAGGGCGACAAGTACGCCATCCTCACCGACATCGCCGGCGCCGAGGACCATTACGGCGACATGGACTTCAAGGTGGCGGGCACGCGCGCGGGCATCACCGCGCTGCAGATGGACATCAAGATCGCGGGCGTGGACGCCAAGCTGATGCGCGAGGCGCTGGAGCAGGCGCGCCGCGCCCGGCTGCAGATTCTCGACACCATGGCGCAGACCATCGCCGCCCCGCGCAGCGAGCGCTCGCTCTACGCGCCGCAGATCACCACCATCAAGATTCCGGTGGACAAGATCCGCGACCTGATCGGGCCCGGCGGCAAGATGATCCGCTCCATCGTCGAGGCCACCGGCGCCAAGATCGATGTCAGCGACGACGGCACGGTGAACATCGCCGCGGTGGACGGCGCCGCCGGGCAGAAGGCGCTGCAGATGGTCAGCGACGTGACCGCCTCGGCCGAGATCGGCAAGACCTACCTGGGCAAGGTGGTGCGGCTGGTGGACTTCGGCGCTTTCGTCGAGATCTTCCCCGGCACCGACGGCCTGCTGCACATCAGCGAGGTGGCCGAGTACCGCATCCGCGACGTGCACGACGAGCTCAAGGAAGGCGACCAGATCCTGGTGCGCTGCCTCAACATCGAGGGCAACAAGGTCAAGCTCAGCCGCAAGGCGGTGCTGCGCGAGCAGCGCGAGAAGCTGGGCCTGCCGCTGCCGCCGCCCCCGGCGGGCGCGGAAGCCGACAACGGCGAGGGCGGCTACGACCGTCCTCCGCGGCGCGAGCGCAGCGACGACGACCGCCCGCGGCGTGGCGGCGGCTTCCGCGGCGGCCGCGGGCGTTAAGGAAACGCGGGGCCGCGGGGGTCGTGGCTGCGCCACGACCCCCGCGGCGATCGCTCGCTAGCGGCGGGCCGCGGGGGCGGGCGCGCCGGCCGGGGCCTGCACCGGGTAGGGGAAGCTGGCGTCGAAGTAGCTGGCTTTGTGCGCCATCATCTCCGGCATGGCGATGGCGGGCGCCTTGTAGACGTTGCCGGCGTTCCACAACATGAAGCCGCCGCCATGGTACTCGTGCTCGGTGGCGACCTCGGTGAGGATGTAGTTGGGGCCGAAGCTGCGCGTGCGCCAGGCGAAGGCCTGCAGCCAGGGGCGGATGACGGCGCGGCTGCCGCGTGTGACGGCATCGAAGCGTTCCATGCCGGCCTGGATGAAGTGGCGGGGGGCATCGCCCGGGTCCTTATAGCCGTCGAAGTCGCCGAAGAAGTGCGACGGGTAGATCATCGGGCAGATGACGTCGCAGAAGGGGGCGAGCTGGGCGATGTCCTGCCCGGTGGACTTCAGGTCTTCGGGCCGCGCCCAGGCGGTGACGCCGTAGACGTCGATCGAGATGTGCACGCCGGTGGGCTCAAGCGCCGCCTGGGCGCGGCGCAGGAAGTCGCGGATGAAGTCGGCGCGCGGCGTCGCCGGGGCGGTGGCCTGGTAGGCGAATTGGGCGTCGCGCTGGTTGCCGCCGACGGGGAAGCGGATGTAGTCGAACTGGATCTCGTCCACGCCGGCGGCGGCGGCTTCCTGGGCCAGGGCAATGTCGTATTGCTGCACCGCGGGCAGTGACGGATCCAGCCATTGCGTGGGAGCGCCCCGCTCCTGCCAGACCCCGCCGGTTGAGCGCGAGCGCACCGCCAGCTCGGGGTGCGCCGCCGCCAGGCGCTGGTCCTTGAACACTGCCAGGCGCGCGATGGCGTACAGCCCGTGGCGATGCAGCCACGCCACCCAGGCGGGCAGGCTGTGGATATAGGGGTGGCGGAGATGGCTGGCGAGCGGGAGCGGGCTGTTGAAGCTGATCGGGCCGTCCGAATCTTTGACGTCGAAGACGATGGCGTTGCCGCCTTCGGCCCGCCATTGCCGGGCCAGGGCGCGCCCGTGTGGGCTGCCGGCCATGATGCCGGTGAAATAAATGGCGCGAATTTCTAAATTCGGCGGCGTCGGCCGGCGCCCCGATACCATCGCCGGTGCTTGCGCCGCTAGCAAACTGATCGGCAGCGCGGCGGCGAGGGTCAGAAAAGCCAGACGGCGCGAGCTCATCTTCGGCAGCAGGAATCCAAGCATCGTTCTATCCTGAAGGTAGCACGCGGCCGGTGGCGTCGACCGGTAACCCGGCGGATGCCGCCAGGGCTGCGAACACCCCGTGGAGAGGCCGCGCGAGGCAGGACAACCTCGGTGGCGGGGTGGCCCATCCCAAAGTGGTGGGAGTGAAACCACCACGAGGCGCGGCGCCTGTCACAGCCGGACGGGGCACAAGCGGGAAGCGCGGCAGACCTGCTGAGGACCGTGCCGGACAAGAGTCGCTGGCAGCGGGTGGAAGGAAGCTGAATGCATAGCGCCGCCGGCTGAATCTAATGGGATGAGGCAGTGAAAGGGGGAACGCCATGGCGTTCGTTCGCAAAAAGGGCAAATCGTATTACTTGGTACACAACGTCCGCGAGGATGGCCATGTGCGCCAGGTCCACTTGGCCTGCCTCGGAAACCGGCCGCGGGTCAGCGAGGAGGTGTTGACACAGGTCAGGCAGGCCCATCCCAATCTGCAGATTGATTGGGACGCGGTGCGCGCCCGTGCCGCAGCAACGTTCGTTTCGCCCTTTGCCGATCAGGAAGGCGCGGCCATGCTGCTGCACTCGATGCGCACCTTGCATGAGGATCTGGACGAACTCAATTTGGGCCTGCTGCACAGCCGCATCGCCGAGAAGAGCGGCGCCGAGGCGGCGGAGCGGCAAGTACAGGCGTTGTTGCGGGTGATGGGGATGTTGCGCGGCCAGTTGGAGACCAAGCTGAAGCACCAGCCGGCCTCGCAGTCGCTCCACTCTGAAACCCCCCGCCAAGGGCTCGGCGATTAGCCCGATTCGCGCCCCATTCGGGCGCGAGGCGGGGCCGGCGGCGGCGTGGCCGCGCCGCCGGTGCAGCCCCCTGCATCAGAATTTGCAGGGCATTATGAGAACGGGCTGCCAAGAGGTATTGGATCCGACCCTGCGCTGCGACGACGTCTGCCAGTTTGAGGCGGCGTTGCGCCGAAAGATCGTGGGCCAGCAGGGGGCGGTGACCTGCGTGGTGGATCTGTATCAGACCTTTCTGGCCGGGCTGCACCCGCCCGGCCGGCCGATCGCCAACCTCCTGCTGCTCGGGCCCACCGGCTCGGGCAAGACGCGCGTGGTGGAGGCGGTGGCGGAGACGCTGTTCGGCGATGCCCGCGCGGTGATCAAGGTGGACTGCGCCGAATTCCAGCACAGCCACGAGATCGCCAAGCTCATCGGCTCGCCGCCCGGCTATCTCGGCCATCGCGAAACCCACCCGCTGCTCACCCAGGAAGCCCTCAGCCAATGGCATACCGACCGCTTGCGGCTGTCGGTGCTGCTGTTCGACGAGATCGAAAAAGCCAGCGACGCGCTCTGGCAGTTGCTGCTCGGCATTCTCGACAAGGCCACGCTGACGCTGGGCGACAACCGCCGGGTGGACTTTTCCCAGACCGTCATCTTCATGACCAGCAACCTGGGCGCGGCCGAAATGGACACGCTGACGCTGGGCGGCACCGGCTTCACGCCGCCGCCGGTGCGCATTGACACCCGCCTCGACGCCCAGGTGGACCGGGTGGCGGTGGCCGCGGCGCGGCACAAGTTTTCGCCCGAGTTCATGAACCGGATTGACCGCACGGTGGTCTTCCACACCCTGCGGCCGGAGGAGCTGGGCGCGATTCTCGACATCGAGCTGGGCCTCGTCCAACAGCGCATCCTGGCCTCCAGCGGCGGCCATCCCTTCCTGTTCAACTGCACCCGCGCCGCCAAGGCGTGGCTGCTGGAGGAGGGCTACAACCCGCGCTACGGCGCCCGCCACCTCAAGCGCGCCATCGAGCGCCACGTGGTGTTTCCGCTGGCCAAGCTGATCGCCACCGGCCAGGTCCGCCTGGGCGACATCATTCGCATTGATTACGCCTCCGAACAACAGAGCATGACCTTCACCCGCGAGGCCGAGGGCCTGACGCCGATGTGCCGCCCCAACGCCACCGCCAACACGGCTGTCGCGGCCCGCACCGGCGCCGCCCGCGCTCCCCGCCGCTACGAGTTCCCGCTGGCGGTCGAGCCCAAGTAGAGCACGAGGCGCCAGCGTGCCGACCTCGGGCCGGCCGGGAATGACTTACCGCGCTGTCGGTTAAGATATGGGACGTGAGTTGGTCCCGTGCTTTGGGCGGCGTGTGCTTTTTGGCCTTATTGGCTGCGGGCTGCGGCGCCAAGCCGAAGGCGGTCCACCGCGCCCAAGCCGCTCAGCCGGCTGAGCCGGACTGGCAGTGGATTCGACACTACGCGCGCGCTCGCATGCTTAGCGCTTTGGCGAGTGACTGGCCCGGGCGACTGCGCTCCGCCGCAAAAGCGGAGAGCCTTCCGCCAAACCTGAATCGGATTTTGGAGACCGACACGGATGCGGCATTGGCGGCAATCACCCGCTTCCATCGCACTCTCGTGCGCTCGCTGCCGGCCGCCGCCTGCGCGCCGACCGGGCGCGCTGCCGGTGCAGCGCTCGCGGGCAGCCTCCAGAAGATCAGCCGAGACTACGGCTTCCGGCCGTCCATCTTCGCGATGGCCAGCCAGTTCGTTGGTTTTCGGCAGGAGTTGGGCGGGGTTCAGTGCCCGGCCGCCACGCCCCGCCTATCGCAGGACGGCCGCGCGGGCCTGCTGCATGGCTTTGTCTACGATGCGGTAAGCGGTCGCGCCCTGGCCGGCGTACGCGTCTACGCCCACGCCCCGGCGTCAATCGCGGTCCGGCAAACCGAGACCTCGGCTGCGGGGGCCTGGAGCCTCGCCGTGGCGCGAAACGCCCGCTACCGGGTTACCGCCGCCGATGAAGGCTACTTGCCGGGAGAGCGGCTTGGAAGCGTCGGGCCTCCCGTCGTGCCGGGTTGCCGCAGTTTCGAAGCTGCCGGGAATGGTTCCTCCGCTCCCGTGGTGTTGCGCCTACGCCGCTCCGGGGTGAGCACAATGGCATATGGTCCGCTCGTCGAGGCATATCCGTTCGATCAGGCGGCCCTCGAACTAGCCGCCTTTGTATTTAGCCGCGACGGCCGCCGGCTCGCCTTTCGCGCTGGCGGCGATATCTGGCAATACGGCGTGAGCTCCCGGCGGCTCGCGCGCGCCGGAAGCGTGCCGCTGGGGCGTTGCCCAGCTGCGTCGCTGGATTGGGCTGGCGACAATCTCGTGATACGAGCGGGAGCGTGCGGCCGGCCATTCCGCTACTTCGTCGCAGGCGCCCGCGGGATAGTGCCGGCCCGGGCCGGGGCCGCTGCGGTGCGGGTTGCGTTTGGGCCAAACCGGCTCAAGACGTTGCCGCTGGCGGAGCCGCCGAATCCTGTCGAAGTTGGCGGGTACCGCCTGTGGCTCCAGATAGTTGACGGCCGCCCCAGTGGTCCCGTCGCTCTATTTGTTCAGCGCGTGGGCGCTGCGCCGTCCGTGATTGCGGGAAAGCGACAGTGGACGGTCGTCATCAACGCTTTGGTAGACCCCGACAGCGGGCAGGTCATCTACATCCAGAGCTCGCGGCCTTGGATTTTCACCCGCGCGCTCGCGAACGGGACGACCCGCCGCCGTGCGCTGCCCAGCGCGCCGCAGGCAATCCTGGCGGCCACGCGCGCGGCGGGTGGCGTCCGCATCGCTTACAGCGCCTACGGCGCGTGCGATGGTGCGCCCGGCTATGCCCCAATGATGCAAGTCTGCCTCGTTACGCTGCGCGATCCCGGGCGAGACCAATCGCGCTAGAACCGGCACGCCGCGTCTGGCCGATCGCCCCAGGCCGGCGCCAGCGCGGGCTGGGTTTTCGGCATCATGATGTTTGGACGCTATCCTCATGATGTGCGCAGGACCTTGACCGTTGACGATGACGTCGCCGCCGGCTTGGCAGCGGCGCAGCGGCGGCTCGGAGTCCGCTTCAAACAGGCAGCCAACGAGCTGCCGCGCGATGCATTGACGCATCAGCAGGCGCGGCTTGGCGCCGCGAAGCTCACCGCAGCGGCGTGCCCGCTGGGCCTGCGGCCGGGGCTGAGCTATGACAGCATCTTGGCCCTGCCGGACGCTGCAGGCCATGCGCGCGTCAGCCGGAGACGGTGTCCGGCACGGCGCGCAGGCGGCGCGGCCGGTTGGCGTCCCAGTCGAAGACAATCACTTCGTTTTGGCCGCGGCGGAGCCAGCAGCCGGGGAGGTAGAGCGAGCGCTGCGGGCCGCGCTCCCAGTAACGGCCGAGGTGGTGGCCGTTGACCCAGACGTAGCCTTTGCCCCAGCCGCGCATATCCAGGAAGCAGTCGCCGGCGGCGGCCGGGGTGAACGTGGCGCGGTAGAACGCCGGGCCGGGAGGGGCGGCGCCGGCCTCCGCCAGGGGAGCGAACTGCAGCCCGCTCAGATCGTCGAGCGGGAGCGGGTACATCGTCCAGCCGGTGAGCTCGGCGCCGCCGAGCGTGACCCGCTCGGTGATGCCCTGGCGCTGATGCGGCAGATGCGGGCCGAAGTTCACCCGGCCCATGCACTCGACCACGATGTCGAGCGGCTCGCCGCCGCGCAGGCTGACGTCAAGGCTCGCATGGCCGCGGCTGCGATCGATTTCGCCGAGCAAGTAGCCGTCCTGATAGACGCGCGCGTAACTGCGCAACGCCCGCGGTGCGAGCTTGCCGGCGGTGTCGGCGGCGATCTCGGCGCGATACCAGACCAGTCCGTAGGACTGGCCGAGGGCTTCCATGGGCACCGGGCGCGACGCAGGGCGCCCTGCCTGCAGCAACTGCGACAGGGGAGCGCGCCCAGTGAGGTCGAACCAGGGAATCGAGACCGCCGGCAGGGGTGGGGGCAGGCCCGGCAGGCGCTCGCCGGGTTCGAGGTGCGTGCGCAGCACGGCTTGCA